>JAFGDW010000033.1 GCA_016931935.1 Candidatus Zhuqueibacterota bacterium | reverse complement strand
TTTTTTTTGATAAAATTCAGAAACGTGCACCATTCAGGTTGTCTGCATTCCTTAGTGAATTACAATGAATAATCCAGGCTAAATAAGCATTTAAAAATTAGCAAATGAAAAACTAAAAACCCTGTTCTTGTTTAGTAATTTATGCATCAATTTATGATGTCGTTGATTCTTAAAATGGAAATCGAACTTTCGTAATTTTTAGGCGATATGGCATTCACTCAGCCCATTGCATGATATCAGGATCATAAAAAAAGGTAAACCAGGATAATCGTGTCAACAGAACCGAATCAACAAAATTTCAAACTGAGTATTTGCAGCGATACAGATTTATTCGCACAGATGCAGTCTCGCTGGAACGATCTGGTAGTAGCCGATAAGACGTCCAGTATTTTTGTAAGCTGGGAGTGGATGTTTAGCTGGTGGCAGGTATTTCAATCGCAGTATAAGTTAATGCTGATTTTGGTGCTGGACGAATCTGATCGTCTGGTAGGAATTGGACCGTTTTGTATTCGTTCTCATTTGGGTGGACGCTACCGCTCATTGCAATTCATCGGGGCGGATAGCCGTTCCGGTACCGATTTTATTGATGTCATCACAGACAGCGCGTTTGCCGAATCAGCGCGTTGGTCGATTGTTAAGTGTATACTTGATCAACGTTCCGAATGGGATATGTTGAAGTTGAACGGATTAGTGCAGGGCAGCGCCACACTGAGTATGTTGTGGGATATTTTTGCTGAAAATCTGCGGTTGTGGCCCGAACGACATTGTCCGGTTGGTGAATTGCCGGCAACGCATAATGAGTTTTTGGCGGGTTTAGGACGACGGAATCGTCGGAATATCCGTAATCATGAACGGCGATTGCAGGATGAATTTAAAGTAACGATCTCGCGTATCGATGCTGTTCAGGACATTGCAGATACTTATTCACAATTTGTTAGTTTACACCGGACACGACGGAATAAAACTGTCGGTTTTTCCAGTTTCGATAATGCGCGAATAATCGCTTTCCAAAATGAATTGCTGCCGCGGATGGCGACAAACGGACATGTGCGGTTTTATCAACTGGAAAATGAAAACGGCACATTTGGTATGGCATGGTTTTTTGTGTGGCGCGGACATTTGTATTTGTATCAGGGAGGCTTCGACAACCATCATTTACCATCGCATGTGTCAATTATGCCGGTACTAATTAGTCACGCAGTGGCGGATGCAATTTCTGATGGTTTACAAAAACTGCATTTGTTGGATGGCAACACATTATTCAAACAAGGATTTGCTACTCGAACAATTGAAACTCACATGGCGTTCGGCTGGCATACACTACATGGCCGGATGTTCGTCATTCTAATTCAACTGGGCGTATTAGGGCGGACATTGGTGCGTGCGTTGATTCCCATTAAACTACGAAACAGGATCAGACGGTTGATTAAATAAAGGTACCAGGGTTCATCGGTTTCGGGTTCAACGTTCCCGGTTAAAATTCATTTGATTAAATAAAATTGTATCGGATCCATATTGTATTCATAACTCTGAACACTAAACCTTTAACCGTTCATTTTAATAATAAACAATCTTAGTTTCTATTTCAAACTGAAAATATCAGGTTTTTTTTATAAAACGATAACCAATGCCGACTATCAGTTTCAAAAAAATAATTTATAATATCCATCATCGCGGATTATGGGGTTGCCTGTTTATGGCAAGCTATCGCATGCTACAAATGGCTTTTCCAATTGAATGTATTCTTTTCTATCGGAAAAAGCTGGTGGCAAGTCAACCCAATGTACAAATTGCACAACCATTGCAGGTTGGATTGGCATCGCATGAAGACATTCAGCATCTTGATCCGAAACAATATGACCTGACCGGCTTTGAAGATGTTGATTTGAAGTACGGTCATGAATGCTATCTGGCGCGATTAGAATCAGTCGTTGGCTATGTTTGGGTCAGTCACGATTCTATTTACGACGACCGAATTTTTGATATTAATTTACGCGAAGATCAGGCGTATATGTATAAAGCGTTTACGCACCCGGAGTTCCGCGGGCGTGGCATTTATCCGACATTGTTAAATGACGTATGCGAAAAATTGGCTGATCAGGGAATTCGTACAGCCTATATCGCCACCAGTATTGAAAATGTGTCATCGATACGTGGAATTCGCAAGGCCGGATTTGAGCGCCTGGGGACGGTTTACTTTTTTAAATTTGGTCCGTTTCAAAAACTGATTGTCCCCAATGCATTATGCACTGCAGGAAGTGGTTAACGTATGGTTGAGGTTCAATCATCTCAGTGGATAACGCCGCTGATTTTTGGGGCAGTGGGAATTGTAATCGGACTGGCGATATTGCTTGGTGTATATCCGCTGATCATCATCCTGATTGTTTCGCTGACAGGTTACATGATCTGGCGCCATGAAGAATTTGGTGTTGTTCTGATTGTGGTATTTACCGCGAGTGTGATTTATGAAGAGCAGCTTCCTTCTGTTGCTACGGCGGTGGGAAATTTTCATTTGATAGATTTGTTCTTTTTCAGCTATCTTGGATTGATTCTTGTCAAACGATTTGTCGATTCGGAGCGGCTATTAATTAATACGCTGCTGGATGTGCCCTTGCTGATTTTCTGGGTGATCGCTATACTGTCGCTGATGCTTGCCGTAGTACATTTCAATGTGCCGGTACGCAGCGCCTTAAGTGAATTGCGGATCATCACGTATTATCTGATTTTTTTTGCAGTCACAAATTTATTGCGGCAACCACAGCAATTACGGCGATTGGTAAACGGCTTGCACCTGATTGCGCTGGTGGTCGTGGCCTTCATGGTGCTACAAGTTAGTTTAGGCCATGCCATCCACATCATCCCGGCACGCGTCGAGTCGCTGGCCACGATGGGGCGAACATACTCTGATACGATTCGGGTCATACCGCCAGGCAACACACTTATTTACGTGATGCTGATGATTGCGGCAGCCACCGTTACAATTCACCGAATGACTTTCGTACGTGTCGGGTTGGCAATGGTTCTACTGTGTGGCCTGATTATCGGATTCAATCGGAATTTGTGGCTACCGGCAATAGTGATGATCGGCTTGATGTTTCTTGTTGGTACCAGCGATCATAAAATACGCTTGATGATTGCTGCTTGCGGTTTTGTATTTCTAAGCATGGCAATGGTCACGTATGTCCAAATTAATGATGGTCAGTTAAAACAATACGTGGATTCAACCTGGGATCGATTGTGGTCGCTAACCCGGGGACGAAAGCTGGTAACCGAAGGAACATTGATAGACAGAGTCATTGAAAATCGCATTGCCCGCACACACATTATGCAACATCCGATTTTGGGAATTGGCCTGGGCAATGATTATCGTGATGATGTCGACTGGAATCCAAAATTGAATGCATATATCCATAATGGATATTTATGGATTTTAATGAAAATGGGCGGACTGGGATTTATTCCGTTTATGTGGCTGCTGACAGTCGGGGCATTTCGTGGATTGAAGCGCTGGAAGCAGATTCCTGATCCGTTCTGGCAGAGCATGTGTTTGGGATTCACAATGGCGCATCTGGGGATGATGCTGTCTTCACTCGTGAATCCGGTGTTTATGCAGTGGCATTCGACGCCGCTGATTGGTATTGTTCTTGGGGGGAATGAGCTGATTTTTCACTGGTATCCGGATTCGGCGCCGGTGATCGAATAGTGATATACTACTCTCGATCATAAATTGAATATTTATTTTTTAGTCAAATTGATAGAAGCTTTCTGCTTTTGGCTCTTCGCTTTTGGACAGTCAATAGCTAATAGCCAGTAGCAAGTACTAAAAATAGATATTAGAAATATGTCTGTGCGAAGTATATCGGTTCATTATTTATTTACAGGGGCTCAGATGTGCGGATAGTGTTGATTTCATATCATGGATTGGCGGATTACAGTATTGGTCTGGCTAATGCGTTGGCATCGTCACACCAGGTAATGTTGGTTATTCCCAGACAGAGTGTGGAACCGTTTCGCCATAAAGTTCATCCGGATGTACAGTTGCTGGACATGACGTTCCCGCGCTTGCGCAATCCGTTGAATCTGGTTGCGGCAATACGCGTGTTTCACGCCATGCGTCAATTTGAGCCGGATGTTGTGCATTTTCAGAGTGGATTTATTTGGTTTTCATTTTTGCTGCCCTGGATGAAACGATGGCCGCTCGTCACTACTATCCATGATCTACGTCCGCACAGCGGTGATACGCATTCCCGGCGAATGCAATGGTTTATGCCCAACAAATTAGCCGCCAGGTACAGCGATGTGTTAATCGCGCACAGTAATTTTATCCGTGATCAGTTGATTCAGAAACTAAACATTGCACCTGAGCGAGTATATCGTACATTCTCGGGCGATGGCTTCCTGTATCATGATCCGGTACCGGCGAATGGGCGCCCGGCATTTGATGTACTGTTCTTTGGGCGGATAATGGATTACAAAGGAATTCGTACGCTGATCGATGCGACGGCTCGTGTTGTAAATGTTGTTCCTGATTACAAGGCATGTATTGCCGGTGAAGGCAGGCTCTCGCTTGAGGACGATTCATCGATCGATGGCTCGGCTCACTATGATGTATACAATTATTTTATCGAGCCGCAGCTTGCCGCCAAACTTTTTCAACAATCGAAAATCGTCGTCCTACCATACAACGATGCATCACAGAGCGGCGTCATCCCGTTGGCTTATTCGTTTGCGCGGCCGGTCATCGCCACAACTGTCGGGGGGCTTCCCGAAATTGTGGAACACCAGCGCACCGGTTTATTAATTCCGCCGAATGATGACGCTGCTTTGGCGGATGCTGTTATTCGACTGTTGCAGGATGAGAATCTGCGGCAGGAACTTGGCACCAATGGTCACCGCAAAGTACAGCTTGAAATGTCATGGATTCATGCTGCGAAGGAAACGGTGGCTGTTTATAAAAATGCGAAGAGACATCATGAGAATGAGAACAATGAATAAATCGGACCATCACTCGTCCCATGAATTGCTGCGATTGACCAGCGGGACGCAGTTGATGATGGCTGGGGAATTTATTTCCATGGGATTGCTTTACAGTACCAGCATTCTTATCTCACGTTTCGTGGGCGCAGATGGCTACGGTCTTTATTTTCTCGCCAGTGTGGTCGCCTACATTGCCAGCCTGCTTGGTCGGTTTGGCCTGGATTATACGGTCATGCGCTTTAGCGGGTATTTCCGTGGAAAGAATCAACCCAATCATGAACATTCAGCGGTACAAATTGCTGTATTCGTGACGGTGATGCTTAGTAGCGTGGTGGCAATTGTTCTATATATCCTTGCTCCGCTCATATCCACTGCTATTTTTAACAAACCTGACATGGTGAAAATTGTTCGCTGGTTTGCATTCATGCTGCCTGTAAGTAATTTAATCCCGATATTCACGAGTATTTTTCTGGCGCGTGGTCAGGTCAAAGATAAAATCATGCTGGAAAACATCCTCTTCCCGGTTGTTAAATTTATTCTGATTGCGCTGTTATTCACCATTGGTTTCCGTATGACCGGTCTCATGCTCGCCATTGCTGCAGCCACATTAGCTGCTGTTGTGGTTGGAAGTTTCCGCCTTCAAAAACAAAATCGATTTGCCATGTTGAGACCACCGCTGCCAATTACAGGGAAGTTGTTACGATTCGGTACGCCGGTACTGGGTGAGGGACTACTAAGTTATATTAGTGCGTGGGCTGAGCTCCTGATGCTTGGTTATTTTGCCCATGCCAATGATGTGGGTGTGCTCGGAGTGATCATTCGGGTTACCATGCTCGTCGTATTTGTGCAATATACGTTTAACGGCATTTTTTCACCAATTATAGCCGAACTGCATGGCCGTGATAATGTCCCGGCGATCTCTTCGTTATTAAAGAAGCAGACGCTGTGGTCGTTTTCGGCGGCATTGCCCCTGGTAATGTTATTTGTGGGTTTCTCCCATGATTTAATGGGGATTTGGGGAAATGCATTTGTTGGCGGCGCCATTGCTCTGGCGATAATTGCTTTTGGCCGATTGGCCGATGCTGCTGTAGGCACAGTCGGCATGCTTTTAATGATGATGGGCAAACCCAAAGTCAATACCGTAAATTCCCTGATAATCCTGCTCATCAAAATTGGCGCAGGCTGGTTCCTGATTCCCCGTTACGGATTGCTGGGCGCAGCGATTTTAATGGCTGGCGCCAATGTGTTGATCGATGTACTGCGTGTGATTGAAGTCTACTACTTTTTCAGGATTCATCCGTTTTCATCCAATTTTCTCAAACCGCTGCTGGCAGTCATGATTGGGGCGTTGGTTACGTGGTTATGGCATATCTCATTATCACAATTTTTGCCGCACGTTGTTATGGTTGCAACTTCAGGCGTTGTATTTCTGTTTGTGTACTTGGTTGCGCTACTCAAACTGGATATTGATTTGATGGCATTTTTTCCAAAATGGCGACAAGTTGAAGCGATTGGATGATGGAAAATGTGCAAATCCGATTTCCTGATAGTGAAAACATAAAACATCGATGTTAAGTTTCCGCAAAGTATTTGTGTTGTCGGTAAAGATAACAAACTTTTAAGTGAGGGTTGTATAAGCACATGCAGCATTCGGGATTCCTGTTTGGTATCCTGGCATGAGCGGATAGATCGTTGATCATGAACCGTTAACTGCACCACCATATGCACCCGACTGGTTTTACGAAGCACCGAATGGTCGTTCGTCAAGGGGGATATTCATGTCACATCAGAAGAAAGTACTGCTCATTGGAATCGATGGTGCAACCTACCACATGCTGACACCATTAATTGATGCTGGAAAATTGCCGGCATTTCAGAAATTAATGCAAACGGGCAGTTACGGTAATTTGCAGTCGCCAATTCTGGCATCATCACCGGTCGGCTGGACCTCGATGATGACCGGCGTTAATCCCGGGCGTCATAACATATATGATTATTACAACGGATTTAATGGCACGTATCAGCGTCCGTTTGCATCCAGCAGTGATGTTCGCAGTGAGCAGCTTTGGCGGGTAATCGGACGATTTGGATTACGATCGATAGTGATGAACGTCCCTATGACCTTTCCGCCGGATCCGCTCCGCGGCATTCTAATCAGCGGACTTCCATTTCATAATAAAAAAAGATTTACTTTCCCGTCGTACCTGACAAGTGAATTGATTCAACAAGAATATATTACCGATTTTTTTAATATTTGTTCGCCATCACTTACCGAATATTTGGCAACCGCTCAAAAGACAATGATGAAGCGGCAACAGATTTTTAAGGATTTACTACATAAAAATGAATGGTCACTTGGCATTGTCAATTTTACCACACTCGATCGTTTACAAAGCTTATTCTGGAACGAAAATGAAATCATTCAGCGGTTTTACCAGTTGATGGATAAATTGCTTGGCGAGCTTATCGATGCATACGGTGAAGGTATTCAAACACTGGTTGTTTCACCATACGGTTATAAAGCGGTAAAGAAAAAATTTTTTGTAAATGAGTGGTTGTGGGAGCATGAATTATTAGCACGGTCAGTCAGCACGGAACAGGCAAGTATTCCCAACTTCTACAATGATTATTTTGCACAGGGAAATGGCAATGGCCGTTGGATTACTTCATTTCTTGCTAATTCACACATCACGAAAGACAATTTGCGAGCTTTCATACCTGATGCATTCTGTGAATTAGCCAAAAAGTTTACGCCAGCGACGTTTCGAAAAATGTTTCCTCGTGAAAATCTGATTATTCATTGGGAACGCACCAAAGCCTATTTCCCCTCGTATCTGATGCCCGGCATCAATTTAAATCTTAAAGGACGCGAACCTCAAGGGATTGTTGAGCCAGGCGCCGAATATGAAAATTTGAGAAATCTGATTATCCGTGAGCTATATCGGTTGAAAGATCCATGTACTTTTGAAAATGTCATAGCCCATGTATATCGCAAGGAAGAAATATTTTCCGGCGACTGTCTGGAGCATGCGCCGGACATTGTATTTGTTCCGCATCGACATGATTACTATCTTGATCCAAATAAACGAACGATTCGGCATTGTGTCGGATACGCTAACGATGATTACCCGGTGCATGCCTGCCGGACTCCCCACGGCGTCGTGTTAATTACCGGACCAGATGTGAAAGAGAATTACCATATTCCTGAATTTAATGCGATGGATATCGCGCCAACTGTGCTACACATGCTGGATCTACCGGTTCCTGAAAAAATGGATGGTATTATTCGGAACGATATATTCCAACATCCCACAGTACCTGTTCGGCGTTCGGTTCAATACAAATATCAGGTAGACAATACACAGGAAATGGCGATTCGATGAACCGATAATGAAGCAATCCCCCTTACGTGACATATTCCGAATTCCCAAATCGGTCGATTATTTACAATACGGCTGGTGGCTTGCCATCATTCTGATTATTTTTGTACGCGTCATTCATTTAAGCATGGATACGCCAATTCATCACCTGTTCACAGATGAAGGCTGGAAATTGCTGGATGCGCGTACAAAGACATTGTTTGGAATTTGGAATATTGAACCACATAAACCTTGCTATTTATATCTCCATCCCATTTTTACTCTTCTACATACTCTCAATTTTAAACTATTTGGCGTCGGTTATGTGCCGGCCCGTATGTTAAATGCAATTTTGGGTATTCTCACAATCTGGCTCATCATGAGAATCGTTAAAACGTTTTATGATCGCAAGGCCGGAATGATTGCCGGACTAGCGATCGGATTAAATTATTATTTCAGCATGGTTCAACGAACTGCGGTTATCGAGCCGATGGTTATCTTCTTTATGGTAGTTACAATTCTATTGTTACTAAACCGGGAACAATCGTATTGGTATTCCATTGGCGCAGGGGTGATGGTAGTTGTAGCACTTGCTACTAAGTTATATGCGATTATTTTGATACCAACAGTGTTCGTTCCGCTGATTATAAAACGAATGTGGCGGGATAGTTTGTTGGTCGCAACAGGAATTGGTGCAGGTTTTTTGTTGTACGGTGCAGCATGGCTCATCGCGACGGACTTCCAAACTTTTTTGGAAGTATTACGAACGAATATTGGGTACGGAGAATTGGAGCTGGTTCGTGCGCCGGCTGTGATTCAGCAACATGATGCATTGCGCGTGGGATTGGCGGCCCTGGAATCCGTTTGTCGTCGATTTATATATTTGGGGCATCTGTTTCATATGGCGCCGATACTGTCGGTGGCCGCGGCTGGTTATTTTATGTTATTTTTTCAGCGTGGAAATTCGAATGTTCCGTCTGAACTGGAATGGATTGTTATTACATGGTTAATCAGTGGCTTGTTTATGCTTTCCAATTCCCGTTACACCAGCTTTCACCATCTCTTAATTGTACTGCCGCCATTGGGCATAGCAGGAATAATATTTTGGGTCGGCAACTCTGATTTGGTCAAACAATCAGGTACAAGCTCCGCAACAGGCCGAATCTTCTGTCGCAGTATTCAATATGCGATTCTGTGGCTGATTATTCAACAGATTGCCTATGCATTGATGATGATGATCCTTGAACCTCATTTAATGCTTAGAACTCCGGCTATCCCCCCGATTCCTGGGTTTCACATCTGGGAATATCTCATATATCAGAATCGTTTGCTTGATATAAATCAATGGTGGCTGTTGCCCCGCGTTCAGGCGTTTGAATTGTTTCGCCATGTATTAACGGTCACCAGCGGGATAATTGCACTTATTATAACGCTTGCGTTGAGCCGTTACAAACAAATTCGCAATTTTCGTCGTGATGTTCTGGCTGTATGTGTCATATTGATTTTCGTTATCCAGACCAGCCGCTTTATTTTACAGATAGCGCAAGCCGACAGCAGTGAAATTGCCGCATCGCGTATGTTGAGAGCAACGTTACCATCCGGTAGCCGCGTTCTTGGCGGTGAAATGTTTCATCTCGAAAATAACCTCCATTTTGCGCACCATCATGAAGATGCCGCCTGGTATATTCATTCTGCCGATTATCTCATACTTCCCATCTACCATCCTTTGGAAGGCGCAGTTCAAAATAGTGTTACCATTCCCAATAATGTAAGGCTAGAATACCTGAAAACCTTCGCAGTATGCCACCATCAGTACAATTTGTATAAATTGCAACATTCAAAAATCTCCTTGCTTTACTGAATTATTTTATGTATTTTCATGAAGTAACAGTCAGCAACCCGTGAGCGTGCATGAAGATTATCCTAATCATAGTAATTACGGCAACCATTGCACTGATCGGTTCCCAATTTACATTCAACAGCCGGAAAATCCCGCTCGGAACCCGCCATATCCTTCTTACAGGCACGGAATTCATTTTTATCGGACTTTTAATCGGTCCCGGATTTCTTCAGCTAATCAATCCGGATGCTGCTCAGCAGTTGCATCCCTTTTTAAGTTTTGGACTCGGCTGGATCGGTTTTCTGTTTGGCTTGCAATTTGATATAAACAAAGTCCGCTTTCTACCGAAGAATTATTTTTCTATTACCGCGGTGTTGGCAATCATTACCATGCTTGTTGTGTTTTGGGTGTTTTGGGTTATTTTTATCGGAACACTCAGTTATGGTCATGCTCATGCGTGGGTATTGGCAATGATCATGGCTGCGGTAGCTGCCTGCACCGGCCAATCATCCATGGCCATTGTCCATCGGGACCATCATATTCCTTCCAAAGGCTTAATGAATTTATTTCGATACATCGCCGCTGTCGACGCGCTATTCAGTATTATGATTTGTGGTCTCGCCTTGTGCTATCATAAAGTGGATCAGCCATTTTATACAACTGCTTATCATTTATCTGCCTGGGCCTGGTTTATAGTGTCACTCAGTATTGGTGGAATTTTAGGATTTGTTTTCCATTTTTTATCCTATCATAAAGTTACTCAGGATGAATTATTGTTAGTGACTATCGGGCTTGTTATGTTTGCCAGTGGTATTTCACTGTTTCTGAAATTGTCACCATTATTGGTCACATTTGCTATGGGATTCATTGTGGCGAACCGTTCCAGTCGCAATACCCGTGTTCTGGAAATAATGATACGTTCGGAAAAATCGGTTTATATACTGCTTGTCATTTTAGCGGGTGCTTCGTGGCAGCTTAGTCGAGCAATTCCAATTGGCCTGGCATTTCTGTTTATCGTTGTGCGTGCATTTGGCAAATACATTGGTGGTTTTGTAGCAGCTAAAATGATTAAAACTGAATTTAAGGTTCCGACGAATATGGGATTGGGTCTCCTGTCTCAGGGGGGCGTTGCGATTGCAATTTTAGTGAATGTACAACAGGTATTTCGGGAGTCGTCTATTAATTTGATTTTCACAATAATTATTATTGCTATTATTGTCAACGAGTTTATCAGTCCGCGACTTGTCATCAAACTAACCGGGAAAGAGTAATGTATTACAGACTGGCAGCCTTGCTTATTATTATGGGGATGCTCGGCCTTCTGTATCAGTTTGATGGCGAAGAAACCCATGCATCGGAAAGTGCAACGATCGCCATGGGATTTTTGATTGTGTGTGCGTATTTAATCGGATCGGCTTCCACTAAAATAAAATTGCCGCGCATAACCGGCTACATTGGCGCTGGTCTCCTGTTAGGCCCCTATGGTTTGCATATGTTAACCAAACAAACCATCGCTGATCTTGATTTTATAAACCAAATGGCGTTGGCGCTAATTGCGTTTTATGCAGGTGGCGAACTTCGAATAACGAAATTGAAAACATATAAAAACACTTTAATTTCTATCATTAGCAGCCAAATATTAATTGTTGCGGGTGTCGGTTTTACGCTCTATCTAAGTCAAGGTTATTTTACCTTATTTGCTGGTATGAATCCGCTGCAAATCGTCGCAGTGGTTTCGCTTATCGGTGTCGTATGCATGGCCCGCTCACCATCAACAGCAATTGCAATCATTGATGAAACGCGGGCACAAGGCCGGGTTAGTGAAATTGTACTTGGTGTAACAATCGCGCTTGATGTCATGGTAATTGTTTTATTCGCTATCACAATTTCATTATGTGAAACATTATTTGATACATCGGCTGCGTGGGATTCGCAGTTCATTTATATTCTATTGACAGAAATATTGGTGTCAGTTGTTGTTGGTGTCGTTTTAGGCTTTGGATTGATCCGCTCAATGAAACATATGCAGGCGATATTGCCAATTTTTTTGTTGACACTCGGATTTTTGGTAGTTAAATTTTCGTATAGTTTAACAGAATATCTGGAGCATTACCATGGCATCGGTTTAAAAGCTGAGCCATTGTTGATTTGTATTTCAGCAGGATTCATCGTGCAGAACTACTCACAACAGGGTGAACGATTCATGAAATCCCTCGATAAAGTTTCACTTCTGATTTACGCACTGTTTTTTTCTATTAGCGGCGCATCGCTAAATATTAAGGCGCTGCAAAGTAGCTGGAACATTGCTATCATTATCTTTCTATTGCGTGCAATTATGATCGCTGTAACTACGACAGGTGGTGCTATCGGTGCGAATGATCCCAAACCGGCGCGGTCACTCTATTGGCTCGGTTTTATTGCCCAGGCAGGCGTCACGCTGGGATTCGCATATGAAATTGCCCGGCGCTTCCCTGATTGGGGTCCCGAATTGGCAACCATTCTTGTTGCTGTAGTCGGATTAAATCAGGTTGTTGGGCCGATTACTTTCAAATATGGGCTGGAATTGGCAGGTGAGACACGTGGCGCAATTAGTTATCGTGAACTTGTGCAAAAGAAACATTCGCACCCAATATGATTTCTTGTACGGAAAACAGCCCAACCTTAATATCAATTATTTCAATGTACCCCAAAAGTGTACTTCAATAGCTGAAAAAATGTATCCAGTAAGACGATAGTAAAGAACAGATGACTCAATCCAACATTAATCTAAATGAGTAAACTATGAAACTTGTTGTCGTAATTTTGAATCAAGTCGATTTGGTTGAAGATTTATTGTCTGCTTTTCTGGAAATCGGAATATCCGGCGCAACCGTTTTGGATAGCACAGGTATGGGACGAATATTAACGACCCAAATTCCGATTTTTGCAGGTCTGCGCGATGCGTTTGCAGGGTGTTGTCCCCAAAACAAAACGATAATCTCCATTATCCAGGAAAATCAATTACGGGATATGGAAATTGTACTTAATGAAGTATGCGGCGATTTCGAAAATAAAGGTACAGGGATCTATTTTACAATTCCGGTAGATAATGTTAAAGGTTTTAAAGGCGGTTATTAGCCGAACAGATGTGTATATAACTACTATGAAGCATCTCACTTTTGAGAGGCTTTTTTTCTGCGAATGATTATGACCCACCTGGATACCTCCGAAAAATTTTTGCAACAAAATTTTTAATCTACTTTTTTCTGTTTGCATATCAAAAGCGTCATTATCCTGTCAAAAAAAAACTAGCGAACATGATATTAAAACAAGTAAATATTTCTATAATTTTTTGTTAACTCACTTTTTTTGCTTGCTTTTTTGGAAATAAAATGTTATAATGATGGTTGAAAGTGGTTAAAAGTGGTTGATTATGTGTAAACAGAACATAATTCTCCCAGGATTCTGAAAAAAATTAATTCTATAAAATATCAAGGCATTATGTCGTTTTTTATTGGCGAATTCGAATATACCATCGATAATAAAGGGCGGGTTAATATCCCGGCGAAATTCAGGAAAAATTTGTCTCCTGAAGCTCGGGAAACCTTTATTATTATGCAGGGGAAAGGAGGCTGCCTTGATGTTTATCCGTTGGATGTCTTTCAGCAGAAGATTTTCTCCAAGATCGACCAGATGTCGCACAGCGATGATGCTGAACGATACTACGTCTCTGTAACTGGCGCCAATTCAAGCGATTCGCAGCTTGACAGTCAGGGACGTATTGCTATTTCCCAAAAACTACTGAATTATGCCGGTATTACCAAAGATATTTTAATTATTGGTGCCTTCAATCGTGTGGAAATGTGGAATCCCGAACGACGGGCAGCATATCTCGAAAATATGAAAAACGCCGATGGCGAGATAAATAAAGAGTTGTTACCCTGAAATGGGCGACTATGAATATCACGAACCAGTGATGGTTCAGGAAGTGATCGATCTGCTTATTACGGATCGATCCGGTGTGTACGTGGATGGAACGACGGGTGGAGCTGGCCACAGCATTCGGATTCTAAATGAACTATCACAGGATGGCTGTTTAATCGCAATGGATGTCGATCCGGATGCGATCAATCAGGCAAAACAGCGGCTTCGTTCTTTGACGAATCAAATAATTTTCGCACAACGTTCTTACTCGGAATTGAGCGCGGTGTTAGCGGAGGAAAACATCGCGGCAGTGGATGGTGTACTGCTAGATTTGGGAGTATCATCTTATCAGATAGATGCACCCGAACGTGGCTTTAGTTATGACAGCAATGGTCCGTTGGATATGCGTATGAGTTCATCTCAAACACAAACAGCAGCTGATGTTGTTAGTGAGTTTGATGAGAAACTACTAAGCGAAATCTTTTTTAAATACGGTGAGGAGCGAAAATCACGGGTCATTGCCAGGCAGATTGTGAAACAGCGGTCGAAGCAGCCGATCGAAACTACAGGTGATTTGGTTGCGATTATTGAGCGCGTTTTGCCATTCAAATTGCGTGTGAAAAGTTTGTCGAGGATTTTCCAGGCATTGCGGATTTATGTTAATAATGAGCTGGAACGATTGAAGACAGGGTTACCAGCATTTGTGAATGCCCTAAAACCTGGCGGCAGGTTGGTCGTGATGAGTTATCATTCTCTCGAAGACCGAATAGTCAAAGAATTCTTTCGCGAACAGGAAAATCCGTGCACATGTCCACCCGAATTCCCTGTCTGTATGTGTCATAAAAAACCGACTGTGAAGATATTGACAAAACGGGCGATCACTCCGACGCTCGATGAAATCGAACGAAATTCACGCAGTCGAAGCGCAAAGTTGCGGGCGATTGAAAAATTATGAATAAAAATAAGAAAAAATATACGACCCGATCCCATTCATCAAATGTACGGGTTATTAAAAGTCTGACCGAAGTCAACACCGGGGGAGCTTCGGCAGGGCATGTACCTGTTACCATGCTGCTGCTGATTTTGGTTGCCGGACTAATGGTGGGGGCGGTCTGGCAAAAAGTGAAAATCGGAACACTAAATTCGGAAATTGATGTATTAAAACATCAAATGGAAGATTTAACGGAGGTGAATGAAAAGGCAACCGCGCAAAAACTGAACCTGTTAAGCGACTATCGGATTCTGCAATATGCCAAAACAGATCTTCGGATGATTTTCCCCCCTTACGAATTTGTCGAACTAAGTGAACACCAAAAGAAGCAGTTAAAAAAGTTGGAATCGCTGTTACCTCCCAATGAACATAAAACCAATTGACGGGCTATGAAGCATGCAGGTGAGTCAAATCGTATACTGGTACTAGTCATCTTCGCGATGTTATTCTGGGTGATACTTATCATTCGTATAACGCAGATTCAGCTTATCAACAGAGGAAAATACGTGGAACGAGCCAACGCACAATATATTCAGGAACTGAAGCTCAATTCCAGCCGGGGATTAATTTATGATCGAAACTTTAATCTTTTGGCGATTAACAAGTCAGTTTTTTCTGTCGGTGTGGATGTGACGGAAGTGAAGGATGTGAACTACGCTGCTGCACAATTTGCTGAATTGCTGGATGGCAATAAGGCTTACTACCTGAACCAGCTTTCAAACGGGAAAAAGTTTTTTTGGCTGAAACGCGGAGTGGATGAAGATATTGTCAATGAATTGCAAAACCGGCAAGTTTACGGTTTGCAGATTGTTCCAGAATTTCGTCGTTTCTATCCGCAACAACGATTGGCAGCTCATGTGGTGGGCTTCACCAACGTTGATATGAAAGGATTGAGCGGTGTTGAATTGGTCAAGGATGACGTGCTGAGTGGAAATGCCGGACTGGCACGTTTGCAACGGGATGCATTTGGAAAACCCGTCGCCGACCGAACATACGAGGTAGATGAGCCTGAAAGTGGTAAAAACGTTGTTTTAACAATTGATAATGAAATTCAACTGAGCGCTGAACAGGAATTGCAACGGACAGTTAAGCAATATGGGGCTGAGGGCGGAATTGTCGTGGTAACAAATCCGATGACGGGGGACGTGTTGGCGATGGCAGTTTCCCCAACGTTCGATCCCAACAAACCCGGTGATTATCCCCCGGAATATTGGCGTAGCCGTGCAATTACTGATAATTTTGAACCCGGATCCACCTTTAAACCGATTTTTATGGCGGCAGTCCTTGAAGAAGATGTGCAGAAACCGGATGATATTGTATTTTGTGAGAATGGCAAGTATAATGTTTTTGATCAGACAATTACTGATGTGCATGGATATGGATGGCTGACGCTACGAAAAGTGATTGCCAAATCCAGTAATATAGGCATGAGTAAGCTGGCGCAAATGATGAAAAATGATGTGATATATCAGTATGCTCGTGCCTTTGGTTTTGGCGTAAGGACAGGAATTGATTTAAGTGGGGAAGTTGCCGGTGAATTGAAACACACAATTGAATGGTCGAAATCAACACCGTTGGCGTTGTCGCGTGGGTACGAAGTATCCGTAACACCAATTCAAATGGCAATGGCATACGGAGCCATTGCAAACGGCGGCAGACTATTGAAGCCGCGTATTTTCGCCAATGAATTTCAAACAGGCGATGCTAAACAAGTGGTGTCTCGTCCGGATGTTATTCGTCAGGTCGTATCACCACAGACCAGTAATATTCTTGTAGACATGCTCGAAGAAGTGGTGAGCGATGGAACGGGTAAACTGGCGCAAATTCCGGGTGTGCGTGTCGCCGGTAAAACGGGCACTGCCTGGAAATATGATGTTATCAAACAGGCGTACTCAACCACGGAGTATTATTCGTCGTTTATTGGCTTTTTCCCGATTGAAAAACCGGAGTTACTAATTTATGTGATGGTGGATAATCCAAAACATGAATACTTTGGCGGAATTGTCGCTGCCACCATGTTCAAACGCATCGGCCAGCTTGCAAGACGATCGCTTGCACTGGATGCGGATGGCGAGAATAGAATAACGGAAATTGAAGATTCCACCGAAGCCATCGTAAGGAACGACGCACCGGATGAATATGTGGAGCAGGTTGTTATGCCGGATGTGACAATGAAGCGTGCACCGGTCGCCAGCAAAATATTGGGACAGCTCGGTGTGGATGTCGAATTCGATAATTATGGTCAGATCGTTCGGGTTCAAAATCCGGCTCCGGGCACGGTGCTTCATGAAGATGCTTCAGCTACTTTGACGTTGGTTGATGTACAAAATAGTGAGCCGGCAAGCGAGTACACGAAAGTACCAAAAGTGATTGGCCTTACAATTCGGGACGCCATGAACCAGTTTGCGCTGGAAAATTTACACGTGCTGGTGCAAGGCAGTGGGAAAGTAGTCCGACAGTCCCCGAAACCCGGGGAGAAAATAAAACGTGGCGCACGCTGCGTCATCGAGTGCGAGCCATCAATAAATCTGGCAGAGTATAAACATTGGTGATATGAACTTCACAATAGATGACATACTCGGCATTCCCTTATTGAATGCCGGTTTTCGCGGACCGGATGAGGCGACACAAGCGCCCATCCGTAAGTTCGTTATAGACTCGCGTAAGATAGCGCCGGGGGATGTCTTCATTGCAATCCGTGGTGAACGATTTGATGGCCACGAATTTTTGCCGCAGATTTTTGAAAACGGAGCTGCGGCAGCGGTTGTTGACCGGCATTGGTCAGAAAATAATTCAGTTCATGGTGCGTGTATCATCGTTGATGATACACTTTTTGCATTACAGGAAGTTGCGCACACATACCGACGCAAATTATCAATCCCTGTAATTGCGTTGACCGGTAGTAACGGCAAGACGACGACAAAAGAAATGATTGGCGCCGTTCTTTCTCAAAAATGGGATATTCTGAAAACACAGGGTAATCTGAATAATCATGTTGGTGTTCCGCTTACATTGCTGGAATTAAACGACGCGCACGAGATTGCGGTCATCGAAATGGGTACCAACCATTTTGGAGAAATTAAAAGGCTGGCTGAAATAGCTGAACCAACCCACGGTTTAATTACAAATATTGGCCCGGCGCATCTGGAGTTTTTTGGCTCTTTGGAAGGCGTTGCAAAGGCAAAAACAGAGCTGTGGGATTTTTTGCGCACCCACGATCGCAAAATATTCGTGAACATCGATGATCCGTTACTTGAAGCCAATATGGCAGCGCCAGGTGATTATGTTACATTTGGATTTGAATCTGATGCGGATATAGGAGCAGAATACCTCGGAAGTAATCCAATGGGGTGCCCTAAAATCCGGATGAAGCAGACAGACATTCAACTACAAATCCCGGGATTGCATAATATTCACAACGCTTTGGCCGCAAGTGCCATCGGGCTGGAATTCGGGCTGTGTATGGATGATATTCGTAATGCGCTGGAACAGTTCAAACCAACTTCCAAACGGATGGAAGTTGTGAATGTACGGGGAATTACAGTAATTAATGACTGCTACAATGCGAATTTGGCATCTGTCAAAAAAGCGTTACACACATTGAAAGAAATGAAGACATCAGGCAAGCGTATCGCTGTATTAGCCGACATGTTGGAATTGGGCGATTCGAGTCAAGCACATCACCGGGCAGTCGGTGAATATGCAGCGGCGATGGCAATCGATGCATTATACGCATTTGGCCCGGAATCAAAGCAGACCGCTGATGCGGCGACGGCTGCAGGAATTTCCAATGTGAATCATTACGATGATAAATCCGGACTTATTAAAGATGTAAAGAACCATGTAACCGCCGGTGACATTGTACTCATCAAAGGATCGCGCGGCATGGCCATGGAGGAAGTCACCCAGGCATTGCTCGAATAAGCAATATCTCATCCATAAAAAAGGAATGGGACATGTTCTATCATCTGTTTGAACTACTAACGCGTTATGTCAGTGGATTCAATGTTTTTAGCTATATTACATTTCGGTCGGCATATGCGGCAATCGCTGCGTTGCTAATCAGCTTTTTTGTCGGGCCGCGTATTATCCGTTTACTTCAACGGCGGCAAATAGGCGAATCAATTCGTGCTGATGGTCCCCAAACGCATCATAAAAAAGCGGGCACGCCAACAATGGGAGGAATCATCGTCCTGATTGCCGTGATTGTTCCGACATTGCTATTCGCACGTTTGAATAATATTTATACCTGGCTGATAATACTGGCAACCACATGGATGGGCGCTGTTGGCTTCCTGGATGATTATCTGAAGAATATCAAAAAGAAACCCAAAGGATTAATAGGCCGCTATAAAATTATCGGACAGATCAGTTTGGGATTGATTATCGGGTGCATACTTTACTTTCATCCACAATTTGAAGTATTTCGTTCGGTGACAACCGTACCGTTCCTAAAAAATTATGAAATTGATTTTGGTATTCTGTACATTCCGCTTGTCGTATTTGTGATCACTGCCATGTCAAATTCGGTGAACCTTTCCGACGGGATGGATGGTTTGGCTATTGGATTGGTTGGCATTTCAGCGATTGCCTGGGCTGCCATTGCCTATGTAAGCGGGCGTGTTGATTTTAGCAATTATCTCAATATAATTTATTTGCCGGGATGTGGTGAGTTGACCGTGTTTACAGCAGCACTTGTGGGCGCTGCGCTTGGTTTTCTCTGGTATAATGCATATCCGGCTCAGGTGTTTATGGGCGATACCGGTGCATTGGCATTGGGCAGTGCACTTGGTACATTGGCAGTATTATTGAAAAAAGAATTGCTGCTTCCGATTATTGGTGGCGTTTTTGTCGCTGAGTCATTATCAGTTATTATTCAGGTATGGTATTTCAAATACACCGGTGGCAAACGAATTTTTAAAATGGCTCCAATTCACCATCATTTCGAGGTGAGTGGCACCCATGAAGTTAAAGTCGTGATTCGCTTCTGGATTATTGCAGTGCTGTTGGTATTGTTGAGCCTGAGTACATTCAAAATTAGATAATAACTGTAACATAATTTTCTGATAGCAGAATGGCTTCAATATTATGAAAAAATCTGCTGCTGCATGTGAAAGTTTGGATTTTCCATTTTTATATTTGATTTTCATTTTATCTGATAATTGTTCTAACCTGGATAATTCATTGTAATTCATCAATGAATCCAGATTACTTGAATTATTCCTGTTAAAAAAGAAAAATCAAAACCATGACCCATCCGCTGAAATTCGACTATCTGTTACTGATTACCGTGCTGTTAATCACTGTGATTGGTGTGTCGATTGTGTTCAGCGCCAGTAGTTTTAAAGCGAAAGAACGGTATGGGGATAGTAGCTTTTATTTAAAAAAACAGCTTGTCCGTGTATTTATCGGGCTGGCATTAATGCTTGTATTTTTTTATATCGATTATCATGATTTACAAAAACTATCATGGTTAATGTTGTTAATTTCTCTCGTTCTCTTAATATATGTGTTCATTAACGGCGCCAGACTCAATGGCAGCCGGCGATCGTTCAATTTAATGGGATTCATGTTCCAGCCATCCGAGGCGGCAAAGTACTCGCTGATATTGTTCATCTCCGATTATTTGGCCCGGCGACAGAAAGAAATAAAAGAGTTTGCCAATGGCTTGTTACCGGCATTGATAGTAACCGGTGTTTTGTTGTTGCCGATCCTGTTGGAACCTGATCTGGGCACATCAATATTGATTCTGGTGATCGCCGGAATTTTGCTGTTTGTTGGCGGTGCGAATTTGTGGCACTTGTTTTCGATTGGAGCACTTGGTCTTGGAACGGCAGCCATGCTTATTTCCAGCATTGCCTATCAAAAAAGCCGTTTTTTTCAATTTGTGGATGCTGTAAGAGGAATGAGGGAGCCCCCCTGGCAGGTCGTGCAATCGCTGATCTGCTTTGCTAACGGCGGCTTTTGGGGGGTTGGACTTGGCAACAGCCGGCAGAAATATCATTTTCTGCCGCAGCCGTTTACTGATTTCATCTATTCCATCCTGGCTGAAGAGCTGGGATTGATTGGCGCTGTGTTTGTGTTGTTGTTGTTCATGGTATTACTGTGGCGGGGTATTTCAATTGCATTGAATGCGCCGGATTCACAGGGTCGGTTCCTGGCAATCGGTATTACATCCGCGATTTTACTGTATGCGTTTACAAGCATCGCGATTGTGACAAATTTATTTCCGATTACCGGAATTCCGCTTCCGTTTATTTCGTATGGCGGAAGTGCAATGATGATGAATTTTATGGCTGTGGGCATACTGTTGAATATTTCATCGCAGTGTTTCGGGAAGCCCGCAGCCGTAAAAATTCGTGTCACTCATCAAAAGCGGAATTATTCTAAATATCGAGTTAATAAAAATCGAGCGCGGCGGAAATAATGGATTCTGAACCAAGAATCATGGTGGCGGGAGGTGGTACGGGCGGTCATTTATACCCCGCAATTGCATTGGTAAAGGAAATCGAACAACGATTTCCAAATAGTAAGTTTCTGTTCATTGGCACGCGACGGGGGATTGAAGCGCGAGTTGTTCCTGAACTAGAGTACGATATTCGGTTTATCTGGCTACGTGGTGTTCAGCGGAGATTGAACTGGCGGTTATTGATAGCGCCGATTCAACTGCTTGTCAGCATTGTGCAGTGTATTTACACATTAGCTACATTTAAACCGCATGTGGTAATCGGAACCGGTGGTTACGTTAGCGGGCCTGCGTTAATGCTGGCCGCGTTATTCCGATTTCCGACAATCATTCAGGAACAAAACAGTTTTCCGGGAATGACAACACGAATGTTGGCCCGATTGGTTGATCAGGTGCATGTGACATTTGAATCGTCCATCAAGTACTTCAACGATCAGGACAAAGTCTTTCTGAGTGGTAATCCTGTTCGCGGACATTTGAGTGATGTGCCCCGTGATGTTGCTGCACAAAAGTTCGGATTGAAAGCCTCTGCCAAAACGCTGTTAATTTTTGGGGGAAGTCAGGGCGCGCAGAGCGTGAATCAGGCGATGGTGCGAATTCTGCCGCAGGCATTGGAACAAAAAGAATGGCAGGTTTTATGGGGAACCGGTGAATTGAGCTATGCAGAGGTTTCGATGAAGATGCAACCATTTGCTGATCGTGTAAAAGTATTGCCGTATATTGCCGATATGGCTGCTGCCTACGGAATTGCAGATTTGGTCGTGGCACGCGCCGGAGCAACAACAGTCGCTGAATTACAGACGTGTGGATTACCTGCTATTTTAATACCGTATCCGTTTGCCGCCGCCAATCATCAGGAAGCCAACGCTCGAGCGCTGGTCGAAGCCAATGCCGCGCGAATGATACTGGATAATGAACTTGATTCTGATAAATTGCTGATTGAATTGAAAACATTAATGGATAATGAAACAGCACGGATTCAAATAGGAGAGCATCTGAAGGCGTTGGCGCTCCCGGATGCGGCCAAAACAATTATTGATAAAATGATGACACTACTTGATTATGACTAGATTCGCTAAAATAGCCGGTGCTACCTTGTTTGTTGCTGCAGTCCTTGCAGCCGCCATGATTTGGTTTCGGACATATAACATGTTCCAGCTAAATCAGGCAGTGGTTAACGGCAATCAAATTCTATCGCGCGAACAAATTCTTAGTCTGGCAAGTTTGGACTATTCACAAGAAATTTTTTATATCGACATGAATTTAATAAAAAGCCGTATTTGCCGGCATCCATTGGTGCGGAATGCGAGTATCCATCGATTTTTGCCATCGGGTATTTCAATCCATGTACAAGAGCGTGATTTAATTGCGGCGATTACGGGGGAGAATATTCAGGCGGTCGATGTTGAAGGAGTTGTGATTCCCGCAGATAATATGTTGGCAATGTACGACTTGCCAGTGATAACCGGTGTTACCACCGTGCGTGATACGACTCACGGATTCGTTGCATCTGAACAGATGATGACCCTAATAAATTTGTTATACGCAATTCGTGAAGTAGATTTCGAATTATACAATGAGCTATCGGAAGCACATTTTTCAAAGGATACCGGCGTTGTTTTTTATATGCGAGCTACGGATTTACCAGTTATTTTGGGATTTGATGATTATGCGCACAAAGCACTGTATTTTTCAACAATGTATCATTACCTAAAAAATCATGGCGAATTGGCTTCGCTGAAAGCAATCGATGTACGATTTAGCGACCAGGTCGTCGTAAAAATATAAAATCTGAATTTCTAAATTGACTTTTATATTATTGTCTGTGCTTAGATTGGGATAAAACAGTCCCGTTTGTGAACTGAAAAATAAAATTTAGAATTTCGGTTTGGAATTTCAGGTGAAACGATATGAGAGGATTGATTATGAAAGCAAAAGATTGTGTTAAACATGTGCCAGTCAACGATTCGCTTTCAACGAACCAGATTCGCAACATGTACCAGCAAATGCTGGACCGACACCCGCTGTTGAAAGAGGTAGCAACGCAACAGCAAATTGAACTGCCGTTAGGATTGGCAGATACAATCCGCCAATAAATGAGAATACTGAATATTTCTCATTTCAGGTCTGTTTTCCCAAAAAAGTGAAAAAAACAGATTCTATAATTTTTTATGAAAAATCCAATTGCAAGGAGAGTGTCCTATGGCAAGTAACGACTATATTACTGGCCTGGATATCGGGACGACTAAAATCAGTGTAATTACCGCAGAAGTTACGAACGATTTAGAGCCAAAAATAGTCGGCGTGGGATCCGTCCCATCGGAAGGATTGCGTAAAGGTGTTGTTGTGAATGTCGAAAAAACGGTGCAATCCATCGAAAACGCCATTGAAAAAGCTGAACAGATGTCGGGAGTAAAAGTTGATCAGGTGTATGTTGGCATTGCTGGCGACCATATTCGCAGCTATAACGGCCGGGGGGTCGTTGCAGTCGCTGGTGATGACAATGAAATCACAGAAGATGATATTCGTCGCGTTATTGATGCGGCAAAAGCCGTAGTAATGCCCATTGATCGGGAAATCATCCACATCATTCCCCAGGAATTTATCGTGGATGAACAACGTGGCATTAAGGATCCGTTGGGAATGTCGGGAATTCGGCTGGAAACCGAAGTCCATATTGTTACCGGCGCGATTACCTCGGCACAGAATATCTATCGCAGCGTTGAACGGGCCGGGGTTAAGGTGAAAGACCTGGTGTTGGAACCACTTGCATCGAGCTATTCGGTGTTGAGCGATGATGAAAAAGAGCTTGGTGTGGTGGTGGTCGATATGGGCGGCGGTACTACGGATGTAGCGATGTTTTTTGAAGGCTGTATTCGCCATACCAGTATTGTGGCGCTTGGCGGTGGCAATGTCACCAATGACATCGCCCTCTGTCTGCGCACCCCAATTGACCAGGCGGAATCGATTAAGAAAATGTATGGCAGCACATTGGCAAATGAGCGTGACGATCTGGATGATACAATTGATATTCCGGGCGTCGGTGGTCGGCCATCGCGCAAAGTATCGCGCAGTTTGTTGGCGGAAATTATTCATCCCCGCATGGAAGAAATATTCAAATTGGCAGTCGGTGAAATGCGTAAATCCGAATATGCCAACCTGATGACGACCGGCGTGGTGATTACTGGCGGCGGTTCGCTGTTGAAAGGTGCGGTGGAACTGGCTGAGGAAGTATTTGATATGCCGGTGAAGCTGGGTATTCCTAAAGGCTTTCACGGATTAACCGACATGGTGAAAAATCCCATGCACGCCACCGGTATCGGACTGGTGCAATACGCCATCCGCAATCGCTACGAGCTGGAAGGCTTGCTGGCCGGCGACAATGAGACGCCATTATTCGAGCGCATTTGGGATCGGATGAAGTTGTGGTTTCGATAGTTTGAGAAATGTGTTTGTACATTCTGAATCCGGTTCGCCGAATGTGATAAATAAGTAGTTGGTAATCAAATCGATTCTTTGATCGGTAAATTTTAAATAACAATGCGATAGAATTATACTCACGATAAAAAAATTAACGAAATCCTCACCATTAACGAGGAGGGATAGATATGAGTTTGACGTTCAATTTTGATGAAACTGTAAATCCAACAGCACGCATGAAGGTTGTGGGAGTTGGTGGCGCCGGTGGAAACGCGATCAACCGCATGATTTCGGCAGGCCTGACCGGTGTGGAATTTATCGGAATTAATACCGATATGCAGGCATTGAATATCTGTAAAGCGCCAACCCGATTGCAAATCGGCAAAGGCTTAACCCGTGGTTTGGGCGCTGGCGCTAAGCCGGAAATCGGGCGTAAAGCTATTGAAGAAAACAAGGAAGAAGTATTTAATGCGCTATCCGATGTGGATATGGTGTTTGTCACTGCCGGAATGGGCGGCGGCACCGGAACCGGCGCAGCGCCGATTGTAGCTGAAATTGCCAAAGACCTGGGCGCATTAACCGTCGGGATTGTTACCAAGCCGTTTGTTTTTGAAGGCCCGAAACGTATGGAGCGTGCCGAAGAAGGCTTGCTGGAGTTGAAAGAACGCGTGGATACGCTGATCGTCATCCCCAATCAGCGATTGCTTTCAATCGTGTCCAAAGACACCAAATTGAATAAAGCATTCCAGTTGGCCGACGATGTGTTGTTTCACGCCACCAAGGGTATTTCCGATTTGATTTCTGTTCCCGGACTGATCAACCTCGATTTTGCTGATGTGAAAACAGTTATGTCGGAGATGGGTGACGCACTTATGGGTTCGGCGATTACCTCTGGTGAAGATCGGGCGATTGAAGCCGCGAAATTGGCGATCTCCAGTCCATTGCTGGAAGATATTTCCATCGCCGGTGCGTTGGGATTGCTCGTGAATGTTACTGGTGGCGAGGATCTATCGCTGCATGAAGTGAACGATGCGGCATCGATTGTCCTGGAAGCGGCTGGTCAGGATGCAAGCATGATTTTCGGTGCTGTGCTGGATGAACAATTCAAGGACCAAATTCGGGTAACGGTAATTGCTACGGGATTCAACCGCAATAACCGACGTATGTATCCGAAACTGGCAGCCCGTAAAAAGCCGGACATTCCCCATACCGATCCGGGCTTCCTGGATATTCCGACCTATCAGCGTATTCATGAATATGAACGCATGGAAGGAAATGGTAATGGAAACAGCAACGGTAACGGTAACGGAAATGGCGGACGCATAACCATTCCCGCCCATGATGATGACAGTACTCCGGGTAAGGAAACGGATTATGAACTGCCAGCCTTCATCCGTCGAAAATTTGATCAGTAGGATGAGTGAAATAAATGAATGAATCAAAAGCACTGGTAAGCCGATCTGCCAGTGCTTTTTTTATGTCACAATTTTACAGTACGGCTGAGAAGTTACTGCATAAACACAGAATGTGACGGTCGTCCTATTAATTCCGGCTTAAATTCGTTATCCTTGGAAAAATGGAAACAAATCATGAAAAAAGCAATGGACCAATTTAAAAAACGACAATCCTGGTTACTTGATAACGAGCGCAGTTCGGTGATCCTGCAAAAGGAGGCGCTGGTGCAAATTGCCCTGGTGTTTCCTAACACGTATGAAGTTGGCATGTCTAATCTTGGATTTCACACACTCTATCGATTGCTGAATGGCGTGTTGGGCATTCGCTGCGAGCGTGCATTTGTCGATGCGCAATTCCCGGAAATTATTCGCACGCTCGAATCGGGACGAACCTTGAATGAATTTGATATCATTGCGTTCTCGATTGCGTTTGAGCTCGATTACGTAAACGTCATTCGCGCCCTGCTGGTGTCCGGCCTGGAACCGTTCGCAACTAACCGAAATGAGCATGATCCGATTGTGCTTGCCGGTGGTGTTGCTACATTCATTAATCCCCATCCGCTGCTACCGTTTATCGATCTTTGTTTCACCGGGGAGTTGGAGCCCATGCTTAATGTTTGGACAGATCAGTTGCTCGAAGGCAGCCGACACCACTGGGATAAAGCCACTCGTTTGCAAAAGATGCAGGAATTGGAAGGATTTTTTCCGTCAAATGGAAATGGCCCAGTATCCCCTCACAAGCGCATCACTTGGAATGAAGGCAGGCAATCGCCACAATTCTCTACAATCATTAGCTCAGCCAGTCATTTTACTGATATGTTTTTAGTAGAAGTCGGACGCGGGTGTGGTCGATTCTGCAGTTTCTGTGCGGCCAGCCACGTTTACCATCCGGTGCGGTTCTTTAATAAAGCCACTATCCTCGATGTCGTAGATGAGCACGCAATTGATGCCACCCGCATTGGCCTGGTCGGGGCTGCTCTGTGCGATTATCCGGAAATTGAACCATTATGCACAGCCCTGGTTGAGCGGGGGTACAAGTTGGGATTGTCATCGTTCCGGTTTGAGACTCTGACGTCTGAATTTTTACATATCCTGGAACGTGCTGGAATTCAAACAATTACACTGGCGCCCGAAGCCGGAACCGAGCGATTACGCTGGATTATCAATAAAAGAATTACGGATCAGACCATTTTTGCTGCTATAAATAAAGTAGCTGAATCATCAATTCAAACATTAAAATTATATTTTTTGATTGGATTACCATTCGAACAAGAAAGTGATTTAGAAGGTATTATCAGAATGGTGACTCGAATTCGCGGCATATTGGATCGCGGTACAAGAAAAACGGGATTGACAGTTAGTATGAATGCATTCATTCCCAAACCGTTCACGGCTTTCCAATGGGCGCCGATGAACAATGAAAAAGAATTGAAGTCCAAACGCCGCTATGTCGAACGGGCACTACGCAAATTAAAAGGCGTTCAACTCGTTCCCAAAAGTACGCGGCTGGAAGTGTTACAGGGCATCGTTTCGATGGGCGATAGAAGTATTGCTGAAATTCTGCTTGCGATGGCACAAAAATTTGGTGGTTCCTTACCGGATTTGCATCCCTGGATGGCATCAATTACGAAATCCCGTGCGCCGGCCATGCAACTACCCTGGGATGACCTGCATTATCCGATTGCGCGCGAACGGTTATGGCGACAATGGCAGAGTAAATTCAATGAAAAATCCGAATCGGAAATGATTTAAAAACTGCTTGCAATTTGTGTTAAAAGCATGTAATTTGTAGTCGGTCTTTTTGTAACGAAATTAGTATCCATTCAATAATGAAGGGTAGTTGTAGATACAATTCATGCCATGTCCAGTTACCTTATATTTTTTATTAATGTCGACAGACTGGGAATTGCATCTACAAACCATCGAATATTGAATGGATACCGTAATTATTTGGTAAACGTCTAAAAGTAGTATTATTTCCAAATGAACACGTAATTAAACTTCATTAAGGATAGAGGAAAACTTATGAAACGATTATTAATTACTATTTTCATAATCAGTATGATGGCTGTCATTGCCCATGCCGATACGCATTATAAAACCTGGCAAAACCCGCGTGACTATGAACCGCTTGTACTGAAAACCGATAATGTTCCCGGCATCGCTAATATGATGCTTGATCAGTTGTTTGTGTATTCATATAACTCACGCGTACGGCGTTGGACGCAAATACCATTTCAAATTGACAAGTATTACGGAAAAGGACGTTTTCGCGCACCACTACCCGGCGAGACATTTGGAGCCGATGATGAACTGATTATTATGGCGCGCGATCTTGGCAACAAGGCAGCATCAACCGTATGGATCGATGATGAAAATTCACGCCAGTATGAACGTATTGAGCTTATGGTTGCCGATTCCGTGTCCGGTAAAAACCGCTATGCTTACATTTATCGCTCACAAACGCTGACAGAAGATTTTGACGCGTCGGATTATCCAATGGAGTATATCCTGCCTACGACGCCGGGAGCCGCCGACGATAAAGTTCGTGGTGTTTCCTACGAACAGGGGTTCAACGAATTTGGCATCATCACCCAGTTGAAGCTGACAGATGGACAGGGGACTAACGTGATGAATCGTCAGAAAATGTACCTTGCTGTTAATTACATTTCAATTCCATTAAATATTAATGAGACTATTCTGGAAGATTCCACTTATACTACGGTCGATTCATTGCTTGTTTATGCTGGCCCACTGCGTATTTTCCGTCGCATTTATTGGACGCTGGATTTTCATCTTGCTTCGTTCAACCCGATGTCGTTTGATTATCCGCAGTTTTACTACCCATACAGTATTCAGACTGAAGGAATACGTGTTGGTTTGAAGGAGACTGCGAATGTAAAAGTTACCATTGCCCGTCAATCGTTTGATTTGAATGCGTCTGCTATTGGCATGACGTTCATGAATCCATACAATACCACTCCGATTACAATCGATGGAAGCGGAGGCGACGAATTAAGTGATGATACTGTCGATCTGGAGCCGTTGACGAACTGGTATATGATTACCGGCGATCAGGGTACTATTCAGTTCCAGTTTACGATTTCAAAAATCGGCAGTTCACATACACTGTTTTATAAAGATCGCGTAAGTGCAGATGATACCGGCAAAGACGGTATGCAGTACGGTGATACCGGTATTGAAATCAGGGATGAAAACATTGTCGGTAGTTTGCGCTTGTACAATCATTCTTATTTTCTTGAAGGTAACAAGTCGTTTGAATTTGGTAATGAAATGGGGGAGAATTATCAGCATCCGATGGGCATTATCCCCGAGAATCAGATGTTTGGAACAGTGCCGGTCGAACTGGCTGCATTTGATGCGGTTGTCGTAAAAGATAATGTCACACTCGTGTGGAATACAGCAACTGAAACAAATAATTATGGATTTCAAATCCAACGCCGGACGCGTGACTCGCAGCATTGGGAAACAATCGGGTTTGTTGCCGGTCATGGTACGACCGCAGAACCGCGCGACTATGAATTTTCGATTGAAAAGATGCCTGCCGGTGAATATGCTTTCCGTTTGCTGCAAATCGATACCGATGGCACATCCACAGCATCAATGGAACGATTGGTTACTATTTCGGCGCCGGTTCAGTTTGCGCTCGATCAAAACTACCCGAATCCATTCAATCCGACCACCGTGATTTCGTATCAGGTTCCGGAACAGGCGACTGGTGCGGTTGATATTTCGTTGATCATTTACAACCTGCTCGGAGAAAAAGTGCGCACCCTGGTAATGACGAAGCAGGCTGCTGGCTACTACGCCGTTACCTGGGATGGTCGGAACGATCGCGGCCAAATACAATCAACCGGCACATATATCTACCGGTTACACGCAGGCACGCATATCGCAACGCGGAGGATGGTGTTGATGAAGTAACATGTAAAGAATAAACGTTTGGAATCCCCATGTGAATAAGTTGCATGGGGATTTTTTTCATCTTGATAAAAAATTTGTGACTATTAATACAACGTTTAGTTGCTATATTAAGACTTCTTTGTTCAAACGCAGAGGCCCAGAGAACCGCAGAGTTAAAAAGATTTAAACCAGGAAGAAATATTCATCCTTTCTTAAAAGTAAATTTTCTAAAATAATTTCATTACTGTTTTTCTCTGCGTAACTTTGCGTTCTCGGTGGTCTCTGCGTTAAAAAAATCACAATAGATTCAAAAATGATTATAACTACTTAACGATATAGTACTCTCAAGAAACTTGAAATATGCTTTTAAATTCTATCAATGAGCCTATTCTAAAAATCGCGAATTACGCGAATGGACGCGAATAGAAATTTATTAAGTTTTATAAAAACAATTGGTGAAAATTAGTGAAATTCGTGGTCAAGCTCTTTTTAGAGTGGACTCATCAATAATAATATGAAGATAATAGTGTGTCATTCCCCGGGAAAACATCGGGACTGTAAGCTGGTTTTCGCCATTTTGGGGCGGAATACCGGAATCTCGTTCCACATATTTTGTAAATAAAACACATCGTTGGATGGTAATAAATAGAAACAGAATAATCCGGATGTCTTATTCGCTCACGCTTAGAGCATTTTAAAAGTTTTTTAGATCAAATTAGGTTCGTTTTAGTCGAATCTCTGACACTATTCAGTCATGTAATTTATAAATGACATACGGTTAACTACGTTGCCTGAGCTTACCGTCTCGCACCGGTGTGTGGTTCTGATGCATCGGAACACGAACGGTGTCGAAGGCAAC
>JAFGDW010000032.1 GCA_016931935.1 Candidatus Zhuqueibacterota bacterium | reverse complement strand
TCCCGCCAAATTCCGGCGGGACAGGAATCACCATACACGGACACAGGGGATCTCTGAATTCGCATAGATGAAAGTGCATGTTAGGATGTTGTCACACATGGCCAAGCCTACGTATAGTTACCTTAATGAAAATAGTATAAGGAACGCAGACTATGTTATTTAATTCTCATTCCTAATGACAAAATAATTAAAAAATTTTCCGAAAGGAGATCACAACTCATACATAGATAACATTTAAACTAAAATAGTTTTGTCCAAAATGGTTTTGCCTGTTCTATTGATAGGCTGCTTATTAAAATCAAATTTCAGTCGCGTGTCAATCTCGTGACAGAACGTCATATCTTTTAAAAGACGGGACGACTGAATATTCCCCCATCTAAAAAGCAAGCTGGACTACCGCCATCGAAGGGGGAAAATCCCGGACTGCCCCGCTTGCGGGCAAAAGTTCGCGATAAGGGGGATGTTCAACTCCGGCGTTTATCATCCGCGCGTTGCTCGTATCGCAAACGTGTCATATGTACCCATATTTCCTTTGTCATGCGTGCTTTATCAATCTGATTCTTGTCAAGCAGCACTGCAATGCATTGTTCCAGGCGTATACCCAATAAATTCAAAAACAGATGATAATTAGCAGCACGCGTGATGCACGTCCCAATTTCCTTATCAAGCTCAGACAGTTCCAACTCTGTGCAGGTAATCGGTAATTGATTAATACGCGCCGGGATATCAATCAATTCCTGCAGCGCCGGGTATTTGCTCCACTCGCGTTTTACCAAACGATCCAGCCGGCCAAACCGCACCCATTCTTCACGAAATACAAAGCCATCACGTTCCCACATTCGGGTCGCTTCCTGGGAGCCGCGTAACATGGTTGCCCCACCAAGATGCGTCACAACCGTGTCCGGTGTGCAGACACAACTAAACCCGGCCTCCCACACCTTCAAACCATAGGCAAGATCGAAATAATACTTTCTGTAAATTTCATCCATAAACAGGTGGCCACACTTTTTCACATCGATCAATAGCATGGCGGTGCATACACATTGAATTTCCCGCGGTGCTGTAATCGCATCCGTTAAATGTTCGTGCGAGCCATGTCCATCCATTGCCAGATAGGCGCCAGTGTAGCTGATCTGGCCGTTTTTATCGATATGCTGAGGTACAACGACGCTAACATTTTGCTGCAAGGCCGAGTGTAATCCGTCGAGCCAGCCTGCTTCAACCAAAACATCATCATCCAGCATGACAAGATATTCGGTTTCTACGGTTCGTAATACTTTATTCATTTCACGAGGGTGTGAAAATTCGCCGCCGTGATTATTGTCAAGAATTATAAGATCGTAATTATGTGTGTGTTTCTTGATTCGTGCGATACAATCTTTGGCGTAATCCGATTCCATATTAGCTGTTACAACAGCGATGGTGGTCCGGCGGGAACCGCTCTCATTACCATAGATGTGTACGGGCTTGCGCGACAAATCCGGTGTTCGATAGGAATATGAATCCTTAATTGTGCTCAACATGTGGATGTATGGTACATCATATGTGCGCGGGTGAATTTCCGCCAGCATCGTCTGCAAGCGATCCTGCTGTTTGCGATAGCGTTCTTCATCAATCAGTCGGATCAGGCACAGCGCGTCTTTTTTACGCTCATCCAGAGTTTTATCGTATAGCGCAGCATCGGCTTTCATTTTTTCATCATCAACCGTATAATAACGTTTGTTATCTGATTCAAAATAAGTGCCCTCATGCTGGGAAATATCGGTGATAAAATGCAAATGCTCAAACACCACATCTTCCAGATAAACAATCCGGCGGTATCCAAGAAACGCGAGCATATAATACACATCATAAATGTGGTCATCATTTCGATAGCGCTGATATATCGTCGGTGACGCGCCAATCGCCTGGCATGCTTTGCGCGATACGATCGGGAATGTGCACAAGCGTTCCTTGTACAACAGATCATTGACATGAATCAGTGCAATGTCATCCGGAAAGGCGGAGAATGCATTAAATACCAGGTCGTCCCACCCTTTGGTATGGAAAACCACATCATCATTCACCTGCACCAGATAGCGGCCGCTTGAGGCTTCGAAACATTTCTGAACGACATGCCCTAAATTCTTATTCTGACCTTTGGGAATAATTACTTTCCGGATATTTAAGCGATCATGCGTAATTGCCTGACTTTCCGGATCATCTTCATCCACACCAAGCACAATTTCCAGTTCATCGAGCCGATTGGTTGTTTCCACAATACTTTTAAAAAACCGCTCAATAAACTCCAGATGATTTCGTGTTGGCGTCAGGAACGAAAATGTGTACATATTTTCTCCTTGATTTTTTTTTATGATTGACAAACTTTTTGACTGTAATCGTTCCCAGCGTCTTGCTGGAAATGACAACCTTGCGGCTTCGCCGCGATCAGGGCAACCACAAGGCAGAGCCTTGTAAAACTGCATTTCCAGTCAGAGACTGGAAACAATAACAACAATAACCTTTTCTTTTCATTTCACGTTTGACGTTTCACTTTTCACTATTTACCGTCTCACATCTCACATCTGGCGTCTCACGTTCAAAGCACTTTGAATGCAATTTCAAACCGGTCGATCACCAGATCATCGGGATTCACATAAGCAATTTCCTGTTGAATCGCCGATGTCAGCCACTTTTTGCCGTCATAGCTTTTTACATAGTGGAGAATCTCAACAGCGCCGCTTTCGGCTAACTGAACGAGTCCGTAATCTTCAAATGCAAGACCATTGATATGTTGCACATTGATCATCGAATGGATATAGTCGACAACATCACGTCCCGTATTTTCCAAAATGAGTCTGTCAATCCCCTGTTCTCTCGCATAACTAATAATTTCATCTGACGTCAGCCGTAGATGAATCCAGGGATAATCATCGAAATATCCAAACATATGGTGGCCAAATGGAGAATTATATAACGGACCAGCCTGAATATAGCCATAGCCACCCGGTTTAATCACCCGAATCATTTCTTTCAATGCATCTATCGGTTCCTGAATATGTTCAAACACAGCAATCGAATAGGCCACATCGAACGAATTGGGGGAGAACTCCAGTTGTCGGGCATCCATTCTGGCATAATTGATTATGGGATCGGGAAAACGTGCACCGACATGATCTGACGTGTCCACCCCCGTAATACTCGCCGGTTTTTCCACCAGCATTAAATCACAGCCAAGGCCATCGCTACATCCGATATCCAGAATATTTTTTCCTTCCACACTGCCGATATGCTGCAACATCGAATCAAAATAGGCGCGTGAATATGTCAGTCGATTTATGTCTTCCCCCCGGTACCGTCGTGTTCGGCCGGACGGAAACACGTGAATTATCTCGTGGGCGAAATTCCCGGCAAATTCTTCCAGCACACTTCCGACCCGTTTGGGGAATGTCTCTGCATATGGAATAATTACGGCATCGAATTCTTGCTCAACCAAAACTTTACGATGACCATTCCGAATATTTGTAACATCCAGCGGTACGGGTTTTGCCGGATTGTACGGCTGAAAATGGATTTTTCGTTCACCCATCCAGTAGCCGTCCTGAGATTCCGGGACAAGATACGTCATATCGAAATCAGGGACATATTGCAAACAATTACGCCCGACTTCCGGCGTGACTGTTCCCAGAAATAACGCTTTCAGTTTCTTGTGTATTGAATCGTCTAATGTGAACCGAATTTCCTGTTTGGCATTGCGCTCCGACGGCAAACCAATCATGCTTTTTAATTGCGCGAGATTTTTGCTTTCCAGGACTTCGGGACGCAACCGATCCTTTTCATTTGTAATATCGATTGCGCCAAGCGAAATGGGGAGTGCATAGTATGTGTTGCGATACAGAACAATATTATATCCGTTAACTTGTTCAGCGATCAAATGAGGTCCGATTCCATGCTCAATTGTCTGGCGCACTTTTTCCAATGAACTATGCTTAATGATCCGGCCGTCATCGAGATATGTCCTGAGCACGTTCGTATCCAGTGTTCGAATATCAATTTTGCCCAGTTCAATCGCCAGGCCATAAAAAATACCTTTATACAGCACAATATTATACCCGGCAACATTGGTATCAACCAGGTGGGCATCCGTTAGCTCGGGATCATTTGCAAACAGTTTTACAAGATAATCATGATCGGCTGACTCGGATAATTTAATCACAGGTTCAGCTACATGGAAGACCGTTAACTGTTCATGAAATACAGGCAGAATGGACGGTGCATCTTCACCTTTACGAACCCACCAGATCCGTCCATCACGGTGGACATTCGGGAATAATTCGGAGACAGCCCGAATGACGCCATAATGACACTCATCATTAAAATCAAAATCGATTTCACAATTTTGATAGGCACGATCAGTATCACATTCCTGCAAGTGCTTCTCAAAATCATGGCCACAAATGATGCCGCCTTCCTTTAATTTCGGATACCAATTCAGAATATCCTGCCGAATACCGCTATAACGGTGATCGGCGTCAACAAAGATAAAATCGGCGAATCCCACGGCGCCAAGCAGTGCGGCTTCTGCGGTCGTGCTGACAATTGTTGTGACCACGTCATTAAAACTGTTCTCACGAATATTTTCAAGAAAAATATCGATGATATAATCTTCTTTATACGAAGCATTAATTGTCACATCTTCTTCAGGCAAGCCACGAAACCAGTCCACACAAAATAAATGGCCACCCATTTTTTTGATTGTTGGCAGCATGGTCAGCGCTGAACGCCCCGTGAAAGTTCCCAGTTCCACAACAACCATCCCAGGTATTGCACCTTCACGAATGAGTCGTGATACTGTTGTAGCATCTTCAAAACTGAATTGCTCGGATAAAAATTTCATGACTGCTTACTCCTTGTTTAATTCATACCACTGTTGCAGTTTGTCAAGGAGATGCAATTTATCAATCAGGGTCTGAACCTGTTCCACACGCTCTCCATATAAAATATCAGGATGTTTTCGTAAATGTTCGTTCGACAGATCGACCGTCCCTAACGCCTTTGGCACACCAAACACCAAATTGCTCCAGCGCACCAGATGGTAATCATAATATTCCATAATAAATCGCATTGCCCGATTGCCCTTGCCCGTCGTTGATGCGGGTAGCATATCGCCATCCGGAGTAATAATAGTGACTGCTTCAACGGTATCAAACCGGTCAATAGCTGCCTCAATGTATTCCTGGGTTTCACTCTTCATGGTAATGCGCACATGATGAACTCCCCCAACTTCTTTCGCAAGGGGATTATCATCGGTTGATGCATAAAAATAGTCATCATCCTTTACGATGATGAAGCCTTTATAAGCGCATACAAATTCAAGCGGCGGACTTCCTTCCGACACGATTGTCGTGGTGTCATTCAGTCCCTGGCCTGCTTTCTTTTTTCGTCTCATCATCCCTTCCCCTCGTGTATAATTTTCTTATCGATTGTGGTACAATTTTCACAACTAAGTAATTGTTCAAAAATAAATTGCCATTTTGTGTTCTGAAAAATGACATAAATATTCACACGCAGACTGAAGGTAAGCGATAATCCCGCCAAATTGCGGCGGGAACGGTTATCGGTGATAATTTTTGTCACCGATTACTGATAACCGATTACTCAATATATTGAAATAGTGATAAAAACGTATGATTTGAATATGTCGCCATTTTATTTTTGAACGGTAGCTAACTACCAGGTTGTTCATCCGGCAAAACCGTTACTCTGCGGACGGGCGCAATTTCTTCTTTCGTTCTATTATGCTTTTTAATGAAAACATCCAGCATTTCCAAAACGTACTCCATATCATCAGTTTTTAAATCCTGATGGACACCAATATGCAACCCATTTCTTCCCATGAATTCAGCCACAGGGAATTGTCCTAATTTATAGTTCAGATAAGCAAATCCCGGACATTGTGTCGGCATTGACATGAACAGCGTGCGGGTTTCAATGCCGTGGTGCTCCAGAAAGGTAGCCAGGTCTTCACGCGAAAACGGCGCCTTTTCCGAAACAATAATCGGAATGGCATGCGGGCCAATTTGTTCATAGTCGGCTTCCGTTATCGTTGTTAAATAGGGATGAAATTCATGAAATCGCTGGAGCACGTGCAGAAGATTGGCGCGACGCTTTTGCAGGATATTTTCGTACTGTGCAAGATTGCCAAGTCCCACGGCAGCTTCCAGTTCATTCATTTTGCTGGAATAACCAATGCGCGGAAATGTAAACCGCGTATCCATGCCATTACGAAAACGTTTGGCGCAATAATCCTGCGAGCTGCTGAGCACGCATTGCTGGCATACACAACCGCGGCCATGCGCCCGTAGTGACCGAATTATTTCCGCCAACTCAGCATCATTGGTCGTGATAATTCCGCCTTCAATTGTACTGATGATATGCGCGGCATACAGACTAAACGCGCCCATATGCCCAATACTACCGACAATCCGATCATGATATGTGGCGCCGTGGGCTTCGGCAGCATCTTCAATCACCATAAGGTTATAGCGTTTGGCAATATCCATAATTTCGTTCATTGCTGCCGGTTTGCCCATCAAGTGCACCGGCATAATCGCCCGGGTACGTTCGGTGATAGCCAATTCCAGACGGTGAACATTAATATTCAGCGTATCGTATTCAATATCTACAAATACCGGCGTGAAACCAGCATGCACCACCGCATTGCCTGTGGCCACAAACGAAAGCGCTGGCACAATTACTTCATCGCCACGCCGGGCGCCGCGATCATGGAGTGTGGCCAGCGCTAGCGTATCGGCATCAGTACCGGTGCTGACAGCCACAGCGTGTGACACGCCCATCAATTTGGCGAATTCTTTTTCGAACGTTCCCACCAGGCCGCCGCTGGTCACTTTACCATCGTCCAGCGCCTGGGCGATCATTTCCTTTGCGGATGATGTAATGGACATCGTCCCGAATGGGACACGGAATTTTTGGCTCATTCTATCCCTGTTGATTTAGCATAGCGCAAAGTGCATAGCGCATAGCGTGATAACTGCTAACTAGTAAATGCTCACTGTTTACTGTTTTCACATAATAATCGATGCCGGCTGCGGCAGATATTTCCGCTTCAGCGATCTACTGACCATCTCGCAGATGTAATCTTCGGTAGCGCGCCCAAATGTAGTTTCGATTTTGCTCAGATATTCCGGCCGGGAGAAATACTCAACGAACGCCGCATCGCGGAATTCCAGCACTTCCGAACCGGTTAAATAGCGCGTGGGTAACGGCAATGTATCGAACGCGTATTGCGAATAGCCCTGCCATGTATCGGGCAATGGCCACCCTTGATGAATTGCCTGATCGTATAGCGACGAGCCGGGATAAGCCATCGTAACGTTGAAATTTGCCCATTCGGCATTAATCGATTTTGCCAGATCCAGCGTCGCCTGCATCGATACCAAATCATCTTCCGGCAGTCCAAACATGAAATTAGCGCCAATGTACAGTCCGGCGTTGTACGTCATTTCCACCACCGAGTCGATTTTTTCGAAACGATAGCCTTTGGTCACATCGTCGAGCACGGTTGCGCTGCCCGATTCAAATCCGTACGCCACCCAGCGGATGCCAGCCTGGCGCATTTTAGCGAGCATACGCTCATTCACGGTATTCACGCGAGCATAAGCCCACATGTTGAGATCGTATCCGCGTTCGATAATCAGATCGCAAATTTCCACAACGTGCGATTCTTTCAACACAAACATTTCATCGAGAATTTTAATATTGCGAATGTTCCATGAATTGACCAGATAATCGATTTCTTCAATCACTTTTTTGGGACTACGATATCGAATACCGGGCTTGCCAAACAGCGCATTGATGCAACAGAATGAACATTTGTACGGACATCCCAAACTTGTGTAAATAACACCGTAGGGTTCGCGGGCAGCAATATTATCGAAACAATGCCAGTTATGCGCCCGGTAGTGCTCCATCGGCAACAATTCCCAGGCAGGCATGGGAAGATCATCGAGCGTATCAATCAATTCCGCTCGTGGATTGCCGACAATTTGCTTGCCATCGCGATACCAAATCCCCGGTACGCCGTACGGCAGTTCATTACTATTAATAGCCATCATCAAGCCGGGTAGAGAACGGATTGCTTCGCCGACGATCACATAATCCACATCTTCTTCATCCAGTGTGCGTTCGGGCAATGCCGACGGATGCAGTCCGGTCAATGCAGTTTTAACGTGCGGATTGCGTCGTTTCAATGCCGAAAGAATTTCCCCGGCGCCAGTCATGTTCATTGTAGAAGCTGACGGATTCGTACCAGAGACAACGACTACCACAAGCCTGGGATTGGCTTCATGAATTTGCACGGCAGTTTGCTCGTACGTCCAGCCTTCGACTTCGGCATCGTATAATTTGACGTCGTACTTTTTATCGCGCATGCTTGCCGCCATCAGCGCGGCCCACATTGGCGGCTCAATGCCGGTTAGCTTGAATTTGCTAAGGTCGCCGTACAGTTGTTTTTGGCTGCCGGGTTTGACAAGGAGTATATCGAGTTGTTTCATCGTGTGTATTTCCTTCGCATTAATCTATAGCTGGCAGAGTGCATATAGCATAGCGGGAGATAAATCAATTAATCCATACTATATTTTTGCTACACTATATGCTATTAACCTGCATTCATTCACCAAATAATTTTCTTGTGCGTATCGCCTGAGTTGAAACTATACGATTCATTAGATTATTGGTAAAAGTGACTAATATTTCATTTTGCTTGAAGTGACAATGCTTGGCCAGATAGGTACCATCATTTGGTACTTTCAGCAACACTTTATCTAATTCAAAAGGAATTTCACTTTCATAATAGTGTCGTAGAGCCACCGGGATAATAGTAACTCTTCCTGCATTATATAAATTTGCAATTTCGGGCAGTTCAAAATCGAGTATAAACTTTGAGGTAGTATAATGTTCAGAAAGCAGACATATTACAATTTTCGATTTTTGTAGTTCTGTCCGAATCGTTGCTTTAATTTCGTCGCCCTCACATAAACAATTTCTATCGTACCAAATAGTTACTAAATCATTGCGTTGTAGCACAGAAAAGTGCTTCATAATTTTTTTGCACCAATATTTATCTTTATGGCAGTAGGAAATAAAAATCTGATTATGTACCAAATGGCTCTCCCCTTTTACAAAATCAGATTTTTTGCCACTATAATTTTCAAATGAATAATCAGCAATGGATTCAGTATCGTTTTTTTCATTAAATATCTTTTCAACAAATTGATTTTTCATTTTCATTATTTGATTAAAAATTTTTGTTGCCTTAAATTTTTCAAGAATCAACCTTGGCCATTTTTTAATCATGACACAAATCCCGCTAAATTCGCTAAACAGTATGTGGCAATGCCAGACATTTCCAGGTATTGACCTTCTTGTATACGTTTGCGAAATTCATCGAGTGGCATAAGCACGGCATCAACTTTTTCGTGCTTGCGGCATTCGCCGATAATTTTGTACGCATTGTGTCCGAAATACAAATGCAATGTGCTATTAATCCGGCTGGCAGCAATTTTGTGCGGCCCGAGATACGTAATCCATTCGCAGGCATAACCGGTTTCTTCTTCCAATTCACGCTGAACTGCCTGTTCCGGCGTTTCACCGGGATCGACATGACCAGCAGGCAATTCCAACATCGGCATGCTCACAGCGGGCCGAAACTGGAGTACCATTAACACCTGTTTGTCCGGAGTGAGCGCTAAAATTTCCACGGAATCATCGCACGACAGCCGGTAATACGGATTTTCTGTTTCCAGACGATTGGGTATTTTTTCGATACTAAACCAGCGGGTTTCGAATACTTGTTCGGCCTGTTCCGTTTGAAATAAGGTTGAATCAGTCACGGGCTATCCTCGTTCGTTCAATTTTCCTGGTTAATATTTTCGTTCGAATAAAGTCTATAATTGGCTCCCCAAAGCGCTCGCGTATCATCGAAAGGTAGCGTTCGGAATTAAAATATTCATTGAAGGCATTATCGCGGAATGCCAAAATATCTTCGGCGCTTAACTGGTCGTTGCGCATCGGCAAAGCATCAGGCGCGAAGAAGCCATACTGCCCCCATTTTTCCGGTAGCGAGTAACCTTTTTGTCGCGCTGTCTGCTGTAATTTGGTGCCGGGATAAGCCATCAACAGGAAAAAGTTGGCGTACTCGGTGTTTAAATCTTTTGCCAGGTCGAGCGTCTGCTGCATGGTTTCATGTGTGTCGTTAGGCAATCCAAACACATAATTGCCGCCGATGTAAATGCCGGCATGATGCACATCGTCAACGGCTCGACGAATTTGATCGACCGTTTGATATTTGTTAACACCTTGCAATACAAAATCGTCACCGGATTCAAATCCCATAAATACCCAGTTGATGCCAGCCTGTTTCATTTTTTTCATTAATTGCGTGGTCACCCGATCTGTACGGGCAAAGCACCACATATTTAATTTTTTACCCAGACCGCGTTTAATAATTTCATTACAGAATGCTTCCACCCGTTTTGGCAGTAGCGTAAAAGTATCATCAATAATTTCCACATGTTTGACGCCGTATTGGTTGACCAGCAGCTCCAGCTCCCGCACTACATGTTCGGAGCTGCGATAACGGGTTTTGTGCTTTCCATACACAACATTAACCGAACAATACTCACACTGAAACGGACACCCCAACGACGTGTACAGCACAGCGAATCCCGATTGATCCATACCATAATCCCACGCCTGCCAATGATGCGCCCTGTATTTCTCCATCGGTAATAAATCCCAGGCAGCAAAGGGTAACTCATCAAGATCATTTATTAATGGCGCCCGACCATTATCAACAAATTGCTGGCCTTCGTAGAACGCCAGACCGGGTACTGCCAAATCGCGCTTGCCAACCTTTATGCGACGCAACAATTCCACTGTTGGGAAAAATCCTTCTCCCTGAACTACAAAATCAACAGCCTCTTCTTCAAGCGTCCGGCGGGCAATCGCTGATCCGTGATGACCGCCGAGCATAGTTTTCACATGGGGCATACGTTCCCTGATTAATGTCAGTAATCGTCCGGCAGCGGTCATTTTAGTAGTGTATGCGGAAACGCCAATCAATAATGGATCGAACTGTTCCACTGCTTCAATAGTCTGCTCCGGCGTCCAAAATTCAGCTTCGGCATCGATGATTGCCACCGAATAGCCATGCTGACGGACATACGCCGCAACCATTGCTAATCCCAATGGCTGTGCCACCGTAGCCAAATCACTGAGTTTGGCGAACTGCTCCAAACGATTGCCGGGATTGATCAGTAATAGATCTATTTTTTGATTCATTATTTTTCTCCGATCACCCCTCCATGCAGAAGGGATTTTTCATTCGGGTGATGTAATTATCCGATACCATTTTGGCTGCATAAATGCCGGCAGCTTGCGGTATATTGTGCGCACATACCAACTAATCCACGCATGCACTCGGTTACGGCGGATCGGAATTCGCAATGTGCTTTCTTTCCAATAAGCGGCTCGTGTGTACTGTAACACAGGCCCCTGTCCGGTAGTATCCTGCCATTGCGTTACAAATAGCAGTTCCGGCATTTCCGCTACAGAAAGTGGCGCCGGGACATTTTTCGTTCCGTAACGCTGATTAATTGCTTTTAGAATTGATTCATCATTAACAGCATCGTATGATATGTGCATCAGCACCGGGCAATAAATATCCGGACGTGTTGGTGACAGGATATTATCCGCAGATAGTTTTGGTACTGGCATCTTATTGCCATTCACAAATTGTACCGATACGTCCACCGGAATCTTATGCTCGGGCAGAAACACCGTGTCCGCGCCGGTGAAAGCAATTACGCCATTTCCAGAATGTCGTTTTTCGTAGCCCGATTTGATGAGCTGTTTTTCCGAAATATTTTCCAATGAACCGGTGATGAATTTATCGAACACAATAAAATATGAATTTGGTTTGAACCATTCATACGACATCAACGGGTATGCTGCTGTTAACAGTAATAGTCCCAGAATTATCAGTGTCAATCGCATTGATTTTTTATTTGGATTATTGAAAATTAACGCACAAAATTGCTACGCACTTCCAAAGTGCGTAGCCATTAAATCAACCTTTTATAACACCAAATCGTCCGATTCCATAAGCTGCTTAACTGCCAGATAAATCCGCTGGGCATCGGGCGCTTTATTTTGATGTGGCTCACACAAACATTTGGTTTTATCTTCTGTACCCAGCGCGGCCACACGATAGCCGGTTGCTTCACTCAATGCATAGGCAATCGCCTGGGCAGCACCGCAAATTTCATGGCCGGAATCGATTACCATACCAATCCGTGAACGCATCAAAGGATGGGACAGCCGCTCATCCACCACAAATGGTTTGAGCCAGTACAAATGCACAATGCTGCAGCGAATACCATCATCGGCCAACAAACGTGCGGCTTTGCCAACTTCAAACCGTGTGGATGAAATCGCATACAGAGTAATATCCGGATCAGGTACATACATATCGTTTATTTCTTCGGTATTGCCATAGCTGATGCGGTGCTCGCTGACAATCATCGGATCGTCGTGCTCAAGGTAATCCTTCCAGATTGCCCGATATTCGCCGGGGGTCATTGGCGCACACACACGGAATCCCGGAAAGTGCATAAAAATACTGTGCAATACGCCCGAATGAACGGGTCCAATTCCTTCGGCAGCGATAGCTCGCACAAAAATTGGCGCCGGACGGTTATGTAATTCTTTGATCTTGGCAGCATAAAATATCAGCGGACTACCGTTGAGAATCAGAAAATCTTGAAACCGAATCACAAAAATAGTACGTCGGCCAACCAACGCCGAACCGACAGCAATTCCTGCTCCGGCAACGTCGGACATTGGTAATTCAATAATGCCCGGGCAATCGGGGACGGTGTTATTTACCCAGCCTACGGCTGAAACAGCCTGCCCCATGAGCAAACCGTTATGCTCCGTTAAATGATTGCGGGTGATTTCACGTATGGTATCAGCGACTGTCAGGCGTTCCATAACTTATTCATCCTTTCCTGTACTTCGCGTTCAATCTTTTCTGCCTGATCCGTTAATCCCTGTTTGGCCAATCGTTCCTTTACCAGTTGAAACCGGTCCCACTCCGGCGGTCCATCAGTACCGACGCCGACATGCCAGTTGGCGCGGCAGGTGAAACAGTCGATGAACGCTGGTAACTGCTTGCTCAACCGTTCGGTTTCATGTAAAATCATCCAGGGATCGTCACTGAATTGTACAGCGGGCATGCCGAGTGCGGCGGCAACTTTGGTCATGTCCCACGACCGGCGATCTTTCACCGGTGTCAGAATGGACAAATTGTTATCTTCACACACAAACAACACTGGCAACTGTTTGGTAACAGCGAATGCCATAGCGGAAAACACATAATCCTCTTCAGCCGCCCCGTCGCCAAAAAAGCAGACGGTTGGTTTATTGCTACCCATTGCAGCGCCCACGCCAAGTGGTACATTTTCACCGATCAGGCCGTGGTGGCCGAACATCGTCATGCTGCCTTCATGCGATTGCAGGCAATTGGAGCCGGCGCGTCCGCCACTGCAGCCCGTGGGGAGTCCCAGCAATTCATCGCGTAATTTAGCCGGATCGCCGCCAAATGTGAGATATGTGGCATGACAACGATGTTGGGCAAATATCTGAAATTCGGGAATTACCATCGACATGGCTGCGGAAATCGCCTCCTGCCCGAGTGACAGATACACCGGTATGTTTATTCGTCCCTGTTCCGATGCCTGCACCACGCCCAGATCAAAATACCGCGCCAGGCACATGCGATAAAATAGTTTCAATGATACTTCTTCCCGCGCCAACTTGGGCAGACCGGGATTCACTCCAAAATCTGCAGATCTCATCGTATTTATTTCTTTTTTCTGATGGTTCAGAATCAACTTCCTTCCCGGCTTCTAACCGGGAATGCTTATCTCAAAGCTCTACCTTGCAATTTCATGATATCGCGGCAGAGCCGCTACTATGTCATTTCCGGCGAGACGCTGGAAACGATCATAAATCGTCTCACGTTTCACTTCTCACGTACAACCATATAAACCATTTCTTCGGACAATGGAAACGTATCTGCCAGCCGATCGATGGTGCTGCGTGTCACGACATCGCCTTCCGACAGCACCGGTTCGCCGTCGCGACTGAAAATGCCGCCTTCGATGACCAAAATCAGATCATCGGGCTTGTACAATTTCAACGGCGTCAGCACATCCACACGTTCAACGATCAAACTTGCGGATTTCATCGTGTATTCATTGCGATCGCAAATTGTGGGAATATCCAGATGAATGCAATCATCCGATAACGGCTTTTGCGATTCCGGCCCTTCGTAGGGTTGCTCGACACGACCGTATGCATCATCCAGCCGCACCAGGTTGACCTTATCGGGCGGTGTCTCGACTTCAATTAAATCAATTCCTCCCGGAGACATTGCTTTGGTGGAATGAAACAAACCCGGCCGGATCATCAGTTTGTTAACGGCGCGCAGCATCGTCGAATTATTCAAAAATCCGATTTGCGCCTCACCATGCACAAGTATTAATCCGGTTTTTTTCCGGGGGTGGCAATGCAACGATGTCTGACTGCCTTCATTGATATGCAGCGCCCAGATGCCAATGGTGCTGCTTTGAATCATCAGGTATTCATAGCCCCAGGGTTTTTCGACAATGACATCGGTATATTCGAGTGTTTTTGTAGTTATTTCCTGCATAACATTATCTCCACATCTCACGACAATCAGACATGAGCCAGAATGGCTTTCATGAAATCACCATTGTTCCGGTAATGTGGCGCCGTAATCAGATTATCATCGACCACAACCGGGGCGTCCACGTAGTTGGCACCGGCGTTGATCAAATCATCAGCCATGCCCGGATAGCACGTGGCGCGCATGCCTTGCATAATACCTGCGGAAATGGCCACCCAGGGGCCATGACAAATTGCTGCGACCAACTTGCCGGTTTCAAACATGGCTTTAACAAATCCCAGCACTTCCGGGATTTGCCGCACCCTGTCCGGCGCTTCATAGCCACCCGGGAGAATGACAAGATCATAATCTTTCGGATTTAATTCCAATGCATCCACAGTTGGTTTGACCGGAATGCCGTATTTACCATGCACAACCTCCATCCCTTTTGTGGCGACATCCACATGGAAGCCGGCTTCCAATAAACGGTAGAACGGATAAGTAAACTCCTCATCCTGAAATCCCTTTGCCGTGATAATAACCGCATGTTTCATTTGGTTTCTCCAAAATGTTTCGAGTTCAATTCATTCCAATTTCATTATTACACTTGTATCGAAGTGGTTTTGAGATTCTTTTCGTTAAGTACCTCCTCTTAGTCTCCTCCTTTGAAAGGAGGAGATATTATGGACAATCTCAAAACCACTTCGGAAGCAGTGTACAAATAATCACTCGCCTTCTTCATTCATGTGGGACATCCCCACATCCAGTGGGAGATTGATTGCCAACGCCGTGCGAACGCTCGGTTCCTGCGGTTTCAGATTGTTAATCAGCACTCGTTGCCCCATACCGGCGCTCATAATCAGGTGATGGTACGGAATGCCTGCTTCCCTGAGTTGCCGTTCTGTTAATTCGCGAAAATTATCGGCGCGGCCGGTGGTCAGCACAATTTTGCAGCCACTGGCTTCCCAACGCAGAAATGTTTCGCGCACACCGGGGAGCAAATCACGTTTGGGATCGATGGTTTCCATATCGGGCCAGCGATTTTCCTGTTTGAAGATGACACCATCAATATCAACAAAGTAAGTTCGTGGCCGGTTGGCAATGGGTGTATATGTGGACATATCTCCTCCATGATTTTACAGATTATATGCTGCACCATACGTAACTATTCAGGTAGAGTGTACATTTAGGCGTCGGCTGAGCTTGCCGTCTCGCACCGGCGTGCTCGCGGCACGAACGGTGTCGAAGCCGACAAACAAACAATATTACATGGAAGTGTTGCCTTCGACAGGCTCAGGCAACGGCTTGCTGAATAGTTACCAACATACTTAATCGAAAACTTCCGAAGTCTCTTAGACTTAGAAGTCTAAATCGGACAGGCTAACCTGTTAAATTCACGAAGGACACGAAGCTATGATTTAAAGGAAACAAAACTCTGCTTCCTGTATGCGCGTGATTTCCATGAATTAGTACTGAATAAGCGATCGTGGTTTGCGTTGATTGACCGGTGAGTATCAGCTCAAGTCCCTGACGTTATTTATCTAGCTTGGTGATACGACAATCAATTACTTACCTGACTGCCCGTTCAGTGTGATTTTACTTCGTGTCCGTTCGTGAAGATTATAGACTGTAATTCAATGCCATTAAGTTAAAGTCAAATCCAGAAATCCGTGGAAAGCCTCACACTTCGACGGAGTATATCCTGAGCATGACGAAGGGCTCAGGATGAAGTCTGTGATCGCTTCATACTGAGCGAAGTCGAAGTATGAACTAACATTATAATAGCATAAATCGCTTAACTTAATAGCATTGGATTGTAATTGTTCACAGGAGCACGTGCATCGCTCATCTGCATCTCTAAATCCTGTGAATTGCTATTTTAGTTATCTTTATATTTATCCGTCTCAAATCCGTGTCAATCCGTGGCTAAAATTATCTCCAAATTTTTTATTCATGTAATTGCTTCATATACCATTCATACGTCGTTTTCAACGCATCCTTAAATTTCGCTTCCGGCTTCCATCCAAGCTTTCGAATCGGGCTGGCGTCGAGCTGCTTTATCGGCATGCCATCGGGATAGCGGGCATCAAATTGAATATCGCCCTGATAACCGACAATCTCTTTCGCCATCCACGCCAGTTCACGAATGGAGATTGTATCACCGCCGCCAATGTTGATAGGTAACGGATCGTTGTAATTCGCCATTAAAAATAGACAGGCATTGGCCACATCATCAGCATCAATAAATTCACGTTTAGCTTGCCCGCTGCCCCAAAGCACAACGTATGGCGCGTTTTTCATTTTGGCTTCCCGCATTTTGCGCAATAGCGATGGAATAACATGAGCATCATCGGTAATAAAATCATCATAACGACCAAACCCATTCGCAGGAATTCCGCAAATAAAATTGGCGCCATATTGCCGGTTATACGCCTGCGCCAATTTGATGCCGGCAAGTTTCGCCACAGCATAGGCTTCGTTTGTCGGTTCCAGTGGTCCGGTTAAGAGCGATGTCACATCCATCGGCTGGGGACACTGTCGGGGATAACTGCACGAACTGGCCAGATACAATAATTTTGATGCACCAAAACGAAACGCAGCATCCATTACATGTGTTTGCACCATGAGATTATTGAGCATTAAATCCGCGGGCCAGGTTTGGTTGGCGTGAATACCGCCGGATTTTCCGCCGGTCAGAAACACATATTCGGGAGTAAATGTACTGAAGAATCGTTCTACGGCTAGCAGGTCTGTTAAATCCGGCTCCTCAGCGCTAACACCTTCCACCTGTGTGTAACCACGCATGCGTAGCGTTTCCACCAATACTTTGCCGAACAACGTTTCGCTGCCCGCAACAAAGATGCGCGCATCTTTTTTCATGATTTGGCCTCCACTTTCTCCGGCTGAAGCTCCTTAAACGACTGAATTGGCTGCCGAGCCCGAGCTAGCTCGGCTTTGGAATAATCTGTTTCCGGATCAAAAAAGATTATCTGACTGCCAAAAAATTCAAAATTAAACGGCACATGAATGAGCTTTTGCAACGATTTTTTAACTTTTACCTGCTTTGCCGGTGGAACAAACAGTAACAAAAAGCCTCCACCACCAGCGCCAGTTAATTTGCCGCCGATCGCTCCGGCGGTTTGGGCAGCTTCATAAATCGCATCAACTTCAGGATTTGAAACCATGTCACTTAAATCGCGTTTGGCATCCCAGGCTTCTCTCAATAATTCGCCAAAGGCATCAATATCTTCCCCACTGCTAAGAATCGCGATGCTCTCTTTCACCAAATCTTTCATGATACGAAGTTGTCGTTTGCGTTTATCAATATCGGTCACGTAACTCACAGCAATGTTGGCAGCGGTCCGCTTGATTCCGGTATAAAATAGCATCAGGTGAGAATTCAATTCATCGAGTCGCTCGCGGTTGACAGTGACCGGACGAACGGAGAATTCACCGTTGGAGTAAAATTCAATATGGTTTACGCCGCCGTACGCTGCTGATATTTGATCCTGCGATCCCACGACTTCCTTCATGATCTGCTGCTCGATCAGCAAACTTTCGGACGCCAGTTGATATTTGCTGGGCATTATCCCTTTCAGCGCGTACAGCGCATTCAGCAAGCCAACCGTAAACGATGAACTTGTGCCCATGCCCGAACGCGCGGGCAAATCGCCATCATGATGAATTTCCACACCACGGTCAAATTCAAGAAAACGGAGCACCTCGCGGACTGACGGGTGCTTGATTTCATCATACGTTTGGGCATTTTCAATTTTGGAATAGACAACTCGAATCCGATGCTCAAAAAACGGTGGCAGGTACCGGCAGCTTAAGTAACAATATTTATCGATGGTTGATGCCAGCACAGAACCGCCATGTTTCATGTACCAGGCCGGATAATCCGTGCCACCACCAAACAATGAAATACGAAATGGGGTGCGACTAATAATCATGTTATGTTCCTGATAATATCGATAATCACGTTCACATTAATGCTGCTCAACGTAAACATGACTTAAAATTTCTTCGGCTTTGCGATACGATTGTGGCGTTCCTATATCAATAAATAAACCCTGGCTGTAATAACCAAACATGCCGTGATGCAACCAATGTGGAAACAAATCGCGTTCAAGAGAAATTTGTTTGTCGGCTTCGATTGCATCGATCCAATCAGTTGGTAATAAATAAACGCCAGCATTTACCCAGCCTGGACCGACTTCCATAAATGTCTTTTCATCAAAATGGAGAATCCGATTGTCGTTATCTGTTTTCACCCTTCCAAAGCGCCGGCAATCGCAAACTTCCGTTAAAATAATCGAACCGGCATCAGGGTGCTGCTGATGCCAGCGCCAGAATGATAACGGATCGAATTCACAAAACGAATCACCATTCATAACCAGGACTGTTTCCGATTCGATGAGATGATTCGCATACCGAAGCGCGCCGCCTGTCCCCAACGGTGTGGTTTCATGCGAATACTGCAATTTCATATCTCGGTATGACTCACCAAATACATGGCTGATGTGCTGATCCATATACCCGGTACAAAGTACTGTTCGTTCAATACCGGCGTCGACCAACTGGTCAAGCAGTAACGCCAAAAATGGGCGATCGCCAATTGATGCCAGCGATTTTGGTCGATCCGAGACAACTGAGCGGAGTCGCATGCCAAGTCCGCCGACGAGCAGCAGTGCTGTAATATCTGAAAGATTCATGTATTTTTTTTCGAATATCCGTTGTTAATAATATGCTGACTTGGTTTATTCTATTCAAAATCATACAAACCCGATTTCTCAAAGAAACCTGGTTTGTTTCACAGACAATCTCTAAATATTTCCAAACAGTTGCCGTCCCATCATTCGATAACCCTTGAGCAGTTCGACAATGCCGTCATCAAGGGTTCGGGTTGCGATGAAACCCGCTTCACTCAACCGTTGGTTTGAAACAATATAGTTTCGTTTATCCGGATCGCTGCCGATTTCAGAAGCGTGAATGTAAAAAGCCGGCACATATTTCTTCACTTTGAATGCCAATTGCTCTTTGGAGAGATTCGCTTCATCCAGCCCTACATTATATGGTCGGCCAGCCATGTTACCGGAATTCTCAATGCAATATTGAAAACACGCTGCCACATCGCGAATGTGCACATAATTACGTTTGAAATCCTTTTCAAACAGCACAATATAGCCATCAGTCACCGCGGCGTACACAAAGTGATTCACCAACAAATCCAGGCGCATGCGTGGCGACATGCCAAATACTGTGGCAAGACGCAACGTAATCACATTTTTGCTATGCAACAAGTCAGCTTCTGCCATCACTTTGGTTTTGCCGTACAACGAAATCGGCTCAAGCGGAGTGTCTTCCGTGCAGAAAACATCGCCTGATTTCGTGCCGTAGCCGCTATTCGTCGTGGGATACACCACCAGTTGTGAAGGACTGCGCACATCGCGAATAAGCTGGATCGCCTCAAAATTTGTGGATTGCGCCAGCCACGGATCAGCATCGCATGCCGGCGCGCCAACTATCGCCGCCAACGGAATGATGGCATCCACTTTAGAGATGACATCACGCATGAGCCGTTTGTCGCGGACATCGCCGCGGATAAATTCAAAATCCGAATTCGCACACAAATGAAACAGACTATGCTGCCCGTACAGCAGTTTATCAATCACAGTAACACGATAACCCGCATCGAGCAAATGCGGACAAATTATCGAACCTAAATAGCCGGCTCCGCCAGTAACCAGAATATGGTCTTTCATAATCAATATCCCGTAAATTACTTTTTAGTGTAAACTATTTCGACTTCATCGCATTTCCGTTTACAGAATTGAAGCTGCTATGAAGATTCGCCGTGTTCAATTGACTTTATTAATTCAGATAGATTGGGAAGGGCACAAAGAAACACGAAGAAAGAACATTATTTATGATTCTATTTTCTTCGGTGGATATATATCATATTGAAAAATAAAATACTGATCTTCAAAAATATCTTTTCTTTGTGTACCTTCGTTACTTTGTGCCTTTGTGGCAATAAAGCAATGTTAGCAGAGTAAAAATAGCAATCAGTATAATTTAACCGGATAATAACTAAACATCAGACATTGACGTAGAATCTGCTTGTTATTTTAATCGACGATGGATAAAAAATCTTGAGCGCATTACAAAAGTGCTATAATTGGGAAAGAAAGTGATTGACCCTAATTTTCAAGAGAGATAATACAATTAGAGGAATTTTCAGTTGGATATGTACTAAATTTAATTATTCGACAATTGTGAAATTTCCAGCAGGTCAACGAGGTTGTAATCAAAGTGATTAAGCGGGCGGTCGAAATTATGAAAATATCCGACGCCAGGGTGGATGATGCGGACGTATTGATCGATTTCGCTGGTATTGCAAATTCGCCAGCAATCAATAATGACCGGGGGTTTGGATTTTTTTTGTAACACATCGACCGGCAATATTCGGAACTCATCCCAGGGTGTGAGAATGACAATCGCATCGGCTTGATCGATGCAAGCTGATAACGAAGTGGCATAGTTAATTTTGGCGCCAAAATACTGGCGCGCCTGTGCCATCGCAGCCGGATCGTACACGCTCACTGTAAAATTTTGCTTAAGCAGCCAGTGAATAAACGCCAAACCTACCGTATGGTCGACACAATCCGTGTTCGGCTGATAAGCAAAACCAAGCACTGCTACATGTCCGCGATTAGGCAGGACATTTATGAGATGATCAAGCAGGCGCAGCGGTTGACGAAGTTTCATTTTTTCCACAGCTTCCAGCATTGGCACAGGATTGCGTTGTTGTTCCGCCCATGCCAGCATCATGGTATGGCTTTGCATGTGATATGGGCCTTCAAGGCGCGAGACTGTCTGGGGTGAATTTTTCATCAAACCACGGCCATCGAGTTGTTTAAAAATACGATGGACATCCGCGCCGGGCAAACGTTCACATAATTCGCCTAACATGTTGGAGAAACCCGACTGAATTGTATGCCAGGAATCGATTGACAATTTGGCAATTTCCGCATCCGTCGGATCCATCCATTGAATCTCCGGACTGGTACCGCAAATAGATGTTAGAAACAATTCCATTTGGCGGTTGATATAGCCACCGGGAGATCCAACGATATAGTGAGTGGTTTTTTCCAATTGTAACAAGGTTCGGCCACGCTCTGTAAACATCGGCAGATAACATAATCCGACGGCATCGCCATTTACTTTCCACGACATATTTTGCAAGATCGATACCAGCACATTGCTAATACTACCCGGCACCATTGTACCAGTCAGCACAATACTGTGAAAGCCATCCAGGTTGCGTAACTCTTCCGCCAGATTTTCGATAATCCGGATCAACGGAATCAATGATGGTTGTTCATTATCTTCATCCCATGCCGGGACAGTAATAATTGTAAGTTTGCTCGATTTGACGAGCTGCCGATAGGACCAGGTAATACGAATGGATTGTTGATGAAGTTTAAGTAATTCATCCAAACCGGATTCATAAACTGGAGCCAATCCATTTTTGAGCATGCTGACTTTTTCGGGGTCCGTTTCCATGCCAACGACCTGTACGCCACGCGACGCGGCCAATGCTGCCAAACATGTGCCGACATGCCCCATTCCGATAATAGAAATATTTTTTAAATTATTTTCAAATGCCATTGGCAGCTGCCTAGTTAATCCGCTTTATCCGGTTTGCTAATACTTTCATTAGCCCAATGTCGGAATGTGTGGCCCGGCGATTAATATCGCTGCATTCCAGATAGCTTTGATCTTGTTTAATATTGGAATCAACCGGCGTTATAAGCTGGAGGCGAACAGCTTGATTATTAACATCCAGAATGGAAATATTTATTTCATCATCAATAGCAACAACTTCACCGATGCGCCGTGTGATTAAAACTGTTCTTGATTTGCTTTCCATACGATTTGGGACAGGCGGAGATACCGTCCGGCCTGCAAGCGCTTTAATCCGTCGTGGCTGATAATGTGCATCGGCATAACGATCAAATTGTGATTGATTATTATTTTGCGATGCTAACAAATCAGCCACATCCTGTTGAGCGATTTCCCCCATCATTGTTGATTGGCTCACAGCGGCATATTTCCCATTAATCGGTTGATCCTGCTCTGACTCTTTGATAGTGGAAAGATATGCCATTAATTTTTCTCGCGTTTCTTTGTCCCTGACGCCTTGTTCAATAATTTTCATAAAATATGGCATGGCCTCTGCGACACGACCTTCGTTTACTAAAAAGGTGCCAATTTTAGCATTTAACTGAATCGATTCCTGATCACGTGCAAGCTGGCCGTGTAGTGTAGCCAGATACTTCTCCGAAACATCGGTTTTATTCATCATGACCATGCCTGTGAGTTTGTTTTATTTTTTGCTGCCATTCTTTGGAAAATTTAAGCAAATCCGCTTTTTTCGATGACGCAGCTTTGACGTTTTCTTCCTGAATACGATCAAAAATTTCCTTTCGATGTACAGCAATATCCTTCGGCGCCTGAACGCCCAGGCGAATATGTCCTTTATCTATTTCCACAACTGTGATAACAATATTATCCCCAATAATAATGCTTTCATTTAACTTCCGTGTCAAAATTAACATGGCGGCATTCCTATTCATTTGTTTGGTGGTCGGTTCCACCCACCGGATAATGGATGACGTACTCTTCATTCGGCGCAACAACTTGTGCACCTAACCGTTCTTCCAGATTAATGACAATAGGACCTTTCAAATTAGCAGTGATCTGTTCTTGTTCTTCATTTACTGTCACAATAAAAAACAAGTGAAACGCATCTCCCTGACCCAGTTTCAATATTTTTCGTTCTGTGGAAGACATATTCAGTTCGTATTCAGGAAATACAGTTTTATACCGTAACATCGGCAGACTTATCTCCGGCTCTTCAATTGCTATCATCCAAATAAACGGTTCGGTTTCTTCAAGCTCGACCAGTGCAAAATGCTTTAAATATTCATAACCGAAAATTCCTTCCCGAAATGAAATGATAGAATCTTCATGCACAAGCAATTCACCCAGTTGGCTGTTTGAAATTTTAGTGGCTTCTCGTTCCATGTGCGTTCCCAAAACGGCCTCCATATGCTATAGACGCCTTGTGTAAAGTGTGTTATCGATTTAGTAAATTGACCAGACTCATTTGTAATATTTCAGAATTGGCTGTCAGTGATGTTTGGTAAGCCAAATCCAGCGCTTGCATTTGTACCAACGCCGCCGCGACATCCAAATCATTTTCGCGCGAGCCAATATCTTCCAGTTGAATGTGTTCATTTTCCAGAAACTGGCTCGTCATCGTTAGCCGGCTGACTCGACCGCCCATTTCACCGGACATTTTTGTGATATGCTCAATTCCGGTTTTAATGTCACCAATTAAACCTTGCACCCCATCAATATCATCACGCTCCAACTTATTACGCAGGTCGATCAATAAATTAAACATATCGACTTGATCGGTAAACAGTTCATCGCCCTGAATATTGATCGCTGCTGTAACATCGTTTCCGATTTGATATTTTATATCCCCACTAGTGCCTTTTGAATTTGTAGTAACACTGCTAATACCTTCAGTTTTATAATCAATGACATAATTCTGGCCATCGACCATATTCCCGGATGCCAGTGCAGTAATTGTACCATTCTCATAATCGATTGTATAATCTGTTCCTTCCGAATAGGTCGTGCCACCACTCGTGTCACGAACAATAACGGACTCCTTTTCAAGATGAACATGTTGCAGATTTTGAGCGGCTCCGACATTGACGTTCACTGTCTCATTTTCGACAACGTTACTGCCTTCAAATGGAGCAGACATTGTTTCATGACCACCAAAAATATAGCGTCCATTGTACATTGTGCGGGCAAATTTAAGCAGATTATCAAGTTGATCACTTATATCTTCGGCATACGTATGGCGTTCGTTCGCCCCATAAATATCTGTCGCTCCACGATTGGCAATGACGTCAACATCGGAAAATAGAGTGTTTAACTGATCCAAAACACTTTCTGTGGTTTCCATCCAGTTAAGCGCCCGCATTACATTTGTCTGATACTGTTCATTTTTTGCCATCGCAGTCTTGTTGAACAGCACATGGGTTGTGCCCGACGGATCATCGGCTGGCGTTAAAATACGACGGCTTTCGGAAATCTGCATTTGATTCTTGAACAACTTTTTCTGAATATCACTGATATTCATCATCATGCTCGAAAGCATCATATTACGTGTTACCCGCATAATCGTATTCCTCAATTGAATAACAATCACACCATATTCATCAATACATCCATCAAATCGTTGGCGGTATTAACAACTTTGGTTGCTGCTTGATAAGCTGTTTGTAACTTTATCAAATCGACCATTTCCTCATCCAGCGAGACGCCTGAGGTTTCCTGCTTTTTGTTTTCAACCTGTTGCACCACTTTATTTTGTGTATCCGATGCAAATTGCGCTTCCTGTGTAACCAATCCCAGTTCACTAATGATGCTATTGTAATACTGGTCAAAAGTCTGTGTCCCATCCGATAAAACATTCTGATCTCGCAACCCGGCAATTGCCAACGCGATCGCATTATCACCCGGGGAATCAGTCGCGCCGGCAGCAATATTATTGACGTCCGTTAAAACGCTGTTGGAAAGCGAAAAATCGGATGCACCGGTCGTATTTTCATCAAAAAACCGCACGTTAGTCTTGCCATCAAGCGTGTAACCGGTCGCATGTACTGAATTGATTTGCTCCACCAATGACAGCGCAAGTGTGTCCAGTTTATCAAGCATCGCCGGTATTTCTTCATCACGTACTTCAAGCAATCCCTTCACAGATCCATCGGAAACAGTCAATTCCTGATGTCCGTTCTCCCAAACAAGCGTCTGCATGGGATGACCATCCACCAGGCGAGCTTCCGTGCTGATACGATTCACATCCGCACCATCAACAAGTGTTTTGCCGTTCATGATAACGGCCACAGAATTATTCGGTGTTTCATAATATTCGACATCAACATATTTCGACAGCTCATCAATATAGTGATCGCGCATATCTAACAAATCATTGGGTCGATTATTTGCGTCACCGACATTCCTGATCTTCTGGTTTAAATCGGCAATCGCCTGGGTGAGATTATTAATTTCCTTCACATAACCAATCAAATCTGTGTTCATCGTATTCTGGTAGGTACGTAACGTTTCATCCAAATTTTGAAACCGATCGGTCAATGATTCAGCCCGTTGACGTAGAACCGAGCGTGCGGTACCGCTTTCCGGATTGTTGACTAATTCCTGCCATCCATCCCAGAACTGATTCATCAAATATCCCAAACCGTTATCCGATGGTTCATTGACCACACTGTCAATCTGGCTCATGATATTTTCCCGGTATGACCATCGACCCAATAAACTATATTCCTGTCGTAGTTTGTAATCGATGAACATATCACGCATGCGATAGACGCCGGTTACCTTCACGCCGGTGCCAATGCTGCCTTCGGCCAGTGTAATTGTTGCTGATGGCGCCGTTTCCATGCGTTGTCGGGAGTATTCGGGACGGCTGGCATTGGCAATATTATTACCAACGACATTCAATCCGAATTGATGGGTATTAATCGCCCGACGCGCGACTTCCAGTAATGAGTTTAAACCAACCATAACAGACTCCGCTCAGGCTTTGTGATCGAATATTTTCTTGTGCGGATTATTCAGTGATTTGGAACCTGTTCTGGAATAACCTAACTGATTTTTGATCGCGCGATCACTTAATTGAATGATGCTGTGGGTGAAATCAATCGCGTATCTCAATAAATAGGTATTGGATTCTGTTTCCCGCTGAATTTTTTGGACAATGTTGATTAACAGCTCTTTTTGGGAATTGAGTTTATGCGCCCAGATATCATCCAGATGCGGAATCAGCAAACTGATGGTTAATTCATGATCCACAATTTGGTATTGCTGCGCCAATTCGGTCAGAAGTTGCTGGCGTTGTTTCTGAATTTCCTGATTATCTCTGATCATGTCATTGATAATTGATGTCTGCATAATTATTCCCTGCGTATTACCATCAACAACCGATAATGTCTGTTTTTGCAGCGCGGCAAGATACGATATCAGGAACTGATACTCCGTATCCAGATGATCAGAAAAATGTTGTAGCAATGCATCCAAAATATTATCCTCCACGAAAGTCCGAATTAATGCGCTTTTATTAAAATTGGATTGCTTTTCAATAAAAGGTATTGATCATTTAGATATCTACTAGCACTCTTCGCTTAGTACACTGTTTCACAATTTTATGTAGGTTTTTCGCTTACTAGCAAGTTCAAAAACCGCTTCAGCGGTTTCCAAAACCATATTTACTCAACGAAATCTTCCACGAATTTATGAAATGCTGCACATTGTTATTGACAGCACAACTTCATGCTGAGCGAAGTCGAAGCATGAATGGGCGCCAAATAAAACATTTTTGTTGCGATAGATATTGAAAGGATATAAAGTAGACTTCCGAAGTCCATGTTGAATATGCCATTAGGGGGAATTACCGGGACTTCGGAAGTCTGAATTAAAGCGATGTTGTTCCCTTAAATTGTTTATAATAAGCCAACACTTTTTTCACATATTGTTGAGTCTCCTGAAACGGTGGAATGCCACCATATTTCCGCACATTACCGGGGCCTGCATTATATCCCGCCAGCGTCAGTTCCAAATCACCATCGTACTGACTCAGGAGTTGCGACAAATATTTTGTACCGCCCATAACATTTTCCCGCGGATCCATCACGTTGCGAACGCCCATATCCGTTGCTGTTTCATCCATTAATTGCATCAAACCTTTGGCTCCTTTGGATGACACATCATTGGGATTTCCGTACGACTCTTGAGCGATGACTGCAAAAATCAGATTTCGATCAATATTATATTTTTCCGCCGCCTGATCGACGATCTCCTGAAATTGGCGTAAACGATCCGGTAACGATTGTGTAGAGTAGGCCTTCTGAGCTGCTTTAAACACCGGTTTTGGATCAGTAAGTGTTTGCATCCTGTATTCGGGAAGCCGAACTTTTTTAATCGGTTTGACCTCCGGAATTTGCGGTGTCGTCACGTGCGGTGTTATCGTTTCAGCCGATTCATTATCATCGATTTTTATGACCGGAGCAGTAATGTTTGGCGCTTCCGGTTTTGAAAATTCCGGAATATCAGTCTGTACGGTAATGTTTTCCGTGGTTTCGGAATCAGCGTGCGCTGCAATCGCATTGGTACTCAGTCGTGGAATAGGCACGGGTTCTTTTGGCGGCTCCGTTGTGGTTTCGTTGCTTAACTGCCGGTACAAAATATCAGCAAGCGAACCATACTCACGTCCCGCCATTGATTTGGCGATTTCCTGATCAAATATGCTTTCGAAAAATTCCTTGCCTGGCGCCGCATCAGTCAATCCTGATTGGGATATTGTTTCGCGCATGCTTTTAAGCATCTGATAGACAAGAATCGATTCGAAGTCTTTCACCGCCTTCCACAAGCGCGGGTCCTTTTGGGATTGCGCTTGCGTGGCGTTTACCTGACTGGCGGCGTGCAAGCCATTTAATGTTCGTGTTACATCCATAAAGCGCTCACATAATAATCAATTCTGCATTGATTGCATCCGCACGTTTCAACGCCTGAAAAATCGCAATCAAATCACGTGGGGTGACACCCAGCGTGTTCAGAGCTGCTGCGACATCTTTAACATTGGCAGCATTTTCAATTACCATTAAGCGGCTATCTTCACTGGTGACAGTCGTATTTGTCTGCGGAACCACCACCGTTTGTCCGCCGGAAAAGGCCCCCGGTTGTGAAACAATCGGATTCGAGCGAATTTCAATATTCAAATTTCCATGCGCAATTGCCACCGGACGCACCTTCACATGCTCGCCAACAACGACTGTGCCCGTACGTTCATTAATTACAATCCGCGCGGTCCGATCAGTTTCGATTTGCAGCCCCTCCAGTTCGGCGATGAAACCGATTTGTTTATCAGCCGATTGAAAATCCGATGGCAACTGCACCGCCACCTCGCCGGCATTTTTCGCACTCGCAATCTCGCTGCCAAAATTACTGTTAATCGCTTCCACCATGCGACTGACTGATGTAAAATCAGGATCGCGCAACGCAATCCCGATTGTATTTCCCTGCAAAATAGTCGAGTGCACGTCTCGAACAAGTTGAGCGCCATTGGGCACACGGCCAACCAACGTATAATTTTTGCGGACCCGTTCACCTGCATCCGTTTGAACATTAAATCCTCCCAACGATACCGGTCCCTGGGCATGGGCGTAGACATTGCCATCGATGCCTTCGAGCGGCGTCATTAACAGCAGACCGCCTTCGAGACTACTGGCATCCCCGAGTGATGAAACGGTCACATCGACTTGCATTCCCCGCGTGGAGAATCCCGGTACGGTTGCCGTGACAATTACCGAAGCCACATTTTTAAGCCGGATATCCTCAGCCGGCACGGTGATTCCCAACCGGCTCAGCATGTTAGTCACCGCCTGAACCGTGAACAACGATTTACGGCCGTCGCCGGTGCCATCCAGTCCGACAATCAATCCGTAGCCAATCAACCGTCGATCTTCAACGCCTTTAATGGAGGCGATGTCTTTAATACGTTGTTGGCTCCACAGCGATGGTGCGAGTGTGAGCCACGTAACGAATATTATCAGGAATTTGTTCATCATTGTTTATGAATTCCATATTGATGCGTTAGACGCAACGTGCAGAGAGTATGGCGATGTCTATGTTTTTCACAATGCTCCCTGCGCTATGCGCTTTGCTCTAAATGATCCATCCAAATAGTCGCAGCGGCCACCACGGCTTTTTTGCACCACTGGCTGTGCCTTTGCCTTTGTAATTAATCTGGGCATCAGCGATATTGTAAGAGTAGACAATGTTATTCGCGGATACGTCCTGAACCCGCACAAGTCCGGATAGCGTGATGGTTTGCTTATCGCCATTTACATTCACTTCACGCTTGCCTTCAATTCTCAAGATATTCGCATTCACACGCTCGGTGATTAACGCGCTTACTTTGGCGGTTAAATTTCCCTTTTGCATGGTGCTGCCTTTACCATCAAAGCCTTTGCTTTTGCCAAAATCAAGCCCCATGGTGGGAAACGATGACAGGCTTCCGGTACCTTTGGCATCCAGTCCCACATCATTTTTATTTTCCGATGATGTCGCTGCCTGATTCGCCCCACTGGAAAACTCCATGATATAAATGGTAAGGATATCACCTACGTTCAGTGATTTCTGATCAGTGAACAGAGAATATACCTGATTGGTCGAATCTGTCTGGCCGTAAAGTGCTGCTGTTACGAGTAGTATTCCGGCACAGGTATACAAAATTTTTTGCATTGGTAACTCCCCTTCCCTACTAACGAACATCCGCGCGAATTAATACCTGCCTGGCATTCAGCACTTCCCCTTTTAAGCGCTTGTTCGAATCCAGATTTTTTACATCAATGACATCATGAATACAGCCATCGTCCATTGCTTTGCCGATGGTGGAAATTGTGACATTAGCCTGACGTACGATTAATGTCACCAAATCACCGCGCTCCACGACTGGCACGGGCTCAATCATGGAATCATTAAGAATCGTGCCTGCCCGTAAATAGCGTTTTGCCCGCATATCTTTCAGGGCGTCCAATAAGTAAAATGCATCCTGTTGCAGCGTCGTCGTTTCAATATTTTCCAACCGGAGATTTTCCGGCGTACAGGCATCCTGTCGCGGAATGTCCGCTGATACAACCACCACATTCTCGAACGTCCTTACCTTAACGCTGACAGATATTTTTTTATATTCCGCTTGATTGACATCAATATAAACATAGCAAAGCAAGTACCCCCGATACTTTTCCGGATTGGTTAATTCTGCCCGAATATTGATTATTCCGGCAGGCACAGGCGTCGATTCCGGAATATCACGAAATTCAACTTCATAATGAGTCACAGCGTCGGGCATGGATTTGTCAATGCCGGCACGAACACGTTGTTCGATCTGGGTTTTACTTACAGCCTGCATCCCGCCCGAATCTGCCAGTAAATACGTGACCGGTGTTAGCATTACCACAAAAATCGACACGCTGAAAACTTTATTATGAAGTGAAATTGTCATACTTTCAACACTTATATAAAAACGTTGTTATAGTTAAATCTCTCAGCTATCGGTTTTTATTAACGGCCAACGGCTAAAAGCTTAATGTTATCGTACAAGATTATTGGCAATCGATAACATATCATGTGCGGTGCGAATTGCTTTGGAATTAATTTCATACGCGCGCTGCGCTGCAATCATGTTCACCATTTCCTCAACAACTTCCACGTTGGATTGCTCGACGTATCCCTGTTCCAGTGTACCAAGCCCTTCAAGTCCCGGTGTACCGATGATCGGATCGCCGCTGTTTTCATTAGCGCGGAACACATTCTGCCCCATATTTGTAAGCGCAGCCGGATTAATGAAACGGACCAGTTCGATTTGGCCAATCTCCTCAGATGAATTTTCACCCTGCATGAGCACCGAAACAGTACCATCCGCGCTGATGCTAACCTCTGTCGCATCCTGAGGGATGATCAATTCAGGTTCAAGCGTATACCCATCGGAAGTGACAATTTTACCTTCTGCCGATAATTTAAATGAGCCATCCCGCGTATACGCCATGGTGCCATCCACTTGCGTCACTTGAAAAAACCCGTCGCCCTTCACCGCCAAATCCAGTGGATTGTAGGTATTCACCAGAGTTCCCTGATTGAACAATTTCTGGACTGCCACCGGACGCGTTCCATGTCCAATCTGCAATTCGATCGGACTCACTACTCCCTGAGAATTTGGAGGACCGGCGTTTCGTAGTGTTTCGTAAAGCAAGTCCTGAAATTCAATTCGTGATTTTTTAAAGCCTGATGTATTGACGTTCGCCAGATTATTCGCGATCATATCGATGTACAATTCCTGTGCGTACATCCCGGTCGCCGACGAATACATTCCTCGCATCATGATTATTTTTCCTTTCCTGAAAACAATTGCCAGGCGAATACAATACTTGAAATGGTCATAGTTCAAACAGTGTTATTATTCCCGTGCAAGCTGTTAGAATGCCCTTCAGCTAATAGCCAATAGCAAATTGTAAACAATGAATTAGTGACGCTCGTTTAATCTACGGGCGATTCAATTATATCTTCAATTCAATTCTATGCCACTCGCCCCAATTCATTGACTGCTTTGCCCAGCGTTTCATTATGAAAGTTCACCGTTTTCTGCATTGCTTCAAATTGCCGCATTGTTATCAACATATTTACCATCTCTTCGACAGGATTGACATTGGATTGCTCCAGGTAACCCTGCTGAATTCGATATTGATCCATCTGTGTCACTTCCACGTTGGGATTTTTGGGACGAAACAGGCTGTCTCCAAATTTTTCAAGTCCTTGCTTGTCAGTCACTGTTTGAATCAGGAATTTATTAGCCCGTGATTTATTGACAAATATTTCCCCATCTTCACTGATCTGAAAATCGCTGGTCTTTTCATCGATTTCAATGTAACCATCTTCGCCGACAACCGGATAACCTGCATTCGAAACAAGACGTCCATCAGCATCAAGCGTAAAATTGCCATTGCGTGTCAAAGCCATTCCTTGTGGAGTTTCCACTACAAAGAAACCATCGCCTTCAATGGCGACATCAAAATTACTGCCTGTTGGCACGAATGGACCTTGCTTGAAATCCCGAACATTATCCTGAACATCCGGTTCAAAATTGAAATCACCATTTTGAAGTTGCGTAAATAAATTCGCATCAAGCACCTTTTGAAATAGCATGCCGTCTTTTTTATAACCAGTGGTGTTCACATTGGCCAGGTTATTGGCTATCACTTCCTGTTTGTACATTTGCGGCACCATACCGACCGCGGTTGTGTATAAACCGTTCGTCATGCCGTTTCTTCCTTTCCAATTCCCAGAATTTTGTCGATGTGTAATGTTTCCAGCAAGCTGCGAACCTGATCATTTACATGTACAATTCTTAAATCACCCCCAAGTAGATCCAGCTTCTTTTTGCAGACAATCAGTACACCAATCCCTGAACTATCAATATATTGAACTTGTTTAAAATCGAAAATTATTTTCTTAAATTCACGATCGATGATCAGGTGATCGATATAATTCTCAACATTTTTTGAATTGGATGCATCGAGCTGAGTTAAAAATTCAACGATTCGAAAACCATCTTCCGACTCACCATCTATTAATCGGAATTCACCATCCTTCTTCATGCGTGAAATGGCTTTCTTTACGGTTTTCATGAAATTTTCTTGTTTAATAGGATTTACCAAAATCTCAAAAAATCCCATTCGTGCCATCAAAACCGCATGGTTCCGGCTAATCGAATCCAACATAGCAATTAATGGAACGTCCTTCAAATATGGCATTCGTTCCAGATTATCCTTAAATGCCTGAATATCATCCATCACCGATACGACTTCCATGATCAGAAGATTTGGCGTAATTTGGCCGGAAACCAATTTCAACTGTTTATAGTCATGAATCGCCTTAACGACATAACCTTCTGCCTCCAGTGTTTTTAGAAGCATGGGCGACAATAACTTTTGCTTATTCAATAAAAATACGGTTTCTCCAGCCATGTCACATCTTTCCTATTCCAAAGCCAATACTTCTTTTAGAGGCACGTTATTTTGTTCATTGATTTCAAGCACAGTTTCCAATTGCAACATTTGAATTACACTTGTCACCTGTTCATTCAAGTTTATTAATTTAAACTGCCCATCAACTGCATCAAGTTTTTTCTTGCATATCACCAGCATCCCAAGTCCGGAGCTATCAATATACTCCATTCGATGCAGGTCGAAAGTAATCCGGTTCTTTTTTTGTTTCAACAGAATATGATCGATAAAGTTATCCAGTTTAAGTGAATTGGTGACGTCCAGGTGGCTCAGAAATTCAATGACAACTTCATCATCATCTTCTTTACTGACGATCCGAAAATCGCCATCCTGAACGTCCGTTGTCAATTGATCGATCAGTCGGATTAGTTTATGAATATCTACCGGTTTCAATAAAATTTCCTGAAATCCCATTCGCGCCAGCAGCAACACATATTCACGTTTGCCACGATTTAGAATTGCAATGCGTGGCACATTCTTTAAGTCTCCAAGATTTTCCACCAGGTCCAGCAAACTTAGCACGTCCGGTACCAGAGAAACAAGCTCAAGGATGATAAAATCCGGACGTGTATGAAGCACAAGCCGTTTCAGATCGAAGCTGCTATTGACCTGATGCAACACATTACCACTATCCTTCAAATAGAGTTGATCCGTTGCAGAGATAAGATGATTACAATTCAAAATGAATATATTATTGATTTTCATTAATAGTTATAACTTCAGGTTGTTGTTCCGGTTTATTTTCGTCGGTCAGTTCGTCTAGCTCATTGGATTGCTTTTCAGAATCAACAACAATTTCATCATCAGCAGGTTCATTTTCGGAAGTATTATTCATAGGCTTAGCAAGTCCGACCGATAATTCATGAACATCATCGACAATATCTAAAATTGAATCGAGACGCAAACTTTTCAACACGTCGAGTACATGTTCGCTCAAATTGCCCAATTTAAATTCACCACCAGCTATTTCCATGCGTTTTTTACATACAATAAGAATACCGATTCCCGAGCTGTCGACATGTGACACCCGCTGAAAATCGAATGCCACTTTACGATTGCCTTTCTGAATGAGTCCGGCAAGCAGTTGATCGATATTATTGGAATTTTTTGCATCCAGTTGGGCTAATAGTTCAACAATTGTGTATTCATCCGGCGATTGACCGGGGCGAATTCGAAAACTTCCACTTTCCACCGGAGCAATCGCTTTATCAATTTTTTCCAGCAGCGCTTCTTTTACGAAAGGCTTCACCATAATTTCTTTGATGCCCATTTGTGCAAGAAACAGCACCAGATTTTTTGTAGCCATGTTAAGTATGGCAATATTGGGGATGCCATTTAATTCAGGCAACTTTTTAAGTTCCTGAACATTTTCCATCAATTCCGGGGTGAGTGAGATAATTTCAAAAACTATCACATCCGGTTTTCGAAGTGTTCTGAAATCGCTAACGAATTCGTCGAAACCACCAAAAACAGTCAGTTCATACCCCTTGCTCTCCAGGTAGTGTTGCATTTCCATTGAGATTATTAATTTGCTGTTAACGATACATATGTGTTCGTTTGCCATCGTTTCACCATTGGAATGTTATCATTTTTATTAGGCAAAAGTAATTCTGTTCGTTTTATTGCGGGCTTCAACAGTTTTCGTTTCTGCTTGTTTCCGGGTTTTTCTCAGGTTTATCATCATTCGTATTTCGTCTTGCCCTAAATTCAATTCTTTCGCAATTGTTTTTACATCAAAATTATAAGCCAGTAACTGCTCAATCTGATCCATAAGCTCTTCCAGCGGCACTTTGCTGACTGGCTCCGAATAATCAGTTTTTTCCATAGTACTGCGAAGGATGTTTCGGTAAAATACCTGCTCTGCCTTTTTTACAGGTTGTTCAGTAATTTCGAATTGAACGACCTCCGGCTCCGGTTCTGATATGAATTCGGTTTTCGGCTCTGGCATGGAGGGCATGATTATTTCTTGAACAGGAAGTGCAGGTTTTTCTATTTCAGGCATGGCATCGCGTACCCGGGTGATTTTTTCAGGTTGTTTTTGCATTTCATCCCGAATTAATGCATTAAACACCGGCGTGTTTTTAGTCACCGATGATGGCCTTCGAGTTGTAGCGGTTACATTTTTATATTTCGTCTTGAATTTGCGTTCTGCCCGCTTCTTGCGATAACCGCGCGATGCAGTTATATAAATGACAAAAATTATGATATTCATAATCAATGCCATGAAAAATATTTTTGTTATCGAATGCGGTTCGGAAGTAGCATTTTCCGGCGATCGGCTTTTTTCTGGAACCAGGTTATCACCAGGCTCAACGCTTTCGGGTGCCTTGATTGATTCGTTCTTCATTTTTGCCGGAACAGGTGGAGAATTTTGCTTCAATTCCTGTTCAGCCTCCTTCAGGATATTCGCCTGAATGCGGGAGATCTGCTGTCGAGCATCCTTGGCCACAGATGATCCCGAATCCACCGTTTCAAAATAATCGAGCGCCTTGATGAGTTCGCCCTGGTTGGAATAAATGAGTCCCAACTGATAATTTGCCAGCGAACGATAGCTTTTGTTGGTTTCAGCTAATTCAAACTGGCGAATGGCCGCATCAGGATTTTGTTGTTTCAGCAATTCCAGACCACGATGGTAGGGATTGACTGGTTTTTTTTCAGGAGGTTGCGATGAACGCCCGATAATATCGATTACCAGGCGCCATGGATTTTCCAGTTCATCGACGACATAGGAGAAGCCGGAATTGCATTCCAGCCGGACCAACAGTTTATTGGCATTCATTCGTTTGACAAACATCGAGTTGACAACCGGATTTCGGGAGACGGATTGATATCCATCGCCAATGGCAGGGGCGGTACAGTTCGCTAATTCCACATAAAGCTGATTATTATCGGATCGATTATCAAGATTGTACGGGACGGGTCGGTCGAAATCAAAAACAAGGCGTACATATCTATCATGTACACCTAACCGAATTCGCTGCAATCGGGCTTCTGCCCGGCATTCAGCAACATTAGCAGATATCATCCATATAATTAGTATTCCGATTGCCAGTCTTTTCATTTCACTTTCCGTAATATTTCAACAGCACCACGCTCGATTATAAATTGAACATTTATTTTAACAACCTGACGTTGTATCATTCTTTTCGCACTTGGCCTTTGGCTAATAGCTAAATGCCAAAAGCTGGTATGGGATGAAAACCAAAAATAAATGCTTAAAACCTGATTGTTTGAAGGATATTTACCATTTACACTTTTATATCAACGATATGGCCGACAGTTTCATCAAACGTATCTTCCCCCTCGTGCGGTTCTTCCTTTTTGTTTTTCTCTTTCTTCTGCTCCCGCTTTTTAAAACTTAAACTCAGTTTGTCCCGCCGATCTTGTGATATTTTCCCCTGTTCAGCTTCTGGCGACTCTTGCGTTTGATGTGCTTTGTCATACATTTTTTGTTGAACAGTAGCAGCAAATTTCTGCTGATCATTATCCGGTTGCTGTTTGTGTGCCTGATAAAGCTGTTCAACAGCTTGCGTTTTCGATAAAACGTGTTGAATGTCAGATGTTGGTGCTGTCATCTAGTTTTATATCGTCCATTTTATGAAATACATTAGCTTACGCTGTGGTAGCATGTACGACACGTTTTTGTATGAACGTTGTATCTGTTTTTTATTTTTCCACTTTCACTTCTTCCTGCTCTTCAGCTTCTGCATCTTCAGTTTCCGGCTTCGGTACAATTATTTTCAATATCAACTGGAAAAAGTAGGATCCGACCATCCAGATAAAAAATACCTGAATCGTTTTGAAAATTAAATATTCGTACTCATACTGTTGCCACAGTCCATATATAACTGTCAGCATGGTCATTAAAACGCCAAGATGTATAAAAATCGCTTTCATAGTAAATAGGAATTTTGTGTATCGTTTCAAAATCGGATCGTTATGTTGACTTCGACAAGCACAGTCAACGGTATGTCTCGTACCCTGAACTTGTCATCTCGTAACAGCGTACCATTCCGATGCATCGGAACACGAGCGGTGCCGAAGCGTACGATCACCAGCATCTAATGAACTGTTACAATTTTGTTTATATAAGTGATTAAGAAATCACCCCACACGGCTTATTTCTGCTGCGCCACCGATCCAGTTTTTCAACGCACGAATCCGATGATTTACTTTGGATTGCTTGATAATTGCTTCAGCTATTTCATCAATACAAACGGATGCCGGCGTCTTCGGATGCTCTTCAAACATTGGTTGTTGGTCAAAAATGCTTTTGCTTACCATTTCATCGTACAGCACAAAATGAAAATCATCCAGACTTTGTTGCATATAGTGCTGGGTAACCAGGTTCAGCTTTTGATACACCTCTTCGGCTTCAATTTTGGATTCACTATAATTGACAAGCAATTGCAATCGTTTTTTCAATTTGCGCGACCACAACATTTTGACCACAGCATAAGCATCAATAATGGCGGTCGGTTCCGGGGTTGTCACCACAAAAACCGAATCAGCGGATTCGATAAAATCGTACATTTGTGATCCCAATCCGGCGGGTGTATCGAACAGCACAAAATCATACGACGGTGTCAATTGGCGAATCGCCTCAATCACACGTCGACGGTCGCCTGGCTTCACATCAATTAACTCTTGCGCGCCTGAAGTCGATGGCGCCAGATGAATGCCAGACGGCCCCTGCAACAAAATATTACGCAGCGAAATTTGTCCGGCAATAACATTGCGTAATGTGTGCTCCGGATTCATACCGAGCATAACATCCAAATTGCCCAAATTCAAATCCGCATCCACAACCAAAACTTTCCGGTTATGTTTAGCCAGGGCAATTGCAATATTCAGGCAGAGTGCCGATTTTCCCACACCACCTTTTCCACTTGTAATGGCAATTGTCTTTATCGGTAACTGCTGGCCGCCGCTATCGTGTGTGGCTGCGGTCGACGAGCTGTAAATTTGACGTAATCGGGTTGCTTGATCGTTCATGGTTATTCAACTTCCGCTAACACTAAGTTCGCAATTTGGGATGCCTCCACTATCATTATATCGTCAGGAACTTCTTGACCATTAGTGATAAATGACAACGGTGTGTGAAACTGATCAACCACATTGATCAAATTTCCCGGCCCGGTGGTTTCATCCAGTTTTGTAAAGAGCAGTCGATTGACATGCATCATGGTATATTTTTTTATGATATCAACAATATCTTCGAACCGCGTGCAGATGCTCAGCACCAAATGCACCTCGTCCGGCTGTATCCGTTCCAGCATGTGATGAATTTCTTTTAAATGTTCCGCATTGCCCGGACTGCGCCCCGGTGTGTCTATCAGAATGACATCTTTATCCCGATGCCGGAAAATAGCTTTTTGAATTTCGTCATCGGAATAGGTCACTTCCAACGGAATATTGGCGATCCGGGCGAATGTCCGCAATTGCTCAATCGCTGCAATGCGATAGGTATCGGTGGAAATAAAAGCGACTTTATCGCTGCCGTAAATCGCCGGATGTGTGGCCATTTTGGCTAGCGTGGTTGTCTTCCCGACGCCGGTCGGACCAATTAACGACACAATTAGCGGCCGTCCATCACGTGAATGCGATAGCGGCTGGGTGTTTATTTTCTCAGCCATTTTTCCGCGCAGAAAGTTGGCGGCATGTTGGCCGTTGTCCACGCGGTCGCCCTTCAACGCATCGCTAATTTGTTCGACCAATCCCTGTGCGGTTTCTTCATGGACACCAGCCTCAATGAGTGAGAGATACAATCGCGACATCGAATGTGGCATGCGATTAACAGGCGTCTGTTTGCCCTGTCCCGCCATTTGAGCGAGCGCTTCTTTAATTTCGTTCATTTCATCGGAAAGCTGTGTCAGCCGTTCCATCGACTTCCAATCATCTTTACTGCGTGATGGCGGCGGCGTACTCTGCTTCGGTTCGGGAATGTAGGTATCCTGTATCACCGTACGCGGCTGTGGTACTACCTTCGGACGGTCAAATTCATCCAGCGCTGCGGTTACTTCATACATATCTTTGGAGAAAACATCGCGAATACCGTTTTTCTCGATTTTGCGGGAATTGAGAATGACAGCATCATCCCCCATTTCCTGTTTCACCTGAGCCAAAGCCTGCTTAATTGTCGGCGCTACAAACTTTTTAATTTTCATCTCACATTCCTATCATTGCGATTGATTGAATTTCAATATCCGGAGGAATTTCGGCGAATGACAGCACGACCACATTTGGCAATACAGACTCAATCAGTTTTCGGAAGTATGGCCGCACCATCGGCGAACAGGCCACAATCGCTGTTTCACCCTGTTGCAGCAACTCATCCACTTTTTGCGATAGCTGCGTGTAAACCTTGCGGATCACTTCCGGGCTAAGCGCCATTTCTGTGCCCTGCGCACGCGCCTGCGTAAACGATTCGGCCAGAGCCTCTTCCAGACGTGAATCAAGCGTAATGGCACGCAGCACGCGATCCGGCGTTTTGTACGGCTGAAAGATTGTTTGCGCCAGCGCTTTGCGTACATATTCCGTAAGTACATCGAAATCTTTGGTCACGGAAATATAATCCGATAGCGTTTCCAGGATAATCGGCAAATCCCGAATCGGCACGCCTTCTTTTAATAAATTTTCCAGCACACGCTGCACTGAGCCAACCGACATCTGGCCGGGAATAAGCTCGTCCACGACTGTTTTGTGCTCACCTTTAATATTGTCGATCAAACTCTGGACATCCTGACGAGTCAGAATCAGATGTGCATTCTGGCGGATAATTTCCTTCAAATGAGTCGTGACAATCGCAGTGGGTTCAACCACTGTGTATCCGGCGAGTTCAGCCTCCTCTTTGCGTTCCTCACCTATCCATAACGCCGGCAATCCGAATGCCGGTTCGGTTGTAACAACACCATCAATTTCCCGCGTCACGGTGCCCGGATTGAGCGCCATGTAGCTATTCGTCATGATTTCGTTCCGGGCGATTTCGTTCCCACGAATTTTGACAACGTATTGATTGAGATTCAATTGCAAATTATCACGAATCCGAATCGGTGGCACAATAATACCAAACTCAATTGCACACTGCTTACGCAATGTCGTTATCTTGGCTAACAAGTCACCGCCCTCTTCGGCGTCCACCAACGGAATCAGCCCATAGCCGATTTCAATCTCCATCGGATCGACTTGCAGGTAATTTTCAATTTTATCTTCTTCCTGCTGACTGGCCTGCTCGATTTCAGCAATTTCCTGTTTGCGTTCAATCTCTTCCTGTTTCACCCGACGTGAATTCATGCCCATAACTATCATTGCGGCCGACAGCACAAAAAACGGTACTTTGGGAAGGCCTGGTGTCAAACCGAATATAAATAGTACACTGGCAACAATAAACATCACTTTGGGATTAGTCATGAGCTGCTGGGAAAGCTCGTGCCCCATGTTTGTGCCCGAGGCGGCACGGCTGACGATCAAGCCCGAAGCGATGGAAATTAACAATGCCGGTATCTGGCTAACCAGGCCATCGCCAATTGTCAGCGTAGTGTAGTTCTGCAACGCTTGCACGAACGGCATGCCCATCTGGAATACGCCAATGGCAAACCCGCCGAGAATATTGATTGTCGTGATAATCAATCCGGCAATCGCATCACCACGTACAAACTTGCTGGCGCCATCCATCGCGCCATAAAACTCTGCTTCATCGGAAATTTCCTGTCGACGGGCGAGCGCTTGTTTTTCGTCAATCAGACCGGCATTTAAATCAGCATCAATGCTCATCTGTTTACCGGGCATGGCATCCAACGTAAAGCGTGCAGCAACTTCGGAAATACGTCCGGCGCCTTTGGTGATCACGACGAACTGAATGATAATCAGAATGATGAAAATAACCAATCCGACAACATAATTTCCCTTGATAACAAAACTGCCAAACGCCAAGATAATTTGACCAGCGTACGATTCACCCAAAATCAGTCGCGTGGAAGCAATGTTCAGGGAGAGTCGGAACATCGTCATAATCAGCAGGAAACTGGGGAAGACAGATACATTCAGCGGATTATGAATGTACATGGACAACACCAAAATTAGCAACGAAAACGCGATGTTGGTTGCCAGCAATAAATCCAGTATGATGGTCGGCAACGGAATAATCATCACCGTTAATATTGCCAGCACACCAATAACGAGGTAAATGTCACTGTTCTTATAACTGGGTTGACTGAGCGCCAGTTCTGCCATGAACTGATATTCCTGATTAATTGATAATTGTAAATTGAAAATTGTGAATTGCTAATAGTAATAGGTGACTTAAAACTGTTACATAAATTTTTTGCCCTTCAGCCGGTATACGTAGCTTAAAACCTCTGCCACCGCCTGATAAAACTTGGTCGGTACTTCCTTGCCAACATCGACTGTTTTAAACAACGCCTGGGCCAATTCCTTATTTTCCACGATGGGGATACCATGCTCAACCGCAATATTACGGATACGTTCAGCCATTTTACGAGCGCCTTTGGCGACAACTTTTGGCGCGGTCATTGACGCTGTATCATATTTCAACGCCACTGCAAGTTGGGTTGGATTTGTGATAACCACATCAGCCTCGGGCAACTCCTTGATCATCGCATTTACAACAATCTGCCGCTGCAACGCCCGAATCCGTCCACGCACCTTGGGATCCCCTTCTGATTGCCTCGATTCATCGCGAATTTCCTGCTTGCTCATGCGAATATTCTTTTCAAACTCCCAACGCTGATACAGATAATCCAGTATGGCCAGAATTACCAAAATCAGCGTAGTTTTCAAAACCAGCTTAAACGCAAGCTTCCCCAACTGTAAAACGATAACCGGGATATGACTATCCAGCAGCAGGTAAAACGTTTGGAAATCACTTTTAATTGTCAAATAGGCAATGTAACCAACAATAAAAATCTTGATCAAACCTTTAATAAATTCCACCAGCGAACGCATGGAAAACAAGCGTTTGAAACCTTCAATCGGATTAATCTTGTTGAAGTTCGGTTGCAGCGGTTTGAGATTGAACATCAAACCGACTTGTAAAACATTGGCGACAATTCCAAATACCAGAATGATAAACGCCAACGGCGCAACACATTCCAGCAGGAACCGAATTGCGATCATGGCAAAATTATCGAGATCTTCAACAGAAAGCTCTATAAACGGAGATTGCTGAATGAGAAATTTGATCCCCCACTGCATGTGGCTCAACATCCAACCGCTTAAAAAATACAACGCAAGTATGCCGACCAGCAAAACCGTAGCGGAGTTAATTTCCATACTTCTGGCGACATTCCCTTCTTCGCGTGCTTCACCGCGCCGTTTGGGAGTCGCCTTTTCTGTTTTTTCTTGAAATGAATCGTCTGCTGGCATAGGCTATTTTCTCGCACCACAGCCGACAGCACACACTCCGCCTTATTTCTATTTACGGCCAAGTGTATATCTGTCTTTAGTGTTATGTCACTTTTTTCATCACCTGTTAATGATCAAGGCAAAAATGCTGTTATTGTCATACTCGGTTGTTTATTGTTATGACATCGAACATTAATCATTATTATCCCGGCATTAGCTTGATAATCGTTATAATATCGTGTTCAAATACGATCAGCAATTTCCGGAAGAGATAAATGACGATCGGCAATGATGTTGCCAGGGTAAATAGACCTAATCCGATGTTAAGCGGAAATCCAACAATAAACACGTTCATTTGCGGCACCGTTCGGGCAATGACACCCAACGCCACACTTGTTAATAATAATGCAGCAATCGCCGGGATACCAATTTTAATAGCAATCACAAACACTTCAGCGGTCATACTGATTATCTTTTGTACCAGTTTTCCGGTAAACACTGCCTGATTCAATGGAATCACCTGAAAACTGTGAACCAGCGCCTTAATCAAAAACAGATGCCCATCCAGCGAGAGAAAAACCAGGATCGCTATGATATACAAAAATTGTCCGATAATCGATACCTGAATATTCGATTGCGGATCCACGACATTCACAATGCCAAATCCCATTTGCATACCCACAATTGTACCGGCAAACTGGAATGCCATAAAAACCAATGTGGTGGCAAAACCAATCACCAGGCCGACCAACACCTCGCGGGTAATGTGGTAGAATAGTATGAACAAATTTAGCGATTCAGGAATATGATGACTGGGTAGCAACGGCACAATCAGAAATGATAATAATCCGCCCAGGGCTATTTTAAGTTGAAGCGGCGTTAAACGCGAGCCAAAGATGGGAAGGACAACCATCATCGTTGTAATTCGCACGAACACCATGGCGAACAGATAAAACTGATTTATTAGCTGATCGAAACTCATTTGGCGATATCCACCATATACTGAAAGATTTCCTGTGTGAAAGTCAGCATCATATTCATCATCCACGGCAGGAAAATAATGAGCGCCAGCACAACGGCTATAATTTTTGGAATAAAGGTCATGGTCATTTCATTTATCTGCGTTACAGCCTGGACAATACTTACTGATAAGCCAACAATCAACCCGGCCAACAACAATGGCGATGATACAAGTAATGTGGTTAACAAAGCATTCTTTGCCAAATGAATAACAAATTCCTGACTCATTGTTTGCTCCTTATAAAAGTGAGACGCAGCATGTGAGATGCCAGACGTGAGAAGTGAGACGATTTTACAATTTGATTTTCCGTCTCACATCTTACTTCTCACGTTTCACCTGATTAAACCTTAAATCCCGCCACAATAGATTCCACGACAAGGTACCAGCCATCGACAAGTACAAACAGAAGTATTTTGAACGGTAACGAAATCATTATTGGCGGCAACATCAGCATACCCATGGACATGAGTACGCTGGCCACAATCATATCGATCATTAAAAATGGCAGGTACAGAATAAAACCGATCTGGAATGCAATCCGTAATTCACTAATGATAAATGCCGGTATAAGAATTCGCATTTGCACTTCGGACGCATTCTTTGGTTTGTCCAGCTTGGCAATTTTGAAAAACAGTGCGATATCTTTCTCGCGTGTCTGATTCAGCATAAATTTTTTTAACGGTTGCACTGCCTCGTCAAAGGCTTTCCTGGCGGTAATCTCCTCCTTCAGATACGGCTGTAATGCATTGGTATTGATATTTTCAAACACCGGCCCCATAATAAAAAATGTGAGGAACAGCGACAACCCAATAATTAACTGTGTCGGAGGCATGGCCTGTGTGCCCGATGCCTGGCGGAGGAAATTCAGAATGACAATAATACGTGTGAACGATGTCATCGTAATCAGAATCGCCGGGGCAAGGCTGAGAATTGTCATTAATGCGACAATTTGCAGCGTCACTGCAACATCCTTCGGACTATTGGCCTGATCGACGCCAATGGTCAATTTGGGAATCGGCTGCTGGGCCAGCGCGCTACCACCAAGCATCACAAGTACAACCACTAACATGATGATTTGAAAAAATCGTTTAGCTTTCATCGCTTTTCCCCAGCATTTTTGAGAGATATTGCTTGAATGGCAGGCCAACGTTTGTGTTTCCCTGCGCCGACGGTTTCAGCATCTCCAACACGTGAGCGTCATCGATTTCCGTGAGCAGTGATACATTCGATTCAGTCACCGCAATCACTAAAATCCGATCGACCATTTTGATCAATTGAATGTTTTTTTTGGGAGAAATCGGAACCGTTCCCAATACTGATACAGCATTGGCAAATTCCGGCGGCGTACGTTGCTGAAATACCAGTTTTTTCAAAACCAAAATCGTGACGAAAATCAACACGATAATTCCGGCTAACGATAGCAGTGCTCGCAGCGCAACGCTTACTATATTGATCGAATACGGTTGATTCGTAAGGTTAGCCGATGTAGCCAGGCCACTACTATCCGCCTGAAAATGAAGCGAATCTGCCGGCGCTGCCAACACGTGTGCCGCCAGCAGCATGCTTAACACGACAATCCATGTCCCATATTTTTTCATGTTTTCTCTCAATTTGTTCGACTCACGACTTTTATGTGCAATGTTGAACCTCATTTAAAAATTTTTAGTCAATTAACGTTTGGATTTCGATTCAAGATACGGTTCCGCTTCATACGGACTTTTGATTAGTTTGGTGATCCGGATTCCAAAATTTTCATCGATAACGACAACTTCACCTTCGGCGAATCGTTTATTGTTCACGAGCAGATCAATATGTTCGCCCGCAACCTTATTCAATTCAACAATCGACCCTACCCCTAAGCGCAGAATATCCTTGATCATCATTTCAGTACGACCAAGCTCAATGGAAACAGACAGACTTATGTTCATCAACAAATTCAGGTTGATACCACTGCCCGAAACAGCGCCCGGGAAAAACGAATCGAGTTGCACCTGTTCCACATCCACCTGATTTTCCGCAGACATATCGGGCATTCCCTGAGATGCATCGGCAGACGCTCCTGAAGCAGCCCCTTCCTGTTTGGCCTGCTCCATTTCTTCAATCATCTTGGCGATATCATCCTGATTCATCGAGCCGGATTCATCTTCCTCATCCATAATCATTTCATCTTCATTTTCGGCCATGCGCTTTCACCTCGGGTTTCTTCTTGATATCCGTAATTTTTACTGCTACTTTTTTTCCGACAATTCCCGGTTTCCCATAAAACTTGGTTTTTCCTGCCAATAAAATTTCAAATTTATCATTAATGCTTTTGTCAAACACCAATACATCACCTTCGCTCAACGACATTATATCACCCAACTTGATAGAATTGGTACTGAGCCGCGCACACATTTCTACCGTTGTGTTCATCACCTTGTCTTCCATAATTTTCATATCTTCAGGGCGGAGTTCTTTCTGCTTATTAGAAATCCAGCTCTGAATACTAAGCTGCGCCATAATCGGCTCCAGCACGAAATAGGGAAAGCAAAGCGTGATGAGACTGTTAAAGTTCTGTATCTTGACACTGAAAGAGATAACCACTGAAGGTTCGCTGGCAGGTGCGATTTGTACAAACTGAGGATTCGTCTCAAAACTGGCCATTCTCGGTTCCAGTGACGCGATTTGTTGCCATGAGTCATTTAACTGTATTATCGCTTGTTGAACAATTTTCTTTAACACATTTTCTTCAATGATGGTGATCTCACGTACTTCATCGATAATTTCGCCACGTCCCCCCAGTAGTCGATCGATAATATAAAACACTAATTCCGGTGCAAATTCGATTACAAAACTGCCGTCGCCAACCGCCGAATAAATCACATAAATACAACTTGGCGATGCCATGGTGATCGTAAATTCCGAATAAGTTAGCTGATCGACTGATAGCACGTTCAAATCGACCGTTGACCGTAACTTGGTTGACAGAAACGTTCCAAATGTTTTGGCAAAATTCGTGTGAATGGTCTTCAAAACACGCAGTTGATCTTTCGAGATTCGATCCGGATGTTTAAAATCGTAAAGATTTACATTTTTCTTTTCATTGGCTTTTTCCGGGTCTTTGTCAACATGAATATCTTTGATCAGGGCATTCACTTCATCTTGCGAAAGAATTTTGCTCATGGTGTTCCTTCAATCCGATTGTGCGATGTTGTTGTTTCTTACATTTTCCGGTGAAATCAATATTGTCGATTAGTTTGAAAACTTCTACTAGTCTGTGTTCATGGGAAAGAATAGAAAACTTAGCCCAGAGAAGCGAACTCTCACAGAAAAAGGGGATAATTGCATATTAAAAAAAACGAAATGTTTATTTAGAAACGTTTCGAAAACAGAAAAATCGAAATTCTTTGTTAGTATTTAAGTTTATCGTGCTTATGATAGTCATTCTCACTTTTCTTCTGTGGGAGTTCCTTTCTGTGGGCACTTGGCTCGAAATAGTAAAAATCATCAATCGATAGCATTTTTTAATATTTATTTTTTCAGGATACAGTTTTTACTGAATAATAAACCGGGTAATATAGACCTGTTTGACAATACCTGCGGGAATTGTTTGCTGAATGGTTTCCAAAATTTGTTCCCGTATAATTTCCCTGTTGGTGGTATCAATGTATTCGGACAGACCTTTTTCCGATAAAAGCGTTAAAATCGAATCAACCAATTTGGGCTCCCGCCGTTTGACTTCATCCGCACTTTGGCCTGGATTCAACTCCAATCCCAGCGATAGTGAAATAAAACGCCGGCCACGTGTCCCTGCCGGATTAATGACGATATCTTCGAGCGGATAGATTTCGCCAATTGCAAATTCAGCTTTATTCTCCGATTCTTTTTTATCTGATTCTTCGGTTTGCTCGACTTGTCCCGGTTGGTCATCAGTCGAAGGTACCGTAAAAACAAATTTAATCAGGACAAATGATAACAGGGCTTGAATCAGCACAGTTGAGGCCAGAACAATGATCCTCAATTTTGGGTTTTGCATAAATAACATGGCGCTACCAGTATCCGGCTTAACTAATGAGGAATATATGTTTCAACGTTCGCATGTCTTCTACCACAGGAATTTATCTCCCAAATCGATTAAAATTTCAACCCTTCTGTTCTTAGCCCGATTTTCGGGTGAGTTATTGGGGACAATCGGCGCATATTCACCCTTACCTGCCGCCTGAATTCGCTTGGGATCGATTGCCAGATTATCAATAAAAAACTTGACCACCGAAATGGCGCGCATGGCTGAAAGTTCCCAATTCGAGTCGAACTGCGCATTGTGAATCGGTATGTTATCGGTGTGGCCCTCCACCATCACTTTCATTTTGGAAGCACGTTTAATGATTTCGCCAATCCGCTGCAGCACAGGAAAAACGGTTGGTTTTAACGTTGCGTGCCCCGGCTCAAACAAAATAGAATTATCCAGAATAATTCGGAGACCACTGCTGGTTGTTTGTTCAACCCGGGCAAGGTTTGCCATTTCCGCTTCATCAAAAAAAACTTCAAAATCCGATTCCATCATCGTCATGGCATCATAATTATTCAAATCTTTGGATATTAATTTCTCACCACGGTCTGCATCGAGCACGCCCAATGCGCCTTGTAACGAGCCCATCGCTTTTTTAAATTCATTCATCTGAATGGATGAGAATGTAAGCAACAAAACGAAGAATGTCACCAGCAGCGTCATCAGATCGCCGTAGGTCATCAGCCACCCCATATCGGGCGCACTATCTTCTGCTTTTTTTCGCTTTTTACGGGCAGCCAATTACTTCCTCGCTTCTTGCTTCGCCCGATTCTTGGGCTTGATATACGCAAGCAATGTATCATTAATCATGCGCGGATTTTCTCCATTCAGGATAGCCATTACACCGGTTAGGACCATTTCCTTAATGACCATTTCCTGTTGGGATTTTCGTTTCAGTTTCCCGGCAAGTGGCACAAACAGCATGTTCGCCAGAATGGATCCATAAAATGTCGTAATAAGCGCGACCGCCATACCAACACCAATTTGTGACGGATCATCCAATGCCCGAAGCATCTGGATCAAACCGATTAATGTACCGATCATACCAAATGCCGGTGCATAACCAGCCATTGCCATTAGGATGTCCACACCGACCTTATGCCTGGCTTCAACATTGGACATTTCCGTATCCATTATCGCGGAAAGCGACTCCTCCCGGGTTCCATCGATAACAAGTTGCAGACCTTTCTTCAAATAGTCGTCATCAACATTTTCCAATTCGCCTTCCATTGCCAGAATTCCGTCCCGGCGAGCTGTTTCCGCCAGTTTGACGATTTGGGCGATAATCGTTTCCAATTTTGGAACCTTTCCCAACATGGCAACTTTTATTACACCGGGAATGGTGCCAATTTCATCGAGCGGGAAATTGATGAACGCAGCACAAACCGAACCTCCAAAAACAATAATCATGGAGCTGACGCTAATAAATGCACCAAGATCACCACCCTGCAAAATGGAAACGACAATCAACGCGAATCCAGCTAACAGGCCCGCTATCGTTGAAATATCCATCGATTCCTATCCTTTGAATGATTCGGGCGTTTGCTTCTTTTTATGCACGTTCGTTGGTCGTAAATTTTCCGCCTGTACATAGTTACCAATTCCACCACCCGATCGAGCGATTCTGCAACCATCAATTTCTTACCCGTTGTTAACGTAATCAGTGTATCAGGAGTTGATTCAATAAATTCAATCAGGTCGGCATTTACGACAAACTCTGTCTTTTGCAAGGAGGTCACTTTAATCATATTCGTCCAATGTCGATTAAAAGTTAAGTGATGTTTCGATAAAAAAACAGTGGCAGTCCGCCACCGGACTGCGTATTCTCCAGTGTTGCAACTGCCACTATTGATTTTTGAATTTTATGAAACCTAAATTTAAAAAGTAAAAATAGGAATTACTTTACTATTACCGTTTCAGGTTTACCAATTCCGTTAATAATTCATCGCTTGTGGTGATTACACGGGCATTGGCTTGAAAGCCACGTTGCGTAATGATCATGCTCGTGAACTCATTCGAGAGATCCACGTTGGACATTTCCAATGCGCCCGGCGTGACTGCTGAATCGTTACTTGTTCCGGCAACACTGACGACCGGAAGACCAGAGTTATCAGACTCCATAAATACGTTATTCCCTTGCCGCAGCAAACCGGATGGGTTATTGAATATCGCCAGTACAATTTGCGCGAGATTTTTGGAAATACCATTTGTAAATCTGCCCGAAATCATGCCGGTATCGGAAATACTTATTTCATTCAGGTTTCCCATTTGGTAACCATCCTGATCGGTTGCCACTACTGTGGATGGCGACGCACCCTGGGTAACACCATCGAATTTGCTGTACGTGCCGGCATTAATACTAATTTCAATTGGTGATTCTGCGCCGCTATTCGGATTAATTGTCAATTTGGCCGCGCCGTCATCGTAATCGAATTCTTTCAACGATCCGTCTTCATTAAAAACAATTACGCCGCTGCCTCCGGTTACAATACTTGCCGGCGCTTCGACACTCGCTTTCCAGAACCAACGATTGTTCGTCGAATCGTCCTGAGTGTAATCGAATGTCAGTTTGCTAGCATTACCAATAGAGTCATAATATGTAATCGTCGCTTTGTGACTGCCATCCTGGGCTTCCTGAGTTGTGGTCCAGGTACCGGAGTTCAAACTGAAGACAGAGTTAAATTTTGTGCGCACAGAATTGGTCGATGTGGCGTAAACATCTAACTGAGAAATAGCATTTGCCGTACCGCCATCTCCATTCACCGTAATCGATCCATCGTTGGCATCAATGGTAACACCATTGGAGTTCACAATACCAAGCGATTTGTTCAAGGCATCCACCAAATCCTGATAGGTGCTATAAGTGCTGGTCGTTGCATCGGCATCCACGGTCAGACTCGTTTCGGTCACAGCGGTGCCGCCGACAATACCATTGAACGTGACGATATCACTATTTTCCAGGCCGAGTGATTCGCCTTGTTTATTTCGTAAATTAACCAGATAATCTGCTGCCACAGCTTTGTGCATAAATACATCTGTCAACGAAGATTCTCCGGCATCCAAACTGGTGTCGTTTGCCACAGATAATGCCCGGTTAAAATTGGGATGTGAACTGGCAATTACCACGTCCAAACCTGCAGCACTCGACGTAAAAACAATACGGCCCTGCGTATCAAGCGCCGCTGTTAAGCCGGTGACTCCATTGGTTGCATCGTTAATACGTGATATCAAATCATCCAACGATTTAAATTGCCCGTTACTATCAGTGGGTACCAAGGCTGAAGAACCGTCATTATAATAATATTTTTTAAACGTTGTCCCGCCATCTGTAGAAACCGTGACATAGCTTTCATTGACAACCAGACCGGATATTTTGTTATTTGTTGCGCCATAGGCAAACAAACTATTCACATCTGTGGAATCACCGGCCAATTCCAAACCATACACCGGATCTGAATCAAGAATGGTTCCTTTCACTGATCCGGAATCGAGGTTGCCGACCAGTGACAGTTTGGTGGTCTGCTTGGCAGCTTCACTTTGGCCAAATGGAAGAATAATATCCGAAATAGCCACACCTGAGGGAATTTCACCATTATAATTTGCAATTCGTCCCTGAACTGCAAAGCCATTGGTTGGCGATACCAGCTTTCCGTTGCCATCAAATTGAAACGCGCCGGAACGAGTGTAGAAGTTTGTTTCGCCATCACTCAGGATAAAAAATCCATCACCCTGTATGGCAAGATCAGTAATATTTCCCGTTGATTCCAAAACACCCTGATTCATGATGGCGTCGATACTACCAACCGCCATACCAGTACCCAATTGCATGGGATTGATACCACCAAGATCTCCGACAGGACGACTGGCGCCGGATAGCAGTTGTGACATAGTGTCTTTGAAGGTAATTCGGCCGGCTTTAAAACCTAGCGTGTTTACATTGGCGATATTGTTTCCGATGACATCCAGCTTCACCAAATGATTTCGTAATCCAGATACACTGGATATTAAAGATCGTAACATTACAACCTCCTATTGTTACTTGTCCGTACATTGCGTCAATCGGTCGGCAATGCAGGGCTTCCTCCAATATGAGGTCCAGCCCTTGAACTATATTATTCATTTGTAATTTCAGGTCAGGTTGAATCCGTATAAATCTCCCTCCTCTTGACCGCTCATAAGAACGGTGCAGCAAAGAGCTTCAGCAAATATTGTATCGGTTCCGGTTCCGTCTGAGCCTGTGTCGTTTGAGCTATCGAATTATCACTGCGCTATCAATATTTGTGAACACTTTTTGCGACTGCTCCTGTTGATCCAATGCGGTAATCACCGTGCGATTTCTAATGCTGACTAAAAGGGCAACATCTTTCAGTAGCAGAAGCGAATCTTCGGCTCCTTTTTGCGCAGCGCTTTCCACCGCACCATTTATTTTCAACTGATCCTGCTCACTAATTTCAATTTGGCGATCACGCAACCGTGCTTTAGCATGTTCGGAGTATTTTAATCCGGTCTGTTGAGCGTGCGTGGACTCCAGCACATCAGCAAACGATTTTTCCCCGGCTTTTGGTACGTTATTGCCTTGTTGAACATTGGGACTTAGTGGCAGATTTACCGCTATGCGATCAATCGCAGTCAATTATATCACCTCCTTATACTGATTTAAATGCGATTTATCGTTTATTTCGGCTCCATAATTTCCAGTATATCACCCAGGTAAATCTCTTTCTCTGGCAGCACGAGCACAGCATTGCCGCTGTCAAATTTCAATCCGGTCACTTTGTCGACAGCAAACGTCGCGACGTTAACATCATCGCCGTTGCTGTCGGTTGCTTCCACATCGAATGTATAGCGTCCTTCGGGTACCTGTTCCCCATCAATATTTTTACCATCCCAGGTGACCGTCTGGGCGCCGCCATCCAGCTCGGGACGAGCGATTTTCGCGACGACGGATTCATTTTCATCATAAATCGTAATTTTTACATTGGCATTCGATTCCAGGTAGAAATTCATACTTCCATCCTGACCATCCGTCATACTGAATGAATTTCCCATGTATTTTACATTTTTACCGAGCAACTCCGTCGAGAGCGAATTGTTGACAGATTGCATTAGCACCGACAGGTCACTAATTCCTGAAGATACATTTTGCATTTGTTCCAATGAACTGAATTGTGCTAGCTGAGCAACAAATTCGGTATTTTCCATCGGATCCAGCGGGTCCTGATGCCGTAGTTGTGTTACCAACAACTGCAGGAAGGAATCCTTGTTCAGCACATCCTGATTCGCATACAGATTTGACAATGATGCTGTATCTGTCTGTTGCGAAGCGATGTCCGTTACGTTAACATCCATACCCATCTCCTATCCATTTATACAAAACTATCCTTTATGCGACAACTTCCAAAATACCGGATTGAACCCGCTGTCGATGCGTTGTGGATTCAACCGGGATCATTTCTTCCGGAATTGACTGCTCCGGAAACAAGTTAAAACTTTGGTCGTGACGATGTTGCCGTTGATCGGATGCCTGGTATTGCTGCCGGGCATCACTGCTTTCATGTTGCGAAAATTGTGGCATTTCCTGTTTTAACATCACTTCAAATCGCTCGATCCGTAAATTCTGTTCACCCAATGTCCGTTGCAATTGCGAAATATTCTTTTCCATTAGATGTTTTGCATCTAGATTATCGACCACAATCTTTAAAGCCATAATATTTTCTTCAACAGAAAGTTTTAAATTTACCTGCCCTAGATTTTCCGGATACAGCTTGATCGTTAATTCATGACGCCCCTGCTGCCACGTTGCTCGTAACTGATTGCTTAATTGATCCACAAGTCGTTCAGCTTTTATAAAAGCGTCCAACTCGTTGCCGCGTTGATGCGGAACCTGAGCCGGTTGACGAATCGTTTCGGTAGTCACCCGTTCGCGACGCAATGCATCGATAAAATGGGTGGCTTCACGATGATGATCAGGACGAGCAGATGAATCATCTTTATGCTTTGTTTGTGTTTCATGCCGTCCGCTCAAATCCGGATTTTTTCCTTCAGCGCCATCTGCATTTTGACTTTCGGCCGTTTCGAATGTCTGATTTGCCGCTGCTTCATTACTCTTTAATTCCGATTTCAATTGTGCCTGCATCTGAGGCTGTTGCTCCGGGATATTCATTGCATCTGTATTTGATTGCTTTACTGACTGATGTACAGTCTGCGTTATCACTGATTCTGTTTGTATTGTTGGTTCGAATGAGGCGTTGCTCCCACGGGAAATATTTTCTGTCTTAATTGTGAGTGGCTCACGAACGTTATCCTGATTTTCGCGAGAAACCGGCGCGTCAACACTCTTGTCAGTTTGTTTCGTCTGGTTCGCCGCTGTCGTCATGACGGCTGGAGCGGGTTGATTCGGCTGTACCTTCATCTCCCGATTTGCGCGCAATATGGTATGGAGATTCGCCCGTGTGAATAGATTTTTTTCATGCTGGTTGATCGGTACTCGCATATTTTTAGTGGACGAATCATTTTTTGTAACATCGGGAAGATCGGACTCTGCTACTACTATCTCGTTTTCTGCTGAAGTCAATTCACCTTCATCGTCCACCATTTGCATTGCATCGTTTTGTCGGAAATTCGACATGGTTAAAGCAAGCATCGATTTATCAGGAGCTAATTGCATTCCACGCGTTTGCTCCACAACCTGCTGACGAATACTATCAAGCAGACCGGGATCACCTTTGACGATCAATTTCAATTGATTCGATTGTGACGTCTGTTTTCCGTTTATCGGTATTTCCAATGTATCATCAATCACCAGTTCCGATGGTGTTTTCAACAACGCGTTCATTTCTGAATCTTTAGACAACGAGACCGTTACCTGATTGATGGATTTATGGCTTTGCTCGGATAATACCTGCTGGACCGTCGAAATAATTGAGCTCAACATCGACGGGGGCTGTGTCGGATGCATTACTACCGGCTGTCGCATTTGGTTAGTAACTGAATTTGTCGTTCTGGTATCATCAATCGGTTGCGAAGCAACATGTGTGGTAGCCATCGCGCGTCGCTCGCTTATGTCCGGGTTTTCGGTCGATTGAATTTGAGTGTTTTTAGAAATTTCTGTCGCACGATCTCTAAATTGAATCTGCTTGTTGTCATCACTCACCTGAACCGGACGATCAGCTTCAGCCGTTTTCACTAATTCGACCGGTTTAATTTGTTCCGTACGTATACTATTAATTATCTTGCTTTCTATTGTCAGTCCTGATTTTTCGTCAGTTTTATCAAGTGTTATTGAAATCATAGTATCCGGCTTGCGTGATTGTTCGGATGCCAATATCGTACGAATTGTTGTTGCGATTTTCTGTTGTCCTTCAGTAGACAATTGTAACGAAACCTGCTGTAACGCACGCACAATACTTTTTGCTTCCCTGTTACCAAAGGTAGTTTCAAGCGGCAACCGCTGCGTTTTTTCATCATCGGACTGTATTTGACGATTAACATTCTGCTCCGGGGCTGCAGTACCGGTCAGGGATTTTAACGCTGTTAACAATTTTTCGGTATCATCCGGTGAGAGACTCTTTATCAATGCCGTAATCGGCCGATTCGTAACTGGCGCCGGCGCCTGTGCCGGTTGCTTGACAGAACTCTCCGGACTTGCTTGTATTTTTTGAGATGGCAAATTCTGGTTGACATCAGGCAGTTCCTTCGAAATTGCTTTGGGCTTCTCTGAGTACAGCGAATGTGGTTGATTTACATTTTCTGCACCGGTTTGCTTGCTGCGCAACCGAACGAATTCCGCTGATCGATCAACCGCAGCAATTTCTCGTGCCCCGACTTGCTCGGAGTTCTGCCGGACAGTTTGCTCAACCTGCTTCAACGTGTCTGTCACATGGCTCAGTATGCGTGAAACAAACGATTTATCTGTAGCAGCCGTTTGTTCTTCATCGGGTGCTGTTATTGAAGCAAGCCTGTCAATCGAAATTTTTACATCTGTGGAAGCCGGTTCATCCAGCCCCATCGTCTGATTCTCTGCTACAACTTCCGGAATAATGGCAGGTGAAGCCGTTTGCACAATTTTTTGGGGTCCGATATCCGCTATTATTTCAGACGAAGCTGATCGCCGCATTACAGGTAATTGTAAATCCCGCCATTGTTGAATAAGCTCCATCCGCTCTGTTTCCGGTATTTCGGCCTGCAATAACTGGAAAAGCGTCGCCAAGCGTTTCATCACCTCGGGCATTGACATTTTAGAATCGACTTGTGGTTCTAATGGCTCTGAACTTGTCGGTTGATCGTTCATTCGCGTTGTAGCGAAAATTTCAGGCGCTGGAGGAAATAATTCATTCACATCATCTGACTGATAAGCAGGCGCAACACGTGGGACATCTGAATTTGTGGCAACAATCCCGTCAGATTTACTCGAAATATTTCCATTACCGGTCGGATTGGCAATATTCGATTTCGACCTGAACGTATCAGTTTGCTTGTTATCAGCAGCAACAAATGCGTGCTTTGCCTGATGTGCGACCGGTTGCTTAACAGCATCAACGTTTGTCTGCTCAGACTCACCAAATAGTTCCGTGACTGCTCGCTGCCAATCCTTCGGTGTCGGTGTTAGTTGGTGACTATTTTGTCGAATATTTGCAGTCTGTTCCTGGTGATCGTTGGGTTCATTCTCAAGGTAGTTCGCTGAATTCTCAAATTCATTTTCAGTTTTATTTGAAGTAGAAATATCTATTGTTACCACAGCATTTTTATTCTGATCAGATTTACTCATCTGCGGTTGATCAGAGTTGGTTTCGATAGTGTTGCCTGATTCATCCGAATGCGTATTAGGTAAAGAAACCGTTTGTAACGGTGGAGCACTTTCTGGAATTTGATTGTCTGCACGAGGAGCTTGCTGCGTTACTTCAACAATGGTAGGAGCTTGTGCAGTAGTAGGCATTGTTTCCTTATTGCTAATTCGTGTCATCAATGCATACAATTGCTGCTGTCCTGCTTCCGAAAGCTTGGGCGCCACTTGCGCGACAAATTTCCGGAATCGATTTCGAATTAGCTCGCCGTCTTCATTAGAGAACGCTGTTCTGTTTTCAACTGGCAATTTCTTATCCGTTTTCGGTTGCATGCCATCCATATTCGCAACATCATCACCATGTGGCGGCTCGACATTTACAACACTCACAGCATTTGCATTTTCGAGTTCGCGCGAAACTTCATGTTTGCTTGTTGTTCTCAAAAATCTGATAATATTTTGGTAAACTGCTTTACCATTGTCTGTCATTGCCTGAATTAGCCGTTCAACATTTTCTGCAGGTACCTTTGGACTCAGCGGAGCTGGAGAATCGGTTTTTTCGGTCACAATTGCATTATCACTCGACAGGATAATTCGTGCGAGCGCCACCTTTCCGGCTCGCGATAATTGATCGCTAATCAGACGAACGGCCTGTTCCGGCGGTGTCTGAATATCTACATCAGCATTTATAGTTGAATTGCCTAATCCTTCTGAATTCTCTGATTGTTCAATTTTGAATTGTCCCGCGGCTGGCACACGTTCCAACTTTAGCAACGATTTTACAACATTCAGTGAATCTTGTGTAGAAAGCTCCTGTCTGACTGATTCCAACCATGCGAACACCTGCTCCCGGCTAACCAATTGGTCGGCTAAATGATTGTCCGGTTTGGCTGTGATATTTTCAAACGGAATTTCAGGAAATTTTTCAGACCATTGCGCCTGAATGATAGCATTTCCATCATCCGAAACCGAGGCTGTTAATTTCACAACGACTTCAGCAAGTATGTGAACAGGTATCATGCCAGAATCTAAATCGTGGGAGGTCTTGTCCGCTTGCGGAGTTAATTCATTCTCGGCCGTTGGTTGATCTGCTTCGGATGATTCAGACTCAGTTACTGGTCGATCAGCGATCGGCGTGGTTTCCTGTTGCAGAACATTTGATTGTTGAATGTTAGTTTCCGGCTGTATTACCAGTAAATCCGATTGTTCATTCACAAATTTTGGTATGATCGGCAACGACGCAACCCATTCGCTTAATCGCGCCTGCCCGTCATCAGACAATTTGGGCAGCGTATCTAATAATACATCGAAAATCTGCTCCATGTCCGATGGTTCTGTAGTAGTATCGGATTCTGTTGTAGTGTCATCCGATAACGTTGGGCGTTCTGATACATTATCACTCTCGGATATGGGCTGCTGCCTGATACTTGGAGTTGCTGCCGGTTCGGGATCATTCTGAATTTCAATATTGTTCAGAGTTGCAGTCAGTGTATTTCTGTCATTTTCTCCCAATGTTTTGAAAAGCGCTTGCAGCAATGGAAGAATGCGTTTGGTCGTCAATTGTTGTTCGTTATCCGAAGGCAGGTCATTGACCGTTACATCTGCATCGGTTTTCGGAACATCATGTTTAATTTGAATGGAAGTACTATTCGATCTCGATGTTAAGCTATCAGTATGTTCCTTCCCGGCTGGCATATTAATCTGCCGGGTTTTGGAACTACTGGCTACTGGTTTCTGAGGTTCAATGTTTATATTCTGTTTCGATGTGTCATTCAACTTTTCAATTTTTATCGATGCAGTCTGTTTAGTTGAATCGACCGGTTCTGCGAATTGCAGCGACGAATCCTGCTGAACGGATGTCTCCACGACAATACCCGTTTGTTGACGCCCGTTGGGTAACTGTTCTCCACCAATGTCTGGTATGTTGCCCTGTGCTTGTCCCAGTAAGTAACCAAGCGCCTGTTTAATTAATACCTGATCGTTTTCAGGCAAATCCCGAAGTTGGGATTCTATCGACGCCGGTACAATGAAAGCCGAGCTATTGACCGGACGCTCGTTCTTCATCGCATCAGTAACCGTCACGCCACTATTTTTCACGAAAATATCGGAATCGTTCGTCAGCAGTTGCGCTTGAAAATCCGACGCATCGTCTGTTTGATGCATAACCAAGACTGGCTCGATAGTTAGCATCTCCGAAAGTTCTTGTTGATCAAATCCCTGCAATTGGAGAATTGCTGCCAGAATTGCCTTGTCGCGTTCGGGAAGTTGTGCATACAGTTGCTTTATGCTCTCTGCATCGTTTGATTGCTGCTGGTCAGACAGTACTTGTATCGGCAGCGTGTCGGTTGATTTGTCAACTAGTTTCACATCGGGACTTACCTTTTGCACGGCAGGACCAGTAATTAGCTCCGGCTTCGAAGGCGTTACCGTTTGCATCATTTGCGACTGAAAATCAAAAATAACAGTATCGGCGGTTGGTGTTTTCAGTTTGAATGATTTTAATCCAACGGTCTCAGCGATCGCCTGCGCAATTTTATCCCGTAATTTCGAAATCCAGCCATTATTCTGCTGTGCACCCTCCGGATTAATATTATCCTTCGGTAGTGTTAGTCCCTGCTGTCCGGATTGAATTACAATTTTCGCGTTATTCAAATTTTCGGCATCCACCTTGCCAGTTTCAGTTGGAGCTGAAACATCAATAGCAATTTTATCCAGTGATACATTCTGGTCAGACAGAAGTTGATCGATAAGTTGGACAATTTCGCCAATCTGATCGGATGTTACGGGTGCTTGTGATTCGGGAGTTGAAATAAGTTCGGTAATTTTTCGGAGTTGAGGTTGAAAATCATTATTCAGTTTTGAACGAATATCAGGCGAAATCCGGAGTGCTTGAGGATTCAGTTTGGTCAACAATGAAGAATTTTCCTGCCGGGCGATTGCAATACTTTCCGGACGTACTGCTGCCGGTTGCATTTTCTGCCAGAGTACCTGCAGAAAATCCATGGCCGGAGCATCATTTCCATCATGTGAGTTTGTGGAATTCCCCGATGATGGCAACGACATTCCAAAAAGGGATGTTAACCATTGATTGCTTATCATTGCGTTCCTATTAACTGCGATAGTTTCGCCGCCCGTTCCGCGGGCAATGCGGCCATAATTTTTGCTGCCTGCCGTTTCTTCACCATTTTTAACAGTGAAACGACCAGTTCATTATCCAGCTTGGAAATAATTGCCGCCGCTTCCGCCGGTTTCATTGCATCATAAACCTTGGCCAATTGTTTCACATTTACATTCTGTGCAACTTGTTTTTCTGTCTCAAATGTCTCGACTTGTTTTTTCAATGCATCAATGCTTGCTTGCTGCGCCTGTTTCTCCTGGCGAACCGAGTCAAGTTTGGCAAGCACTTTATTCAGACTGTCAACATCTATTTTTGTCCCGGTGGTATCTTCAAGTTGTTTATTGGCTATTAACGATTTCAGTCGCTGTGTTACCGAATCCATTTCAGCAATTGTTTCTTCTTGCTGTTTGACATTCTTTTTTTCACTTTCAAGGTCTGCAATCAAATCAGCCAGGGAATCGCCCGATACAGATGTCGAGCGCAAATCATAATAACGGCGCCGGTTTTCTTCATAGGCAAATTTCAGCGTTTCAACTTGTTGCTTTAACTCTTCTATTTCTTCTTCGCGTTTTAAAATTTCATCCTGCGCCATTTGTCGCACTTGTCGCTGAATTTCATTTTGCTGCTCTGCCTCGACTGCCTTTATTTGTGCGCTATCAATTTTTATTTCTTTGCTTGCAGTTTTCGGTGTTTGCTTGTCGCCCACTGGTTCAACCGTAGTTGCGGTCGAATCGGCTGTTCCTACTTTTGATACATTGCTAAACGGATTGGTAACGCCCCGCATCGCAACATAAAGTACTCCAAAAGTCAGGATGAATGAAACGATAAAAAAGAGACCAAAAAAGATTAGTTCCTTTGCACTGCTTTTTGGCGGTGGAGTTGCTTCCTTTTCTGCCATTTCATTCATTTACCTTGTATTTGCGGATCAAAATGATGTTTACGAAGTGCAACTTCATCAAGAAATTGCTGCTCTTCTGCCAAAACGGATCGTTGATATTCGTCCCATTTGTGGGCGTGGTATTGCTCGTACTTCTCTTTCTCCCTGACGGCATCCTGAAGCGCTGCCTGTTTTGCCATCACTTCTTTTTGAATGCGGGCAATTACCTGCTTTTGCTTTTTAACCAGTTGCTTTAAATGCTGCTGATGCTGATTCATCATAAAGATATCGCGCTGACTACTGCCGGTTTTCACCAGGTCATTGCGCTGCTGATGATATTCGGACCGGCGTGTTTCCATTTCCGCCAGTGTGTGTTCTGCAATTTGCATTCGCGCCGTCACGACACCCAATTCCTGCTGTTTCTGGAGTTCCATTTGTTGCTTCAATTGCAACACACGTTCAAGCCGAAATTGAAACCGTTTCATGAACCAACAACCTGCTGCAATTGCTCAAGCACCTGTTTAAATGCCACCCGTTCAAAAACATCCTGCTGCATAAAATTATTCAGGGCAGAAATTTTGGAAATCGCCGCATCAATTTTCTCATCTGTGCCTTTTACATATGCGCCAATACGAATCAAATCTTCCGCCTCGCGATAGATGGCCAGTAGTTGTAAAAATCGTTTTACCAGTTTTTTTTGATCCGGGGAAATAACATCCGTCATCACCCGACTGACACTTTCCAATATATCAATTGCCGGATAGTGATTCATGGCAGCCAATCGGCGCGAAAGCACAATGTGTCCGTCAAGAATCGAGCGGACACTGTCGGCAACGGGTTCATTCATATCATCCGCTTCGACCAGCACCGTATAAAGACCGGTGATACTTCCGCAATCCGCTGTGCCCGAACGTTCGAGCAGCCGCGGCAACATGGAAAACACCGATGGCGTGTACCCGCGGGTTGTCGGCGGTTCACCAACTGCCAATCCAATTTCCCGCTGTGCCATCGCCACCCGTGTAATCGAATCCATCATCAACATTACATCGCGGCCCTGATTCCGAAAATATTCCGCAATGGTTGTTGCCACAAATGCGCCTTTAACACGAAGCAGGGCAGGTTTGTCCGACGTCACCACCACCACTACCGATCGCTGCAATCCCGCTTCACCCAGATCCCGCTCTAAAAAGTCACGGACCTCTTTACCCCTCTCACCTATCAATCCAATCACATTCACATCCGCTTCGGTGTTGCGAGCGATCATTCCCAACAAGGTACTTTTACCTACCCCGCTTCCGGCAAATATACCTGCGCGTTGACCCTTCCCGCAGGTAATCAGACCATCGATAGACCTGATACCAGTTATCATCGGCTGATCTACACGTTTCTTTAGCATCGGATCCGGTGGTTGATTAAAAACAGAACGTTTTCGTGTTCCCTCAAGCGGCCCTTTGCCATCAATCGGTTCTCCGAAACCGTTGATAACACGACCGAGCAAACCATCCCCAACATTCACATTAAATCCCCCGACATTGGCAATCACCTCATCGCCGGGGGCGATTCCCTCACACGCATCCAGGGGCATAAGCAGCACGCGGTTCTCCCGGAAACCGACAACCTCCGCCTTAAAAACCGATTTAGTACGCCTCGAACGAATTGTGCACAAATCACCGATTGATGATGCTGGCCCGATGGATTCGATTACCAATCCCACAACCTGTACGATGCGGCCATACACCTGAATCGGTTCCAACTCGGACAACATGTCGACGTAATAGTCAAATCGATCCATTAAATTATCTGTGGATTTTTGCATCATCCATGCCTTTCTCAAGCATCTGTTCCACAGCATGTAATTGGGTTTCGATGGTTGCATCGATAGTTGAATAATTGGTCTCGACAATACAACTACCCGGAGATAACCGTTCATCCCGGATAAATTCCAGTTCCTGAAATGGTACCTGTAATGCTTCACGCCGCGATTGAATAGTTGTATGATCGGCAGGATTTAGTCGTACGATAATATTATTTTCAACGGATGACACTTTGGAAAGCGTATAACGAATATTGCTGATCAACGCATCCGGACGGGTGGTCAACTCGGTCCGGACAATTCGCTCGGCAACCAAAAACGCCAGCCGCAGCACAATTTCTTCACTTTTTTCAAGAAATTCGGATTTGACCTGTACCACATCGCGGGCGACATTCTGCAATAATTCATAATGGTTTTTTAATTCGAGTTTCAGTTCATCGGCCTTTTGCTTTTGGCCTTCAACCATCCCTTGTTTGAACGCCTCAGCCACGCGTTCATTCAGTTCATCTTCCGTAATTTGCATGGTTGGCGCTAATTGCGGTTCAGGTTCTTCACGGATAATCGATTCCGGCGGCGGATCGTGGTGCTCCACCGTGTATTCGTATATCTCTTTAAATCCGGAAAATTGAACCTGCCGGACCGGCCGGTTTACACGGACGATAATATTATTCGACGATTTCTTCGCCTTTTCCTGCTCCACCGATGACAATTTCACCCTCTTCTTCCATTTTGCGGATGGTTTCAATGATTCGTTGTTGTGCGTCTTCCACATCTTTGAGTTTCACAGGTCCCATAAATTCAAGCTCTTCCTTCAACATGGTCGATGCACGCTCAGACATATTGCCGAATATTTTGTTTTTGACCTCATCGCTCGCTGCTTTCATCGCCATTGCTACTTCCTTATTATCCACACGGCCAAGCACCTGTTGCACAGAACGATCGCTGAGTAACAAAATATCTTCGAAAATAAACATCAGCTTTTCAATTTCTTCCGCCATCTTGGCATCTTTTTGGGCCAGGCCGCCGAGAATAGTTTTTTCGGTGGATTGACCAACCAGGTTCAACACTTCCGCGACAGCTTTCACGCCACCAATCTTACGACCCAACGAGGAGAAGTCAACGCGCGATTCCAGCACATCTTCCACTTCCTGAATTAAATCAGGCGAGACCTGATCCATATTGGCAATTCTGTAGATAACATCCGATTGAATATTGGGCGGCAGCTCGGAGATAATACTGGCAGCCTGCTTTCGATTTATCTGGCTTAACACCAGTGCAATCGTCTGCGGATGTTCTTTTTGAATAAATGTCAGCAACTGGTTGGGATCCACATCATTGAGAACGTTAAATCCCTTGAGTCCCATGCTTCCCTGAACGCGGGATATAATTTCATGCGCTTTGGCTGTGCCCAATGCCATTTCCAACACTTGTTTGGCGTACACATAGCCGCCTTCCAGGATATAATGTTGCGCCAATACCATATGGTAAAACTCATCGGTAACCAGACGGGAAATCATCGGATGCACATCGCGCATTTTGATGATTTCTTTGGTCATTTCCTCGGTCAGATCATCTTTAAAATGTTTAAAAACTTCAGCCGATATTTCGGCGCCCAATTGAATCATCAGGATTGCTGCTTTTTGCATCCCGGTAAATTGATCTAATCGATCGCTGTTTTGTTCGTTCATCGTATTGTATTGTCCTCTTCAATCCAGGTGCGAATAAGCTTGGACATTTCTTCCGGTTGTGCGTGGGCAAATTCCTTAATTTTTTCATGCTGCTGCTTGGCAATTTTCGATTCCTGTGATTCTTCGAGTGTCATTTCTCTAAGCAGATCTTCGTCTTCCACAGGTGCATTTTTCTTTGACAGTTCCACCATATGCTCCACATCCAATTCCGGTTGCTCGGGTTTGGCCGGCACCCGTTTTGCCACTTTGCGCAGTATTGAACGGACATACAATAGAAATATCAACACGATAAGTCCCAATACCGCTTTATGAATTATCGACATAATCATTTGGCGGCGTTCATATTCCTTCAATTCCTGCATTTCACGATCCGCCTGGGATGTATCAAAATTAAATGGCGTAATTGTAAGTTGGTCGTTGCGCTGTTCATAGAAACCCACAGCATTTCGGGCAATATTTGCCAGTTGGTTCAGTTCATCATCAGTACGGGGTACTATTTCCACCTGCTCCTGACCGTCAGCAGTTTTCGTCACTTTCTGAATACCATTTACCAGAATCGCTACCGATAATCGCCTGATATTGCCAGATGATTCAAGTACGTTTTCCACGGTGCGATTTAATTCATAATTTGTAGTCGTATGTTCCATTGTACCGGTCTGATTGGTGTCAACCGGATTCGCTTCTGAAATAATCTCTTCACTTCGAACCGAGGTATTATCCGGATCGTACGATTCTACAGTTTTATTGACTTGCTTGAAATCGAGATCAGCATCAACACGCACAACCGAATTTCCGGCGCCCAGCACCTGGTCGAATAACGATTGTACTTTATTGGCCAAATACAAATCCACGCTTTTTTTCATTTCCAGTTGACTCGCTGTCAAACCCACCACCGAATCCTGTTCAGTTTGATCGGAGAGAATATTACCGTAGGAATCAACAATTGTTACATTTTCTGCTTTTAAACCTTCCACGCTGCCTGCAACAAGATAAGCGATGCCCTTGATTTGCTGCTTGCCAAGATTGGCATTGGGACGTAATTTCAGCACAATTGATGCTGTCGGCTCCTGTTTGTCCTCTTCAAATAAACTGGGCTCAGGAATGACAATATGAAGTCGGGCAAATTCAATTTCTTCCATTTGTTGAATTGTCCGCATCAGCTCCCCTTCCAGCGCGCGGCGATAGCTGATTTTTTGCATAAAATCGGACATGCCGAGTTTATTCGTATCGAACAATTCATAACCGGTTTCACCCTGCTCTGGCAATCCATCACGGGCCAGTTGGATGCGTAAATCATAAACCTGCTTGCTCGGCACCTCGATTGTCGTTCCGTTTTTTGTCAGGTTATATTTGACATTTTGTTCCTTCAGGCGATCAACAATTTCACCGGCGGTTTCCGGTGTCAGATTGGAATAGAGCACAACGAAATGTGGTCGTTGAATCCAAACCATCATGGAAATAAATCCGATAAGAATAACTACCAGCAACGCAGACAACACCACGCGTTGGGTAACATTCATCGAATTCCACACCTTCAAAAATTCGGCGCTGATTTTTGATAAAAAATCATTCATACTATCCACTCATTCGCATTACTTGGGTGTACGCATCAATTAGCTTGTTTCTGACTTCAACCGTTAGCTCCAGAGCAACACTGGCCTTTTCCGCTGCAATCATCACTTCGTGTACGTCTTCAATTTCCCCATTCAAAAATTTCTGAACGGATTCTTTCGCCGTAATTTGATCATCATTGATTTCGTTCATCACCTGCTTCAATGTGTCTTTAAATGAAGCAGTCGGATCATCGTCCTTCTTTGCCTGTGATGTCACCTGCGGTAACGCAGTTCCCGGAAAATTCAGGGGTGGTTTAATTATGTTCATCACGGCTTTCCTTTAAATTATTATTCAGAGATTCAAAACTCAGGATTTCTATAGCTTATCCGTTTACCGATCATTGATGACTGTTTAGACATTTAACACTCGTATCACATCATCGATAAAAAAATATATTTCGTCCGCGTGTTTGTCATTTCTTTATATCAACCAGACTTCCCAGTTTTGCCGTGTGCACATGCATCCGGCTTTTGGCATATCCATCCGCTTGCTGCGCTCCGGTTTGTTTTTCGGGGAAAAGCTGTTGCAGCATGGAAAGTTCGTCTTTCGATAAAATGTCAATGGGCTTAATCTGTTTTTCACTGGTAGTTGTCGGTAAATTTTCCAAAACACTGTCAACTTTATTCGTCGGTTTAACCGTTTGCGTCGGTCGTACGGCGCGAATATTATTGAGTGGAATTATAGATGGAAGCTGATCAGTTACCTTCACGGTGAATCTCCTTTATCATTATTATATTTTATTCTGCTCGATAGTCTGCTGTTGTGGTTGTTTACCGTGCAACTCCAGGGTTGAAATGATATATTCCACAATTTCTCTGCTGTTGTATGGATGGGTAAATCGCTTCAAAATTTTAATGTCTTTGGCCTTTAACTCAGCATCGATAACTAATGGATTTTTAACGATAACAACAATCTTCGCTTTGGCTAACCGTATATTAAGCATTTTGCAGATATTCACCACATTCTCTTCGGAAATTGTTGCATCCAGAATAATTAAATCCGGCTTTTCGGCCATAGCGGCGGAAAATAACATTTGCGCCTGATTAACAGCAATAATATCGGTATGATATTTTTCCAGTTCTTCCTGAAATAAACCAGTCAATGTGTAATCGGCGCTAGCGACCATAATTGATGGTTTTTCAATTTGTATTTCTTCTTCATCGTTCATTGCACGGAATTGTTTGCGGCGAATCCGACGATCGAGTTGACGAGCGAAGCTGGAACGTCCGCCATTAAAAATTTGGTTTATTTTAGCGATAATTTCACGGCTATCAAATGTGACATTATCATCTCTTCCGATTTGCTTGATCCAGTAGTCGACGACACCTAATTCCTTGGCGCGAACCAGGCTTTCCAAACTATCCCTGGCCGTGTTAATAATAATTGCTGTTTTATCGGGACTAAACTGTTCCGCCAACAGCTCAACTGATTGCATATATTCCAGATTTGGTACATCCGCTTCTGTAATAATCATGTTAGGTTTACGTTCCAGTTCATGTTCATTCATCGCATCGATTGATGGAAACGTAAGCATCACGTATTGTCCATCAAGAATATTAGAGAGCTTTTTCGCTACTGCCTCATCAGGTTCGATTATCAGGATGAACGGTTGTTGAATCACTTTCTCTTCAACGACGCCTTCCTTAAGTTTCGATACTTTCATTAAAAACCGCAATGAGAGAATATTGCGACGCGCTTCCCGCTCTTCTTCTGATAGTCCCCAATTACGTTTTTTATTTTTTTTGCCATTAGAGTTTGTGCCATAATCGGGCTCCATGCCTTCCATTAGCAATGAAGCGGCGCCGCCCTCTGTTAATTCACTGGGAAGCTCACCGATTGCTTCACCGGGCTCAAGCATTTTCATTTGATAGACTTTTTTGAGCGCTTCATATTTGCGAAGCAGTTGGCTTGCAGATTTATACAACTCCATAATAGTCTTATTATTTTTTTCATAATCCTGAAGTTGTCTCGGTCCGCGAATCAATGTCCATGCAATCCCTCCAGCAATGGCTACAACAATATATATCTGAAGCGTAATTGCAAGCGAATTCAGATGAAACAGATCGAGCTGTTCCAACGCCAATACGGCTGCCAATGCTATCAACATGCTCCCAATACTACCAATGATGAATGCTTCAATATTTTTAATAAGATAATCTCTATCCGTCCAATCCAAACGGGCATGATATAGCTGCTTTACACGAGCATCATAATCCGTATAAAGCTGACGCAAGCGAATCAAATCGTCTCGGTGCGAATAAAAATCCTTACTAATTTGTTGTAATAAGTGGTAACCCCGTCTGGCAAACTCTGCAGGATGAAAAGCCATGATCCTTCCTGTTAAATTTCTAATGATTTTTTGACAATTTTCTTTGTGGCATCGACCACTGTCAGGTTCGCCTCATATGCACGTGAGGCGCCCATCATATCGACCATTTCCGTAACAACATTAATATTGGGAAGTGCGACGTATCCATCCGCATTCGCATCGGGATGTGTCGGATCATATTTCATGCGTGGCGGTGTAGTATCTTCCGCAATCTCGTCAACTTCCACACCGCCGCTAGTTCCGGAATTCTGACGTGAATAAAAGGAGGATTGTAAGTGGTTCGAGTGGGTTAAATTCATTTGCGAATTAACACGTTGAAAGATTGTTCGAAATTTTTCTTGTGGCTGCACTTCAGCGACAACCACCATTTCACGTTGGTATGGCCCACCTGCTGCAGTACGTGTCGTTTCAACATTTGCCAGATTACGTGCGATCGTATCAATCCGTTGGCGTTGTGCAGACAGTCCCGAAGCGCTAATGTTCAATGAGGCAAATATGCTTCGAATTGTCATAAAACCTATCCTCTTTTTTACAAATTCAGGAAACAGATATAGTCATTACATCTGTCTTCTATTAATCCAATCTTTAAAATCGATCATATATTTTAATAAATTATTCACCAGGCATGTGAATAATATGTCAAGTTGGGCAATTGTCCCCCGACAAGGAGCTTAGGGAGCACTGAATATGTAAAATTAAGCTGAACAATAAATCTCAGATCGCGCCCCATATGGTTCAGCGTCAATCTACTAACTCCCGGTCAGTAGGCTTGCTTCAATCCTGTTATCCCCGATTGGTTCCGGTAATTGAAAGTTTAAGGGATGCAAACAGCCGCTTCAAATGTGTTGCACTAAAATCAAAATCAAGCTGATTTTTTGCCAGTGCAATCATCTGTTCATCCACATCCACATTATTAATGCCATTTTTTAATTCCTGGTCAGGAGTATCAATGACCTGTCCTTCCGATAGCGGTGTGGTTTTCATATGATTGGGCTTGCTTACCGACATTTCAAGTTGCCTGGCGGTGCGTTGTAACACATCATCAAATACAACATCTTTGGCCTGATAGCCGCGCGTGTTGACATTGGCTATATTATGGGAAATAACCTTGTGGCGCAGCGTATCCTGATTGAGGCGCCGGGAGAGAATGGAAAACGTTGTTTTCTTGAGAATATGATCGATCATGCATAAAACTCCCTTATCTTGATCCTACTATCGACCATTTGACAACAAAGTTTATAGTTGTTACTCATATTTAAAATCTACGAAGATTTTTTCACCACATTTACATGTAATCTCGATTTGTTGAATGACTTCTCCTTCTTTATTAATTTTGATGACAGGCTTGAGATGTTCTGAATTAGACAAGACCATTTTTCGGTCACCAATTTTAATTTCGTCCTCCTTCAACACCATCTTTTTGAATATATTTTGTTTGCGTTTGTTATAAAAATTGATATCTTTTTGATGGTCGATCAGGTCAATAAATTTTTTCTCCATATTCTGCTGTGCTTCCATAGTTAATCCGCATGCGACCTTTCTCGCGCGGGGCAGACAACTGCTGGTTATTGTGTTCAATGCCAACAAACAACCTGTCCTACCAACGCTCCCGATAGTTTCATTATCGGAAGTATTGCATAATTATTTGAGGGGCAAAAGTAAAAAATAAAACATTTCGGCAAATTTAATCTTTTCGATTTTGACCGACGAATTGAGATGAACTATAGTACGCGAATGCAATTGTACAGATAGCTACGAAACGTGCACAGCAATTTTGTATCGAAATCGAAAAGCCGCAATGCGTTTTTATTACACCACCTTTATCAAATTAATAATTATCTGTAATTCGACGATAATGATTGTGTACAATTCGTCTCTCCGGAACATTCGGATTGTCAATTTGTGAGTATCCGGATGTATTGAAGTATTAATGAAAAACAATTAAATAACTTTTCCCATTTCTTTGAGAATCCAAAATTAACTGAATAATAATATGTCGAGCCTGTTTAGATCGAAACACTGTTTCCGAATCGGATGATTCTTTTTGTTTGTAAATTAACCGCAATTCTTATTTTTCTAATTAAATCAATCAAGTTAACCAACTTGGCCTTCAATTCAATCGACGCCTTCGAAAGGGCAAATTTGTGATTAATAGTGTCCGCACAACATTTCGTACTGCTGAACCTGTTCGAATTCTTCTGGTGGAGGATGATCGTGAAGAGTACTATTTTATTTCACGCACTTTAAAAAAAGAGTTTTATAACCAGTTTCAGCTTGAATGGAAGTGTAGCCTGAACGAAGCGCTCGAGATAATCGACCACATCAAGTTTGATGTTATTTTGCTGGATATGGGCCTTCCGGACAGTCAGGGCGAACAAACCTTTCAAACAATCCATGAGCAAACGCCTAACTCTCCCATTATTATACTTAGCAATATTGATGACGCTGATTTTGCGTTATCAATGATGCAGAACGGCGCACAGGATTACCTGGTGAAAGGTCGTTTCGATGGTTTTTTGTTATTCCGATCCATTCAATACGCAAGAGAACGTAAACACCATGAACTGATTCTTCAGCAAAGTGAAATCCGATTCAAGCAAGCTGCCAACTTGACTACTGATTTGATTTACGAGTGGGATATTCTTTCAGAACAGATTGTTTGGTATGGAAACATTGATGCAGCACTCGACTATTCCGCTGGTGAATTTCCTCGCACTCTTGATGCATGGCTGGCCTCCATCCATCCTGAAGATTCCGCACTGCTCGCTCATGTAATGCGAAATTACCAGCCAAGCGACGACATTCATTCGATTGAGTACAGAATACGAACCAAATCCGGTTCGTGGCGATATTGGCAGGATAAAGGAAAAGTAATTCTGAATCAGGAAAATTTAACCTATAAAATACTTGGGGCATGCTCGGATATTACACAACAGAAAAAGAACACGGAGTCGCTGAAGTATCAGGCGGCCTTGCTAAAAAGTACCAATGATGCAGTCATTTCCACTAATATGGATTTATTTATTGAAAGCTGGAATAAGAGTGCGGAAAAGATGTATGGATGGACAGAAGCCGAAGTACTGCTTAAGTCCATTCAACAAATTTTGCAACCAGAATATCCCCATCAATCGAGTGATTATATCAGGGATTATATTTCCAGAAATGAAAGTTGGCAGGGAGAAGTCGTCCAGAAAAAGAAGGATGGCACGCCGATCCACGTATGGTCATCCATATCCCAAATTGTTGATAGCCAGGGGAATCCATCGTCACTGGTCGCAATCAATCGTGATATAACTCAGCGAAAACTGGCTGCCGAAACGTTAGCAGCAAGCGAACGCCGCTATCGTTTAATTGTCGAAAATCTGATGGATGTAATCTGGACAACAAACTTAAATGGAACGTTTACATACGTCACTCCTTCCGTCGAACGGTTACTTGGATACTCCGTTCAGGAAGTTTTAACATTACCTTTGAAATCCCTGATCACACCCGATTCCTGGCTCATTGTAAAGGACATACTGGCTAGCATCCATGAACATGTTCATGGCAAGAAGAAATTCAGCAAGCGATTACGGCTTGAAATCGAACAAACACGAAAAGATGGCGCAACAATATGGACCGAATCTACTATTAGTGTGATGTACGATGAATGGGATAATTTTTCAGGCATAAGCGGTGTAACGCGTGATATATCCGAACGAAAAAAAGCCAGGGAAGATTTGGAACGATTGTTTAATCTTTCTTTCGATTTAATCTGCATTATTGATTTCAGTGGTAAACTTTTACGAGTAAATCCTGCATTTGGCAATGCAATTGGTTATAGCGAATCCGAATTAATTTCCCGATCATTTTATGAATTCATCCATCCGGATGATCGTGCAATGACTCAAAAAACAATCAAACAGTTGAAAAGCGAAAATCAAATGGCCGAGAAACTTGAAAACCGTTGGATGTGCAAAGATAATTCGATCCATTGGTTCGACTGGATATTTTTCTCAGAAGCAAAAACGAAGGAGTTCTATGCCATTGCCCGGAATGTAAGTGAGCGTAAGCAGACAGAACAGGATTATCAGTATAAATTGCGATATGAAAGCTTTATTAGTTCAATCTTGTCCATATTCATCAATCTGGATCCAATGAAAATTGATAAGGGGATCAACAAGGTTATTGCCGAATTGGGCGAATTTTGCGGTCTGGATAATTGTTTATTAACAATTTTCTCCCGCAATATTTCAGTAATCGATTATATGTATATATGGCAACAGCACAGGCATTATATAAAATACCACAGTAGCCGGCAATCGGTTGTCGAATTTTCATGGGCAATGAATCATATTAAAAACGGCAATGTAATAAAGGTTAATAATTTGGAGGATATGCCACCCGAGGCACATTCTGAAAAAAATTTCCTGCTAAACCAACCAAAACCTGTTCAGGCATTCGTTATTCTGCCTTTCAAATATCATAAAAGTCTGCTGGGTGCTTTGCATTGCCAATCGTCGCAACCACGAATCTGGACAGATGACCATATCATGCTAATGCGGTTGGTGGCAGAATTAATTGCCAATGCACTCGAACACAAGCAAACTCATTTGGCCTTAAAACGCTCCGAACAACGATTCAAAACACTGTTCAAAGAGGCACGGACGATAAATGAAGAACTGGAGCAATCGAATTCAATTTTAAAGAAAACCCAGGCCAGCATGTTTCACCAGGAAAAGCTTGCATCTATCGGACAGCTCGCTGCCGGCGTTGCCCATGAAATGAATAATCCACTCGGATTCATCATGAACAACTTTTCGTCGCTAAACAGCTACATCGATTTGATAAAAATTTATATCCAGCAGATGTCAGAATTATTACCCACATTACGGAACATCGAAAATGATGAGCTGCAAACCTCGTTGGATGAAATTGAAAAATTCCAGCGGCGAAAAAAATTTGATTTTATCATGAAGGATATGGACGATCTGATCAGCGAATCGTCGGTCGGATTCAAACGCATCAACTCGATTATCCAAAGCCTTAGAAATTTTTCACGCATCGATAAGCTCGATGATGTGGAATCTTATGATCTGAATCAGGGAATTGAAGATACGCTTACTGTTGCCCGAAATGAAATTAAATATGCAGCCGAGATCGATACGGATTTGGGCGAGATTGTGCCAATCAAATGCAATAGCGGCGAAATTAATCAGGTATTGTTGAATATTGTTGTTAATGCCGCACAAGCTATTAAATCGCAACAAAGAAATGACCTCGGAAAAATTTTAATAAAAACTTACATGACAGATGATGTGGCTGTTTGTGAAATTAGTGATGATGGTCCCGGAATTCCTAAGCATGTGTTGCCCAAAATTTTTGATCCGTTTTTTAGCACCAAAAAAATTGGCACGGGAACGGGATTGGGATTAAATATCTCATACGACATTATTGTTCATAAACATGCTGGTGAACTTACTGTTTGTAGCAAACCGGGTAAGGGAACAACATTCTCAATAAAAATTCCTGTGAATTGCCGCGTGCACAAAAAAGACGTTTTAAGTTCGGAAAAGTATTATGGATAATCAATCCTTACATATCTTGCATATCGAAGATGACAAATTTCAGCATGCTTATATTAAATCCATGCTTATGCGGGGGCATATTGCCGTTGATTCGCTATATTGGGCGCAAACACTAAAGTCCGGGCATGATATTCTTAAAAATCATCCGATCGATGTTGTGCTGCTGGATTTAATGCTGCCTGACAGTCGCGAAATGGACACGTTTTTGAGTATCCGGACATCTGCTTCGAACCTGCCAGTAATTATCATGAGCGGTTTAAGCGATGCCCGACTTGCGCAGGAAGCTGTGAAACATGGCGCACAAGATTTTCTGGTAAAGGGTAAAGTGGATGAATATACGTTAATCCGTTCGATTCAATACGCGATTGAACGAAAAAAAAGCGAAGTGACCCTAAACGAGAGTCAAAAACGCTATCAAACGTTGTTCGAGTCATCCACAGATGCGATTTTCATCGCTACTGAAACGACAATCTTCGATTGCAATCACGCTTCCGTGTTTATGTTTAAAGTGAATTCCAAACTTGATTTAATAGATATCAACCCCACGGAATTGTCACCCGAGTTACAACCGAATGGTGAAAATTCAGCAGAGGCGGTTAAGCGAAAAACAATGGAGGCCATTGTTCATGGCTCGTGTTATTTTGAGTGGTTATTCAAACGCTTTGATGACACAACCTTCTTCGCGGATGTCGTTTTGACGGCATTCACGTTTGATGACACTCAACTTCTCCAGGCGCGGATTCACGATATTACGACACGAAAAAAGGCATTGCAAGCGCTGGAAGAAAGTGAAGCCCGACTTAAATCATTATTCAACACCATCCAGACCGGGATTGTAATAATTGATTCAGAGTCATTTATTGTGGAAAGTCTAAATCCGGTAGCCAGTCAACTAATTGGTAAAAATCAAACAGAAATTATCGGACAGGTATGCCATGATATTATCTGTTCGGGAATTGAATCCGAATGTCCATCTAGTGGACCCAATATATCTTTTTATAACGTGGAATCAGTACTTTCAGCAAAGAATGGGAAAATTATTCCAATTCTTAAAAGTTCCGTACCCATCGAAATAGATGGAAAATTAAAAATCTTGCTTACATTTCTTGATATTTCTGAGATAAAAGCCGCTCAGGATGCAGTAAAAAATAAGGAGAGACAGTTGCAGGAAGTGAACACCCAATTAACTGCAACGCTACAACAGCTTAAGCAAACCCAGGCAAGTCTAATTCAGAATGAAAAATTAGCATCCATCGGTCAACTGGCCGCCGGTGTTGCCCATGAATTAAATAATCCATTAGGATTTGTCACCAACAACTTTACAGCTCTTAAAAATTATGCAAAAGTGATCAGTCAATATCTGGCCTCGGTCCAGAATTTCTTCGATCAGTGTTCGCATGGTACATCTGAAATCTCATCTGATATTATCAAAGAAATGCAGGTATTGCGTAAGCAGAAAAAAATTGATTTTATCTTCAATGACATGAATGATCTGTTGGACGAATCAACAACCGGATTTGAACGAATCATCAGCATCGTTCAAGGATTGCGTGATTTTTCCCGGGTGGATAACGATGGTAATCGTGAGAATCATGACCTGAACAAAGCGCTTCAGGACACACTAATGGTTGCCCGCAATGAAATAAAATACGTTGCCGATGTTAGTACCGAATTCGGAGATATTCCTTCCGTGATGTGCAACGGCGGAGAAATTAATCAGGTGATACTGAACATTCTGGTAAATGCAGCACAGGCAATTTCGGAACAAAAACGGCAAGAGCCCGGACACATACAAATTAAAACATACCTGGATCCTCCGTTTGTCGTAATTGAAATTAGAGATGACGGACCCGGTATCCCCGATAAAATTCGTCATAAAATTTTCGATCCGTTTTTTACCACAAAGGAAGTCGGTAAAGGAACAGGTTTAGGATTAAATATTTCGTACGATATAGTTGTCAATCGACATCAGGGAGAATTAAACGTGGAATCGACTCCTGGCGTAGGCACAACCTTTATCATTAAATTGCCAATCGAACCGAACAGGAACTCCAAACAGAGAGAAAATTGACACTAGTGGAAGACCAGGTACTACATATACTGCTTGTCGAAGACAGCACGGCACAAGGTAGTATGATAAAGAATCTGATTCTTGAACATATGTACTCCCGACATCAAATTACCTGGGTCAAATTATTTGAACACGCCCGGCTGGCGCTAAAGGAACATCATTACGATATTATCTTACTGGATCTGAATCTTCCGGATAGTCCCTATCACAACACTTTCAATCAGATATTTCATTTAGTGCCGGAAACACCGATTATCGTTTTAACTGGCATGTCCGATAATCTATTGGCGCTCGAATCATTGAAAATGGGGGCACAAGATTTTTTCCAGAAAAGTCAAATGGAAGGTAACCATTTGGTTCGGGCTATTCATCATGCCATCGAACGTAAAAAACTGGAAACCGCACTCCGCGAAAACGAAAAACGTTACCGAATTCTCTTTGAAGATTCAGTGGATACCATTTTCAAGTGTACAGCAGATGGGCGCATCACTGATTTTAATCCCTCCGGCGTGGCGATGCTGGGGTATGAAACGATTGATGAGGTGAGTAAACTCAACCTGTTTCACGATCTGTATTTTTCGATTGACGCCTATCAGCCATACATAAAAAAAATGATGAAACACGGCCTGGTTCGTAATTATGAGCATTCGTTGAAGCGGAAGGACGGTAAAAAATTAATTGTATATGAAACGTCCAAGGCAGTATTTAACAGTAATGGTGATTTGGATGAAATTCATGGCATATACCGTGATATGACGCAGCATGTCAAAAACCAGAAATTGCTTGAACAGATGAATAAATCGCTGAAGGCAACCAATCGGCGTCTGGTTCAAACTCAAACAAATTTGATACACCATGAAAAATTGGCATCAATCGGCCAGCTTGCAGCGGGTGTTGCGCATGAATTGAATAATCCGCTGGGTTTTATTACCAATAATTTTTCAGCGCTCCAAAATTATCTCAATAATATCCATCAATATGTTGAAAATATATATCTCTTTATTGACCAGTTAAAAAATCATCATGTCATAAATATTGAGCAGGAAATTCAACAACTTGAGACATGTCGTCGCAAACAAAAAATCGATTTCATCTTTCAAGATTTATCAGAACTGTTCGATGAATCAGCAAAAGGCTTTGATCGAATTATTTCGATCGTTCAAAGTTTGCGAAGTTTTTCGCGTATCGATTCAATTCGTGAAATTGAAAGCTACGATATTAATGCGGCATTGGATGATACGCTGATTATTGCCGGAAATCAGATAAAATATGTTGCCGACATAATAAAACATTACGGAGACGTCCCGTTAATTGAATGCCGCGGTGACGAAATTAACCAGGTTTTGTTAAACATTATTGTGAATGCCGCCCAGGCAATCGAGTCACAAAATCGTGATCGACTGGGAATGATAGAAATTTACACTTATCTCGAAAATGAATACGTCTGTTGCAGGATACAGGATAATGGTCCGGGAATACTTCCCAAATTCATGACGAAAATATTCGACCCGTTTTTTACGACCAAAGAGGTCGGGAAAGGCACGGGGCTGGGCTTGAACATCTCCTACGACATAATTGTACATAAACATCATGGCAAGCTGCTTGCGAAGAGTCAGTATGGCAAGGGAGCATCGTTTACGATTAAATTGCCCGTGAACTCAGCATTGAAACCAAAGGAATCGGATTATGGTACCAATCGGGGATGAACAAAATAGCTCGTTGGGGACAGTACTCTTTGTGGACGATGAAGAGAGTATTTTAAAGTCCATTCAACGCAGTTTTTTCCTCGCTGATTTTGAAGTTATTACAGCATTAGGCGCAAAGCAAGCGCTTAAAATACTTGAAACAGAGACAATCGATATTGTTGTGTCTGATTTTCGCATGCCAGAGATTGATGGATTGCAATTTCTGAAATTAGTGAAAAATCAATATCCGGGGATTAGCCGCGTTATTTTGAGTGGATTTGTGGAGCATGCCGCTGTATTGCGATCACTGACAAGCGGTGTCACCACCACCTATTTCGCCAAACCATGGGAAGATAAAGTGCTCGATGCACGCATTAAGCACATTTTAAAAATTCGCCGCCTGTTGCGCTCCCAAAAATTATTGGACCTGGTGAACCGTATTGATAATCTTCCCACGCTGCCATCTTTGTATCAGGAATTTATGGATGCAATTGAAAAAGAGAAACCGATTAATCAGATCGCGGAAATTATCAAGAAAAACACATCCGTTGCCACCAAAGTGCTTCAGGTCGCCAACTCGGCATTTTACGGATTAAAGGAAACCACCTCCATCGATTTTGCCATGGTGTATATTGGTTTAAATCCTTTAAAAGATATTGTACTTACGCTCACACTTACCAATGAAATGAACTGGAGCCATGAGCAGATCGAACAATTGCAGGCAATTTTTCATCATTCAAATTTGGTTAACCGGTACATTCCCAAATTTTACCATCTCATCCCGGATGCGCAAAAATTCAAGCCATTCCCGGCTGTCGGGCTGACGCATGATATTGGCAAGATAATTCTGCTACAGTACTTTCCCAAGCGTTACCATAGTATTTTGACTGCCCAGAAGGAAACGCCCGGGCTGAGTTTTCATGATGCCGAACTGGAACTTGGATTTGCTGAAAACACACATGCGGAAATTGGCGCCTATTTTCTCGATTGGTGGAATTTACCGGAAGTAATTATGGAAGTCGCACTGTTCCATCATTGCCCGCATCAGGCAACGGAACACTATCGCCCATTGCTTGAGACAGCATGTTATACCGATAATTTAATAAATTATTTAAATCAAATATCCGAAACCGAAGAGCCCGATCTGATACCGTTTCCAATGCCGGGTGTTTCGAAAAATCAGATAAAATCAGTCGTTGATGAAATACGGTCTGAATTGGTGGTGGAGGTGTCGCTGTTCTAATGCATAGGAGTTACATATGCTAACTTTTGAATTTGCGAGTGAGGACGAAGTGAATTTGGGAAACGTATTGGTCGTCGACGATGAAGTGGTCATATTGAAATATCTAACAAAAAGCCTGAGTCTTGCAGACATTACTGTTTTTGCGGCAAAAAGTGGGGCTGAAGCGATCGAAATCCTTAAAACCGAAGCAATCGATATTGTTATAGCCGACTTTCGTATGCCAGGCATGAATGGGCTGGAATTATTGGCACATGTAAAAGAAAACTACGCCAACATCAGCCGGATATTGTTAAGTGGTTACATTGAACAGGCAGCCGTTTTAAAAGCATTAACCAGCGGCGTGGCGCTCACCTATTTTTCCAAACCATGGGATGATGAAGTACTAATAAAGCGCCTGAAGCACATTCTGGAAATTCAGAAAATATTCAAACGGAAAGATTTGTTGAAACTGCTCAACACAATCGATACATTACCAAATCTTCCGACATTGTACCAGGAATTTATCAATGCTATTGAAAATGAAAAGCCGATGAATGAAATTTCGGAAATTATTAAGAAGAATGCCTCGGTGGCCACAAAAGTGTTGCAGGTGGCAAATTCGGCATTTTACGGCCTGAAAGAAACCGCCTCCATCGATTATGCGATGGTATATATCGGTATCAATCCGGTAAAAGATATTGTGTTAACAATGTCGCTAACGTCCGAAATGCAATGGGATGATCGACAGACCAGGCTGCTGCAGGATATATTCGATCATTCAAGTCTGGTAAATCGCTATATTCCCAAATTTTATTCCCTGTTGCCGGATTCGATCAAATACAAACCGTTCCCTGCTGTGGGAATTACACACGATATAGGTAAAATTATTTTACTTCAGTATTATACTGAACGGTACCTGAACATCATTCGCTACCAAAACGATCATCCGCATTTTAGTTTTTACGACTGCGAGCTGGCAATGGGTTATGAATATATCTCACATGCGGAAATCGGCGCCTATTTTCTCGATTGGTGGAATTTGCCGGAAATGATTATGGAAGTCGCATTGTTCCACCACTGCCCGGAACGCGCCAGTGATTCGTATCGCGATCTGGTGGAAATGGCCAGCTTCACCGACCGGCTGGTAAACTATATGAATTTTTGTAAAAATGATGATGAACCGGACTTATCCTATTTTGACCACCCACATATTTCGCCGGAAATGATTAGCAATATCGCATCTGCCATAAAGGAGGATATCCATGAACGATATAACAACCGACGATAAGGTGCTTTTTGTCGATGATGAGAAATTGATGCTACAAACAATACGTCGGGGGCTGCTCGATGAATCGTATATTAGTCTATTTGCCAACGGCGCCGAAGAAGCCATGGAAATTCTGAAAGAGCAGGAAGTCGCCGTGATTGTCACGGATTTAAAGATGCCGGGTATGAACGGGATTGAGCTTTTAAATATCGTCCAGGAAAAATATCCGGAAATGACGCGCATTGTTCTTACCGGATATTATCAGGTATCGACAATTCTTAGCGCCATTAACAAGGGGCATATTCATCGCTATTTGACAAAACCCTGGAAAATGGAAGAAGAATTTATTCCCACAATTCGGCAGGCAATTGAGTTAAATCACATTGTTAAAGAACGACGAGAGCTAATCGATAAACTGACCAAACAAAATGAAACACTAAAAAAACAAAATCACGAAATTACAAAACTTAAAGAACAAGCACAAATTTCTGATGAGAACAAGACGAAGATTCTCAACCACATTACCAAAACAATTTTGCCCTATATGACGGATGTAATTATCCATTCGAATAAGCTAATGGCAATTGAATCCAAACAATTGCAGGAAATGGGCGACGATATTAACAGTCGCGGTATGGAAATATTAAAACTGCTGCGAAAATTGGAAGTACTGCTTGAGGGGAAACGTTAACCGAAGGGGAGTAACATGAAACCATCTGTTCGAGTGGTATATCTGGGTATGAACAATGCGTTGTTCAACGCACTGCAACGCATATTTCAAAGTGATGCAGCAAAATATCAGCTTGGCCATATAATAAATCCAGCATCGTGGGAAACATTATCGCAGTTCAGTTCTAACGATTTCATTATTATTGATGATGAACTACCCGAGCAACTGTACAACCAACCGGCATCGGAATTTATTGCAGCGAATATAATTTCACCGGTGATGTTCCTGCGAAAATCGGATTCGACCTTTTCCGCAAGCACTTTATGTCGCTGTCCGCAAACACAGAAGATGGTTGTAACAATCGACAATCAAATCGATAAAGCTGCAGCAAAAGTCGCCGAGTGGATTCAATACAATAAAAATCTGATTGCTGAACGCGATGTTCATCAACAGCTTGTAGAGACACAACAGGCGATCGGTCATATGAAATCGCAAATGATCCAGCAAGAAAAACTGGCATCTATCGGGCAACTTGCTGCGGGTATTGCTCATGAAATCAATAATCCGCTGGGATTCATTTCCAGTAACTTCACTACATTGAAGGATTACATCACCATCATTAAGCGATATATGAAATCGATGGAGTCACTGCTCGAAACCTGTAAACCAGCGATGACACCTGAGCAAGATGCTGAGTTTGAGGCAATTCAAGCGTTGCGTGAAAAAGAAGATATCGATTTTTTGCTCGACGATACGGACGATATTTTTAAAGAATCAGTGGACGGATTCGAGCGGATGATGTCACTCATTCAGAATTTGAAGAACTTCTCCCGGTTCAATCATGAAATTGTGGATGAATATGATGTTAACAAAGCATTGGAAAGCACGCTGACTGTCGCCCGTAATGAAATAAAATATGTCGCCCAGGTCGATAAACAATTTGAGACGATACCAACAATCGCCTGCCGCGGCGATGAAATCAATCAGGTATTTTTAAACATTCTGGTAAATGCTGCGCAAGCAATCAAGTCCCAGAAACGCAGTGAATTGGGAACGATTCATATCCAAACTTGTGCCGAGAACAACCATGTTACGATAAAAATTGCCGATAACGGGCCGGGCATCCCGGAAACTATTATCGATAAAATTTATGAACCGTTTTTCACGACCAAAGCCGTCGGCAAGGGTACCGGTCTGGGACTGCACATTTCGCATGAGATTATTGTCGATCATCACAAAGGCAAGTTATTGGTCGAAAGTGAAGTTGATAAAGGCACTACGTTCACGATTGATTTGCCGCTGGAATTTGTCGGTGAGCGAAGTGAGAATGATATCGCTGGGTAGCAGAGATTTGGTCAAACTTTAGCAATCGGTCTAATTTAAATAAATGCATTACTCACCCTATAAAAAATATAATTTACCATGAGCAATGAAACCAGTGAACATCGAATCCTTTTAATTGACACCGAAGAAAATGTCATCAATGCATTACGTCGCGAGCTCAGGCGGGAGCCATACCAGATATTAACAGCGACCCGTGCAGAACAGGCATTGTCAATCATGAAAGAGCATGCCATCCAGGTGCTTATTGCTGATATTCGGCTTGAGGGGACGTCCGGTATCGATTTTATGGCAAAAGTAAAAAGCATGTATCCACAGACTATTCGCATTATCCTCAGCGGGTACACCGATATCGATACCGTTGCCGCTTCCATTAACAAAGGGCACGTCTATAAATATTTATTAAAACCCTGGGATAAACTGGAACTAAAAGAAACAATTCGTCAATCCCTTGATCTATGGCATTTACAAGCTCAGAATACGGCGTTAAACGAGCAGATCAAAAAGCAGAACGAAGAACTCCGATATTTAAACAAAAACCTGGAAAAGGAAGTTGAAAAGCGCACGATCGAATTAATTCAAAAAAACAAGGAACTGAATCTGTCCTATGAAATTTTGGAACACCTGCCGCTCGGCGTAATCGGCGCAACCGAACAGGGTAACGTCATTTTTTCCAATGGGCTGGCAAAACTATATTTCGAACGGGATAACATTCCTCTTGTGGGATCAACACTGGCTGCTCATTTTGATTTCGATCTGGTGCAACTTGCCGAAGAGGCAATCAAAACGTATTTGCCTCAGCACATGAAATACTATTTCAATGAATCGCTTACGTTTCATGTAAAATGCGTGCCGCTCGATACGGAGCTGAACGCCAATGGTGTTATTATTTCGTTCGTCGAACTACAATAACGGGAAATCATGTCAAAACAAAATCAAGAAAATAGTGATGAAATAATGGTTGCCCTGCCTGTGGAGCAAATCAGAATTGGGATGGAAGTCTATTTGGATATTCCCTGGTTACTTCATCCGTTTTCCAAAAATCGGTTTGAAATTACTTCGGACACTCAACTGAAAAAATTATACAAATTGGGGCTGAAAGAAATAAACGTGATTCAGCAACCAAATGTTCAATCTTTAGCAGAAAATGATTATACAGAGGTGACCGTCGTTAACGAATCCGAAGAGACTGTATACAATGTTCAGGCAATTTCACCACCATCTAAAAAAAAGCAGGACGTGCTTGATAAAAAAATCGCTCTGCAGCGGTCAAACGAAACGTATCAACAGGCAATTAATATTGTTGATGATATTTTCGATGGCCTGACCCAAAGCGACATCCGCGCTGTTCGCAAAACTTCAAATTTCGTAAAAATTATCAGCAACAGCATTTTGGAAGATTCCGAATCGTTGGTGCATTTTGTCAATGTTAAAAAGCACAAAGAAATGTTGCAATTCCATTCGTTGAACGTTTCCATCATCTCGTTATTAATGGGAAAAGTCGCCAACATCAGCAACGATGATATGAAAATTCTCGGCATGGGCGCACTGTTTCACGATATCGGCTATCGCAATATTCCATTGCGGATTGCTATGAAAAAGGAAAATCTCAGCAACGCCGAACAGGAAATTGTTCAGCAACATTGTCAATACGGCTATGAAATAGCGTCGCAAATGCCGGACTTCCCGGAAGAAGCGCTGGATATTGTCAAATACCATCATGAGCGTATTGACGGTTCGGGTTATCCATCTGCATTGAAGGGAGAAAGCATTAAATTCCTCACCAAAATTGTGGCAATTGCGGACTGCTATGATAATCTTGCCCATGTCAATACGGCATCAAAAAATCAACTTCCGCACGTGACATTGTCGTATATGTACAAAAATATGAAGAACAAGTTTCCGGTAAATCTGATTGAAGTGCTAATAAAGAGTGTCGGCGTTTACCCGCCCGGTTCGCTGGTGGAATTGAACGATGGTCGTGTTGGAATGGTAATCAGCGTTAATCATAATTCAACCATTAAACCAACTGTGATGGTATTCAATCCGGACAAACCGCGGCTGGAGCCGGAACTCGTTGATCTGTATGAAGAAAAACGGTTCTCCATTTCGCGGGCATTGACTATTTCTGACCTTTCACAAGAGGTTCGGGATTATCTGCAACCGGGACGGCTTGCAGGCTATTCGTTTCAGACTCAAAGTCTGCAGGAACAGAATTTATAGAAGGAAACACCATGGGAACTTACAACATCCTTCTCGTGGATGATGAAGAAAATATTATTAAATCGCTAAATCGTTCGCTTCGGAAATTCAACTTTAATATCTACTCGGCAACTTCCGGTAGCGAAGGAATTGCCGTTTTAAATGAATATAAACACGAAGGATTTTCTCTGATTATCACTGATCAGCGCATGCCGGGAATGAGCGGCCTCGATATGCTGCACGAAGCGATTCAAATCGTTCCCGATGCAATGAAAATTATGCTGACCGGACATTCTGATATGCATATCGCTATTGATGCAATCAACACCGGAAATGTTGATTACTTTTTGCAGAAGCCGTGGGATGATGAAATTCTTCATGGCGTTATTGAACGCTTGCTTGGCCGCTACCAGCTTGTCATCCGTAACAAGCAACTGGATGCATTGGTGAAACAGCAGAATGCATCGCTAAAAAAATTGAATGAGGAATTGGAACGCAAAGTCCGGGAACGAGTCGATCAGATTGAATTCCAAAAAAATGACTTAAAACGGCTAAATTCCGAATTGCAGGATAAGAATAATTCGCTGCGTGAGCTTTACAATAGCCTGGAGGATAATTTTGTCAGCACGATTCAAATGATTGTAAAATTATCAGAACAGCGGAATCCGGCGTTGGCAGCGCATAGCAAAATTGTTTCCGTCCACGCCACCGAGATTGCCAAAAAACTGAATTTTGCCGAAACCGATATTTTCAATGTCCAACTCGCCGGACTTTTACATGATGTTGGAAAATTAAGTCTTCCGGATACACTGCTCATTAAAAATCCATCCGCAATGTCTGCTGATGAAACGGATCGCTACATTAACCATCCCGTATATGGCGCCACACTGATTCGCGGCGTGGAACGGCTCCACCCGATTGCCTCGATGATTTACAGCCATCACGAACACATGGATGGCACTGGTTTTCCGCTGGGCTTACAGGGCGAAGCCATTCCCATCGGCGCCCGGATCATTCACGTGTGTAACTTTTGCGATCGCGTCCTGAACCATCGCCCATGGAGCGATCCTGCCCCCAAAACCACACTGCGCGGCTACCTCACTCAAATGGCTGGCACATTATTCGATAACGACATTTGCCAGATTTATATGACTATTTTAACGCCAGATGAGTTGGAGACACGGTTGTGATATATGATCCAACCTGTTATAATTTTGCAGAACTAAATGAAGTCGATTGCAATAGCGCCAGGCTTCAGTATGGTGTCAGGAACTGGGCAACAATACGTTAATCGCATCAGCGAATTGTTTGGAAAACCGCTGAAGCGGTAATATTTATTGTTGTGTCTCATTATTATCGCCCCGATACATCGTCCGGTTTTCCTTTTTCTCTAAGGAAACGATACCGGGAATCGGGGCGCTGTTATAAAAGAATGCCAGCTTGTAAAAAATTTTTTTTCAGATTTACAAATGAACAGATAAACAGAGAATCAAGACTAAGCGCCGCACGCCACACGAAAACCGAGATTGAAGCTACGGTTATGTGGCTGGTTCCTGTAACGGTAGGCGCAGCGCATGAAGCTCCTGACGCCGTAGAACGACCCGCCACGAACCACGCGGTATTTTTTATCACCATGAACACCAAACTCATCGCCATCAGCATTGACAGGATCGCGGCTGCCCGCTGAGCGTTCATAAAATGTCGAACGTTGATCCGATTCCACATCGCGCCAGTCCCGGCACCATTCAAGCACATTACCGCCCATGTCAATCACCCCTTCCGGCGTGCAATCGTCGGGGAATAATCCCACAGGACTTATCTGATGTAGCATGCTTTCCCAAATGTTTACGGTTTGTTCATCCGGTTCATGATTCCCCCACGGGTATTTACGGTACGCTCCCGGTCCGCGCGCCGCCCGTTCCCATTGAGCCTCAGTCGGCAGCGTCATGCCTTTGTAGCTGGCAAACGCCATCGCTTCGAACCAACTGACACCCACCACCGGCCGGGTGGGATAGGGCTGCTGATCGTCCCAGTTGTCCGGCGCTTTGAACTGTCCGAAACCACCCGCCTGCCAGTAGCGTTCGCTGCTGTAGCCATCGTCGCCGGTAAATTGCAGGTACTCGCCAACGGTGACCGGAAACTGGCTGATGTTATATGCGGACAGGTGAACGTCGTGCACAGGCGCTTCGCGACTTTGCGCAGCAGTATCATAATTTGGCGCGCTGGTATCTTCCGCTTGTGCGCCCATCAGGAATGTCCCTTCCGGAATTTTTATCATGGGATGGCCACACACAAACCGGCGATTATCAGTGATAAATCCATGCTGCTTGTTCCGGTAAAATTCATGATATTCCATAAACCGCGGATCGCCGGCCTGGCCCAGGGCGTCGGCAGCATCTACGCGGTCGCGCAGGTCAAGCGTGTTCGCCGCGGGTTTGCTGAAAATGGCCAGCACCCGCTGCAACATATCGAAGTAGCGCGGATCGGTGAGTTCGTATTTAAACGGCGCCAGATCGCGCAGCATCGCGCCAATCAAACCAACGCAGCGGGCTTCATCGGCCAGGGAGCCGCGTTTTTTTTCGGCCATATCAAGTATGGCGCGGAAGAAATTATCCACTTTATCCACCCCCTGGCGGTGCAACACGCCGGTGAACAGCAGTAGCGGCTCACGCCATTCCGGGCTGTGCAACACCGCCGGTTGAACAAGCTGGCGTTGTTGCCTGCGTTCCACCATGCCACCCAGCGCCCGGGCGGTCATAAACTCCTGAAACGTCAGGTGCCAGAATTGCAGATTATTGCCGCGACCGACAATAATTCCGCTATCCAGTTCCTCCTGCATTAAAAACAGCTCGGCGAGGCGAATCCGCTCATTTTCATCGTCCACCGGGAAGCCATCCTTAATCGACTCAGCAGCCCAGCGTCGGCCGACCTGCACCTGCCGACCATCCGGATGTGTTTGCATGGCCAGCGCCAGCCGTTGCAGGTGCAGCTTGCAACGCTCGTCATTGGTGCGGTCCGGTTTCTGCTCGCGCGAGCGCAGCAGCCAGCCAATAATCGATTCGTACAAATCGGCGCGCTGTTCCGGCAGGCGCCGTTCATTCCAGTGTACCACTGCCAGGGCGGTGAGCATCACCGGATTACCCGCCATGCGGCGGATATCCGGTCGGCTGGTGAGCGCTTCCATCAATTCCTGTTTATGAAATGTGGCCCGGCTTTCCATCTGGTCGTGCAAGGCCAACGACCAGCGGGTGAGAAAAAATTCCACCGCTTGCGGTTCAAGCGGTTCAATCGTATATTGTTCAAACCGCTGCAACATGGCCGCGCCTTCCCAGGCTTTGGGGCGGCAGGTAACCACCCAGCGGCAGGTTTTAAAAGCACCAACGGCCTGATCGAGCATGGCGCTCAGCAGCTCGCGCGTACGCTGGTCCGGCGCTTCATCAAGCCCGTCGAACAGCAATAATGCTTTGCCTTTGCTCAACAGATCGTCAAAGAACGCTCGCGGTAATCCCCAGCCAAGCGAACCGCTGCGGTTTGCCAGGAAATGTATCAGCCAGTGCGGATCATCTGCCAGCGCCGGTTGATCGTCGCCAGAATGAAGTTGATAATGCCGGATATGCTGCGCCAGCTCGCCCAATCGGATAAACAGCGGGAATAACGGGTTTGTTAATCCCAGCCGGTCCCGGACCGCGGTTGGTTCGTTGCCTGATAATGTCTGACATAGATTATAGGCAATGCGGCGCAAAAACGTGGTTTTGCCGGCGCCAGGATCACCAATAATCACCACACGGGATTGCTGTAATAGCTCGTGCAGCGGAATACTGCGACGAATTTCCATTTCGTGCCGCTCATCGGCATCACGTTTCGTCTTTCCATATCTGCTGCTGGCGTGATGATCGACCGTCGTCAGCGGAATATATAGTTCCTCTATTCCAAACCGGTGCGCCTTGCCACTGCCAACCGCCAGTCCGCGAATATCGATGGTAGCGCATTCCTCATGCAGCCAGTGGAAATACTCCTGCGGATCGGCCGCTTGCTTGGGAGTATCCGGCAGTGTTAGCGGCGCTGCCGTTAGCCATTGTTTTTGCCATTCGCTCAACGCATGCTGCACTGCCTGGCCCAGGCTGTGGTGATCGGTAAAAAATGCCAGCGTTCGTTTTTTCAGCACCTGCTTGAATTTCTGCAACTGTTGCACGGCAAAATTCACTTCGGCAAACAGCTCCGGTGTTGCTGTTCCGGCATTCATGGCTTGCGTCAACCGGTGATTTTCTTTCCGGTTTTCAGGCCATGAAAATTTTTCATCGACGAGAAAGGCTAGCACCTGTTTGCCGTCATCGAGCGCTCGCTGGCACTCCAGCCAGGTGATGCTTTTTTTGCTGCGGTTGGATTTGTGTTTGGGAATCCAGCCGTAACGATGAGCCACAATCACCACCAGCACGTCGCACGACTGTACTTTTTCCAAACAGGTCTCCAGCGTCGGATGACCGTCAGCAGCAAAATAGTCCATCATGACAGGTTGACATTTCGCTTTAAGCGCTGCATCGCGGGCAGCAGCGCGATAAGGTTCCAAATCTTCTTTGGTCGATGAAATAAAAACAGTCGGGATGGGTTGTTTTTTCGCAGGCATATCATTCCTTTCGTAACATTATGGCATGGCTGCAATATATCAACTTTTTACAGCAATGTCAAGTGTGTAAATGGATGGGCAACAATGTTGTAAAGGAAAAATTATTTTAAAACTTATTAATTAGCTTAGCTGTGTAGGAAGGAAAAACCGCTGAAGCGGTTATATTTATTGTTGTGTCTCATTTTATCACCCCGATAAATCGGGGTGAAATTACAAAAAACATTATAGCAGCATCATTATAACAGCGCCATGCTTAAGCATGGTGACACAATCAAAATAACTCCATCCAGCCGTTTCAGCGGCTTACATCGAAGAAACCACGGCTGCAGTTAATTGTCATTTCCATATTTTACGACAGCACTATTTCAACTTTATCAGGTATCCGTTCAATAAATTATGGAATTAATGATACAGTATTATCATGCTTACAAATTAAAACTACCCTCTTTTATTGAATGGATACTTTATCAGATTACTAACATCTTAAAATTTTAATGGCTTAAATTGTAATTCAATATTCATAAAATATGCTCTTGATCAATAAAACCTAAAATTTTTTGTAGATAAAATACAAACGCAGAGATGCAGAGAATGCAGAGT
>JAFGDW010000031.1 GCA_016931935.1 Candidatus Zhuqueibacterota bacterium | reverse complement strand
GTTCGTGTTCCGATGCATCGGAACGGTACGCCGGTGCGAGACGGCAGGCTCAGGCAACGGTTTAGCTGAAATATGTTCATAATCATTAAAATTTAATAGGCGTATTAATGATTGTGTTGATTTAATGCCTTTGGCATGATCAACGCACTCATTAATTTAAAATAGAAAAGGCAACCTTCCAAAACGGATGATTGCCTTTCCATTCGCGGAGAAAATAACTTAAGTGCTCATACCCCTGACTGATGTCTATTTTTAATGCAATGATCTACAGGGAGCACGCTTGCTGGGAATGGGACAACAATTGTTCGCTACCCCACAATTAGTCTCAATCCATAAGCGTTGCACTTTAGCCTTTTACAACCAATAGAAGGTCATGTTATCTTGTAACTGACCATTGTATATGAAAAACCACTGTAATGTGATGTTAAATTAATTTTGCTTTGGCACGTGCAACTTATATACCAAAATATTTTATATGGTCTAACATTCCGAAAAGTAAAGAATTAGGAATTTTGTAGATCAGATAATCACTCGGCAAATATGTTTGGATTTTTGAACGGCTTTCTTCGTGGATGTCCAACAATAAGAAAATTTTGAAATAACTATGTAAGGATATCTGACATCAATGGTAATAGAAACACATGGTCAGAAAAATCGAAATTCGGTTTTTAGATTGACATTAGATATATTTTGTATTATATTCAATTTTTATTGAAAATAGCTGCTATAGGTTTACTGATATTAAAAAAAAGATGACGTGCTACGCACTTTTGTCCGGTTTAAGACGGCTGATATTATTAGATATTCTTAGTGACAGATGTGCATAGCACGTTTATCTTGTGAATGGTTACAATGAGTTAAGTTTGAACTGGAAAATAATAGGGAGTTGAGAATGCCTGAAGAAGCAACATTCCAACCTGTCGGACAAAGTGAACTACCAATGTATGGTCCGCGTGCGATATTGGTATGTGGATACGCGGCTGAAGAGCATCCGTTGTTCGTGAAATTTGTAAATAGCATACTCGGGGACATTTCAATCGTGTTTGTGACGAGTGAGCATAAAAACAAAAAACTGGGTGAATTGGTGGCTTTACCACACAATAGTGGGGCTGGTGAGAAATCTGACTTGCGTCGTGCAGTAATTATGTCGGGATTGACAGAGCATGAATTTCATACATTAATAAATTCCTACCGTACTGGTAAACTTCCAACGCAATTGTGGGCAACGTTAACCAATATGTCGGAAAAGTGGCCAATTTCATCGTTATTGAACGAGCTGGCTCAGGAACGCGATGAAATTCAAAAAATGATGCGTGAACGACGCCAGGCTCAGGCGCAGGCTGGGGACAATGACGCCTGAAAATCGATTTCATGTGATTGTTATCGGCGGGGGACCAGCCGGATTAATCGCTGCGGCTCAGGCGGCGCAACATGGCGCTTCCACATTATTACTCGAGCGCATGCGAACACCTGCGCGAAAATTGATGATTACCGGAAAAGGGCGATGCAACATTACAAATTTGGCGCCGCTTCCTGAATTTATCTCGCATATCCAACCGGATGGTCGATTCCTTCGCCAGGCATTCAGTCGTTTTTTTCATGATGAACTCATTGAGTTACTCTCCTCACTTGGCGTCAAAGTAAAAGTCGAGCGCGGAGAGCGGGTGTTCCCTGCATCGGATTCGGCAAAGGATGTTGTTGATGCTTTCATTTACTATGCAAAACAAACGGGCGTAAAGATCATACCACGTGCACAGGTAGAGAATATCGAAAAGCGTTCAGACAAATTGTGGCAGATTGATGCCGATATCCATACCTCGGATGATGTGGAAACGCAACGACAATTTTTGGCATCATGCGTTGTTATTGCAACAGGTGGCAAAGCGTATCCGGCAACCGGATCGAAAGGCGATGGTTATGAATGGGCGCGGCGATTGGGACATACAATTACTGAACCAACACCAGCGCTTGTGCCGCTAATTACCGCCGGGACGACTGCCAAGCAATTACAGGGTCTCAGTCTGCGTAATGTTAGTGTCAGCGTGTGGATTGACCAAAAAAAGCGTGGAGAATGTTTTGGAGAAATGCTGTTCACAGAAACCGAGCTGTCTGGTCCGATTATCCTGACACTCAGTCGAAATATTGTATTAGCGCTACACGAACGCCATTCGGTAACGATATCAATCGACCTCAAACCGGCGCTTGATGAACAGCAACTGGATAACAGATTATTACGCGATATTGATCAGTATGGAAAACGAACTGTCAAGTCGTTTTTAAAAGGGCTTTTGCCGAAGTCACTTATACCTGTTTGCCTGCAACAGGTCGAGTTGAATGCTGAAAACTTGTGTCATCAAATTACATCAAATCAGCGGAAAAAACTTCGCTACTGGTTAAAGAATTTTCGATTTGAGATAATTGGGCATGGTGATTTTCGGGACGCCATTATAACGGCAGGGGGTGTTAATATAAAAGAGATTTTTCCGGGTACTATGGAATCCAGGTTGCATGCCGGATTGTTCTTTGCCGGTGAAATTTTGGATGTTGATGCGGATACCGGTGGTTTCAATCTCCAGATCGCATTTTCTACCGGTTGGGTGGCAGGAATAAGCGCAGCCGAACGAAGTGGAATAGTAAACAATAAGCTCTAAGTTAAGGTAGTTTGAATCGTTACAAAATAATTTTTATACAGTCATTTTTATTGACATTTAACATCAGAATTTGTATAATATGTGTCATTTTAATGACTGTTGAAAAATTGGAGGATGTCGTGTGGAACGGGTTCAGGAACTAACACAAAAATTTGTGGACTATTCCAAAAACTTAGTAAATAACGTGACAGAGCGAAATATCCCCCTGGTCACATTTCTTAATGACTTACTACCTGAATATTACCAATTCTACAATAATGTATTAGCAGCATTTAATCAGGAAGCCCCGGCTCCAATTTCATGCGGACCAAACTGCGGGGCGTGCTGTAGCACGCTTGTGCAAATTTCTCCATTGGAAGCAGTTAACATCTGGTTTCATATAAAAAAGGAATATACAAACGAGCAACTAACGCGTATTTTCGAGCAGCTTCAAAAACGAGTGAACATACTCAATAAAATATCCAATTTCGAGAAGATTGATCATGATGAACTATGTACATTATATCTTAAGCAACGAATACCATGTTTATTTCTAACATCGGATCAGAATTGTAGTATTCATCATTTTCGACCGGCAATTTGTAGAAATCACCACGTTGTAACCCCACCAGAGTGGTGTGACGATATTGAGCATATTGAACGTGTTAAAATTTGGCGTCATCCTAATTTGGTATCGTTGGATGTACTTTTTCAACAGAAATTATCCACGTACTTCATTGGTGTTTCAAGCATGGGATCGATGCAACAAACTCTCGCGATGTATTATCGATTTTGCCCCTAAACGGAAAACAGACTGGCAATGTCAAATCACTTTAAAAAATGTGGTATGTGCAATCACATCTGGATGACTCGCGATGACTTTTTGCAGGATCCGAAAGTACAGCTACAGGGATATATGGGAAATTTTGACGTTCTTGAGCTTGGCATACTTGTATTCACTCATGAAACGTGTGGATCATCGGTTTCGGTTCAATCGGAAAAGTTTACTGACCTATACAAGGGTGAAATAATGCAGACACGAGCGATGGGATCAATTGAATGCCCGGAATATTGCCTGCATTTTGATGATTTCAGAAAGTGCGATACCGCGTGTGAATGTGCATACATTCGCGATATTCTTCAAATTGTTAAAAATTGGGAGAAACACTAAATATTAAAGATATTAAAATAAGAATTGCAATTCAATTCATCATTTCAAACGATGTTTAACGATATGGATGCATCAGGAGTTGATACATGAAAGAAAATAATACCGACAACGATAATCTGCCAAAGCGGCCCTCAAATTTTATTCGTGATATAATCGATAACGATCTGGAAACGCGGAAGTATGAAGGTCGGGTTCAAACGCGATTTCCGCCGGAGCCAAACGGATATCTTCATATCGGACATGCCAAGTCGATATGTCTGAACTTTGGATTGGCGCAATCATACAACGGTAAGTGCAACCTGCGCTTCGATGATACCAATCCCACAAAGGAAGAAGAAGAATACGTTAATTCAATTAAGGAAGATGTCAGGTGGCTTGGTTTTAGCTGGGGCGAAAAAGAATTTTACGCATCAGATTATTTCGAACAGCTATACGAATGGGCCGAGCAACTGATAACGCAGGGACAGGCGTATGTCGACGATTTGACTGCCGAGCAGATTCGCGAGTACCGTGGTACATTAACAGCGCCGGGAATTTCCAGCCCGTATCGCGACCGAAGCGTAGAAGAAAATCTTGATTTGTTTCGCCGGATGCGTGCCGGTGAGTTCCCTGATGGCAGTCGTGTGTTGCGTGCAAAAATTGATATGGCTTCGGGTAACATAAATATGCGTGATCCGGTTATGTATCGCGTGTTACATGCCCGGCATCATCGTACCGGTGATAAATGGAATATTTATCCGATGTACGATTGGGCGCACGGTCAGAGCGACTCCGTCGAAAAAATTACACATTCTATTTGTACGCTGGAGTTTGAAGATCACCGGCCCCTGTATGAGTGGTTTGTAAATGCGTTGGGAATTTATGCTCCGCAGCAGATTGAATTTGCCCGACTCAACCTGACGTACACTGTGATGAGCAAGCGGAAGTTTCTTATCCTGGTAAATGAAAAGCATGTCGCTGGTTGGGATGATCCCCGGATGCCGACGATTTCCGGAATGCGTCGCCGTGGTTATACGCCGGAAGCAATCCGCAATTTCTGCGACCGGATTGGCATTGCCAAACGCGACAGTTTGGTTGATGTTGCGATGTTGGAGCATGCTGTGCGTGAAGATTTAAATAAAACTGCACCCAGATATATGGCTGTGTTAAAACCGCTGAAGGTTGTGATAACGAATTATCCGGAAGGACAGGTAGAAGAGCTTGATGCCGTCAATAATCCGGAAGATCCAGGGCAGGGCATCCGCAAGGTTCCATTTTCACGTGAGCTTTACATTGAACAGGATGATTTTCGTGAAGATGCGCCGAAAAAATATTTCCGCCTGGCTCCGGGACAGGAAGTGCGTTTGCGGTATGCGTATTACATTACGTGCCACAATATTGTAAAAGATAGCACCGGCAATATTGTTGAAGTTCATTGTACATACGATCCGTTGACTCGTGGCGGAGATTCGCCGGATGGTCGAAAAGTAAAAGGTACAATTCACTGGGTCTCTGCCGCACACGCTGTGCAAGCAGAAGTCCGCCAATACGATCGATTGTTCAATGTTTCTGATCTGGATGCAATGGAAGGCGATTTTCGCGATTATCTCAATCCGGATTCCCTGGAAATAATCTCCGATTGTAAGCTGGAGCCAAATCTGGCTGATGTAAAGGCCGGGGATCGCATGCAATTTGAACGACTCGGTTATTTCTGCGTGGATAAGGATTCGACATCTGAAAAATTGGTTTTCAACCGTACTGTTGCCTTGCGTGATTCGTGGGCAAAAATTGAAAAGAATATGAATGGAAATTAACTGAATTTACGTGTTATTAAATTTCCAATAGAAGCAGTTTGGTATTTGCTGATAAACGATCTGAACATGTCGTTTTGTCCAAATGGTTGGGGGTGATGATTAACAGCTAAGCACTGCATGAATGATTAAAAATTATCTGGTGAGGTGGTGTATGGAAGAGCGAAGAATCGCCAAACGGCGAAATTTAATATTTTATTTGCAGGTGTTTGACAATAAAACGGATGAGCTACTTGGCTTTGCAGTGGATATTACACATGAAGGCCTGATGATGCTCAGTAATAAAGCCATTGTCACAGAAAAGATGTTCCAGTTGCGAATGACGTTGCCCGAGCAATTGAGTGACAAATCGCAGGTAACATTTGCAGCACAAAGTATCTGGTGTAAGCAAGATGTAAATACCGATTATTTTGATACCGGATTTCAATTAATCGAAGTTGAGCCTGAGACTTTGTCAGTTATCACGCAACTGATCACACATTTCGGATTTAAAGACTGACGAATATAGTTGGAAAATGAAAAAGCCGCCAGTGAGAATCCAAATTTTCGCTGCGGCTTTATGAGTTTTTAGCTCCTAAATAACCTTCGATTGTGGGTGTCGTACTTCACCCTTGCCGACCACAATGAATTTTCGTGTTGTCAGCGATTCCAGCCCCATGGGACCGAATGCATGCAGTTTGGTCGTGGATATTCCAATTTCGGCGCCCAGCCCTAATTCACCGCCATCTGAAAATCGTGAGGAGGCGTTGACCGTCACAACTGATGAGTTTACATCCCGCAGGAATTTTTGAGCTGTTTCCAGGTCTTCGGTGACAATAACCTCAGTGTGATCAGAGCCAAATTCCTGGATATGGGAAACAGCCATTTCATAATCATCCACTACCCGTACAGCAATGATCAGTTCCAGATATTCAGTCGCGTAATCATCATTTGTCGTCCGGACGATGTTTGGCAGAATCTTGCATGTTTTCTCGCATCCACGTAATTCCACATCTAGTTTGTTCATATATTCGGCAGCTTTCGGCAGGAATTCGGCTGCAATATCTTTATGAACCAACAACGTCTCCAATGCATTGCATACCCCTGGTCGCGACGTTTTCCCATCCACCAGCAGATTGATGGCTTTGTCGAAATTGGCGGACTTGTCGACATACTGGTGGCATACACCCTTATAATGTTTGATGACGGGGATACGGCTATTTTCCACGACGAACCGAATCAGTCCTTCACCTCCACGGGGAATCACGAGATCGATCGATTCATCGAGAGTTAACATTTCATTCATAATGGCGCGATCAGTAGTCGGTACGAGCGTAATTGCCGTTGCAGGAATTCCGACTTTTTCCATTGCTTGATGCAGGGCGGCAGTAATTGCCGTGTTAGAATGAAACGCCTCGGAACCGCCGCGTAAAAGTACCGCGTTGCCCGATTTTAAGCAGAGACCGGCAGCATCGGATGTTACATTTGGTCGCGATTCATAAATCATGGCAATCACTCCCAACGGGATGCGCATCATTCCGACTTGAATCTCACTTGGCCGTGTGCGGATGTCGGAAATTTCGCCAACCGGATCGGGCAGCATCGCAATTTCACGAAGGGCGTCTGCCATCTTGGTGAGGCGATCGTGGTTGAGCACCAATCGGTCGATCATTGCGCTCGAAAGCTGTTTGGTTCTGGCATGTTTTACATCTTTTGCATTCTCACTGACAATAGTTTTTTCATTCGCCATAAGCGCGGCTGCCATTTCGTGGAGCGCCTGATTTTTCTGGGCGGTCGTTAGCCGTGCTGTCGCGCGGGAGGCAACTTTACATGCGCGTGCTAATTCCTTTATTTTGATATCCGTTGCGTTCATATTGTCTCCTGTTTTTCCTGATCAAAAAATTGAATGCCATTCCAACTCACACTTTAGACGCTGTGATCAAAATCTGTATTCAGGCGAAATTTGTAATTGGCACTGTCAAAGCCAGATTGAATAAAATGATAAGCTTATAGCAATCCGGTCCACTTGTGGAAATCATCCATTTAGAATCACCATGTATTCACGGTGAATAACAACATCAGACTGATGATTTTTATCCAACACTTGCGGGATTTCATGACTTTTTTTACCGATTATTTTGGCTAAATCTGTGGAACGAAATCGCGTGATTCCTTTGGCGATGCGCTGTGCGCCGTCTTCATTTCGTTCGTAGACAAAAACGGCGTCGCCTTCCTGGAAATCCCCGCTGATTTCCACTATCCCCGATGGTAATAGGGAAGCGCCTGATGTACTTATTGCCTTTGCAGCGCCCTTATCAACGTAAATCGAACCAGCGCTGGGCAAAGCGTGCAACATCCAATGTTTCCGGCCGACGGTTGGTCGCTGCTGACGTTTGAAAATGGTGCCGCACAGAATTCCGTCAAGTAACATTTGAAAGAATACATGTTTGGTGCCGTTCATTATAATTGTATCGATCCCCCCGGAAGTTGCTTTTTCGGCAGCCTGTATTTTGGTACGCATGCCGCCGGTGGAAATTTTACTTTGCGCACCACCAGCAAGCGCATGAATTTTTTCATCAATTGCTTCCACAACACTGATGTGTTTTGCATCGGGGTGCGTACGCGGATCTGCATCATACAATCCATCGATATCACTGCAGATGATAAGCAGGTCCGCATTCGCTAAAACAGCGACAAAAGCAGCGAGGTTGTCATTGTCACCGACTTTTAATTCATCGGTAGCAACCGTATCATTTTCATTGATGATGGGGATGGTCTTCATCATCAATAATTCCATCAACGTGTTCTGAGCGTTGATGAATCGTTTGCGATTGAGAATGTCATCGTATGTTAATAGTAATTGGGCGCACGTATAATCGAGCAATCGACTCCATGTCGTCATAAGCATGGGTTGGCCAATTGCTGCCAGAGCCTGCTTTTCCGGAATAGTTTTCTGTTGTTTTGTTGCCAACCGGGATTGTGTGGATAAACCGGCTGCAACCGCGCCGGAAGAGACGAGTATTATTTCTTTGCCCTGATCCCGACAAGCCGTAATAAAACTGGCAATCGGGAGCATATGTTTGGTACTGATACGTCTGCCGCTTTCGGTCACCAATGCGCTACCGACCTTAATTACAGCACGTTTCCAATTTGGAATACGTACATTACTCGTGGGTGTAATTTCTAAAAATTTTTCCAATTTTTTAAACGATCCAATTTATTTCATTCACTATAAATGTATAAGATTGACTATACCAATGACTAATGCGATTCCTTTTAACAGACACTCTTTAAGTTGTAAATTTTTTGGGATAATCTGTCATGCCCGAGCGTTTCTATCAGGCATCCAGGTTCTTATTTTATTTCCGGATTCCCATTAACAGCATGTGGGAATGACAAACGAATAGATTACAAAGAAAAAGTGTCTGGTAGAGAAATGTGATTCAAGCTTGTTCAATGGCAGGTTTAATTTCAATTAAATTTGACTTTGCCTCTCGATTGTTATGCCAATTGAAAATTAACACTGCTCGTATGATTGATCAGCCTAACTTAACCAATAAATAAACAAAATTCAATAAATAATTGTGAAATTGTTGTTATAAAAAAACGATGCAGAGTATATTGGCTTCACCCTGCATCGTTTTGTTTAAAGGATGTATAATTAAATCAAAACAGGATATTTAATCAAATCCGATCAGAGATTCATCAGATATTTATGGACGCCACTCGCCGCCTGACGACCCTGAAAAATCGATTTGACAATGAGTGATGCACCCATGACACAATCGCCGCCGCCGAACACGCCGGGAATTGATGTCATCATATTTTCATCAACGACAATATTATTACGTTCGTCTACTTTCAATTCAAAATTCTCGATCAACGGTCCCTGCTCGGGATGAACAAATCCCATAGCTAACAAGACCAGATCGGCATTGATTTCAAATTCTGAATTCGGAATTTCCTTAAACGTTTGTCGACTATTCGCATCCGGAGCTGACCATTCCAATTTGACGGCTTTGATTTTCTTGACACCATTTTTGGTACCGATAAAACCCTTCGTCATTATACTCCAGTCACGTGTACAACCTTCTTCATGTGAACTTGAAGTACGCAGCACAGTTGGCCAGATTGGCCATGGATTATGTAATTCACGATTCATAGGTGGTTTGGGAAGCAATTCAATCTGTGTAATTGATTTTGCACCCTGCCGCTTCGCGGTTCCAACACAATCTGATCCGGTATCGCCGCCGCCGATAACCACAACATTTTTTCCTTTTGCAGAAATTTCTTGAGCCCCCGGGATTTCATCGCCGGCGTTTCGCTTGTTCTGCTGCACCAGGAAATCCATTGCAAAGTGAATTCCCGGTAATTCGCGTCCCGGAACATTCAAGTCTCGGGGAATTATGGAACCGGTAGTGATCACGATGGCGTCAAAGGTGCGCCGCATGTAGCGAACAGCCAGATCCGTACCGGCTTTTACTTCGGTTTCAAAGATGACACCCTCTTTACTCATTTGCTCGAGCCGTCGATCAATTACCCATTTTTCCAGTTTGAAATCGGGTATTCCGTACCGGAGAAGTCCGCCAATCCGATCGCTCTTTTCCAGCACAATAACGCGGTGACCTTTACGGGCTAACTGCTGGGCAGCCGCCAGACCGGCCGGACCCGAACCAATGACAGCTATTCTCCGTCCGGTTTTGAATGGTGGGCGCTCCGGCTGAATGATCCCATCCCTCCACCCACGTTCAACAATTTGCAGCTCGATTTGACGAATCGTTACCGCAGGTTGATTAATCGCCAACGTGCATGAAGTTTCGCAGGGGGCAGGACAGACTCTACCGGTGAATTCCGGGAAATTTATGGTTTCGTGGAGAAGATCAAGCGCTCGCTTCCATTGACCCTTGAATACCATATCATTCCAATCCGGAATCAGGTTTTTCACGGGACAACCATATGAGTGGCAGAAAGGTACACCACAATCCATACAACGAGCAGCTTGCTTACGAAGCCGGTCTTCCGGCAACGACAGTTCAAATTCTTTATAATCCAGTATCCGTTTGTCAACCGGACGCTTGGGAGCATCCTCCCGTTTAAATGTTATAAAACCTGTCTGCTTATTAATCATTATACACCTCCTCGGTGGCGGATACTGTTTCCGTATCTGCTTCTTCTTCAAATCGCATCCGTTCCAGCACCTTCTTATAATCGATAGGCATTACCTTGACAAAAAGTGGCAATTTGGCTTCCCAGTTGTCCAGGATTCGTTTGGCAAGCACACTGCCTGTAAATTCATAATGTCGTTCCAACATGGTTCTAAGAATAGTTTGATCTTCTTTGCTCCAGACGCTTTCCAATTCAACCATGTCCAGGTTGCAGCGTGTATCAAATAGTTCTGTTTTATCATAAACATAGGCAATGCCGCCGCTCATACCGGCAGCAAAGTTTTTACCCGTTGGGCCAATAATGACAATTCGCCCGCCGGTCATGTACTCACAACCATGATCTCCAACACCTTCCACCACAGCGTTACCGCCGCTGTTTCGCACCGCAAACCGCTCTCCGGCAATACCATTAATATATAACTCGCCACCAGTAGCGCCATAAAGAACGACATTTCCGGCGATTATATTCTCATGAGGTTGAAAATCGGATTTTTCCGGGGGAACAATAACAACTCGGCCACCGGACATTCCCTTGCCGAGATAATCGTTTACATCGCCTTCAATCCGCATCGACACGCCATTTGCCAGGAAAGCACCAAAACTTTGTCCGGCAGAACCTTTAAAGTTGATTTGAATACTATCATCCGGCAAGCCTTTCAAGCCGTAGCGCTTGACAATTTCACCACTAAGTGTCGCGCCGACTGTTCTGTGTATATTTCGGATCGGCATGTTAATTTCAACCGGCTCCTTTTGTTCCAACGCCGGTTTGGCCTTTTCAATCAATACCCAATCCAATGCGTTTTGATGATTCTTTTCCGGCTCATTGACACAGCGTAACGCCGTTTTTTTGTGATCAGCCGGCTTCTGCAGTATCGCGCTTAAATCGAGTTTTTGAGATTTCCAGTGAGCAATTGCCCGATCTGTATTCAATACATCGACTCGTCCCACCATTTCATCGACTGTTGCAAATCCGAGTTCTGCCATTATTTCTCGCAGATCCTGAGCTATGAATCGTAAGTAACGTTCAACATAATCGGCCTTGCCAAGAAAACGTGCACGTAACGCCTCATCCTGAGTAGCGACGCCAACGGGACATGTATTGAGGTGACATTTACGCATCATAATGCAACCAAGTGTAATTAATACAGACGTACCAAATCCGAATTCTTCTGCACCGAGTAATGCAGCAATCGCAATATCACGTCCGGACTTTAACTGCCCATCCGTTTGGACACGGATTCTGTCACGTAGTCTATTCTGAACCAATGATTGTTGGGTTTCAGCCAGTCCCAATTCCCATGGCAGACCGGCATGTTTTATTGATGTTAACGGTGATGCACCGGTACCACCATCGTGACCGGAAATTAACACCATTTCAGCTTTTGCTTTTGCCACACCGGAAGCAATTGTTCCGACACCAACTTCGGAAACCAGCTTGACAGATATTCGCGCTTTTGGATTCACCGCTTTCAAATCATAAATCAGTTGTGCCAAATCTTCAATCGAATAAATATCGTGATGCGGTGGCGGAGAAATAAGCGTAACGCCCGGAGTTGTATGTCTCACTGAAGCAATTTCCGGACTTACCTTATGGCCCGGCAACTGTCCACCTTCTCCCGGTTTAGCGCCCTGCGCCATTTTTATTTGCAGTTCATCAGCGTTAATCAGGTATTCTGTGGTCACACCAAAACGTCCGGAAGCAATTTGTTTAATCGCTGAACGTTTGCTGTCACCGTTCGGAAGCGGAATATAACGTGCCGGATCTTCGCCGCCTTCACCGGAATTGCTCTTTCCGCCGATTCGATTCATAGCGATCGCGATTGCTTCATGTGCTTCGCGGCTGATAGAGCCAAACGACATCGCTGCTGATGCAAAGCGCTTAGTGATCGCCTCAACTGGCTCAACTTGTTCGATCGGGATCGATTTTCGCTTGTTGAATGAAAACATACTCCGCAGTGTATCATGCTGCTTGGATTGATTGTTTACCTCAGCAATATATTTTTTGAAAATATTATAGTCATTTGTGCGGGTTGCCTGTTGTAACAGATAAATTGCTTCGGGTGACCACATATGCTTCTCGCCATTGTGGCGGATATGATACACGCCACCCGGTTCCAGCATCTGCTCAGGTTTTCCGGATTTTGGGTATCCTTTACGATGCCGCAGCGTTGCTTCCTTTGCAATTTCGGAAAGTCCAATGCCGCCAATACGTGACGGCGTATTGCAGAAGTAAGTATCAATGACTTCCTTGCTTATACCTACTGCTTCGAATATTTGGGAGCCAAAAAAGCCGTGAAGTGTAGAAATGCCCATGCGACTAAAGGTTTTTAAAAGCCCTTTTTTAATAGCCGTAATGTATCGATCCATCGCGACTTCAGGAATTTGTGTATTCTCAAATAATTTCATGGTGGTCATGTGTCGTACTGTCTGGAAAGCAAGGTACGGACACACCACATCCGCGCCGTACCCAATTAAAAGAGCGAAATGTACTACTTCCCGTGCTTCGCCAGTTTCAATTGCAAGTGCCGCGGCATTTCTCATTCCTTTTTGTGTTAAATAATGATGTAGACCAGAGGTAGCAAGCAATGATGGAATAGGAACTTTGTCTTCGCTTAAATTTCTATCTGTAAGAATTAGAATTTTAGCTCCGTTTTCAATACATTCCTCCGCCTTTCTGAACAATTCATCCATGGCGGTTTTCAATGCATCACCGTCACCGTCGGCGTTAAAAAGAATATCAATATCACATGTCTTAATTTCCGGACGATCTGCTTCACGCAGACGCGCCATATCACGAATTGTGAGTACTGGTTGAGGTACTTTCAAGCCAATATATTGATCTGCATTTTCTTCAAGAAAATTGCTCTCATGCCCCAGGAAACTCTCCAGCGACATCACTAACTCTTCCCGCAATGGATCGATTGGCGGATTCGTTACTTGAGCAAAAAGCTGTTTGAAGTAAGCGAACAGTGACTGTGGCCGATTGGAAAAAACGGCCAATGCGGCATCATTCCCCATGGAGCCAATAGGCTCCTGGCCGCGTTGTGCCATGGGAGTAATAATCATTCGCAATTCTTCATCGGTGTAATTAAAAGCATGTTGTTTTTGAAGCAACTCTGTAGAATCCACAGATGGAATTCGCGATGGCATGAATAATCCGCGAATATCAATTCTGTTTTCTCGAATCCAGCGACGATATGGTTGTTGTCGTGATATTTTTGCCTTGATTTCGTTATCTGGCACAACTCTGTTTTGCTGTAAATCAACTAAAAACATTTTTCCTGGTTGCAAGCGTCCCCGCTGATGAATTTGATCGCCAGGGATATCAAGTACGCCTGTTTCCGATGCTAAAACAATCATACCATCTTTTGTTATTGTATACCGAGCAGGACGCAATCCATTTCGGTCAAGCGTCGCGCCGATATAGCGACCGTCAGTAAACGCAAGCGCCGCAGGTCCATCCCATGGTTCCATGATGGCTGAATGAAATTCATAAAATGCACGTTTATCTTCGCTCATATGAATTTTTGATCCATATGCCTCCGGCACCATCATCATCATTGCGTGAGGCAATGAACGACCCGACATGGTTAACAACTCAAGCACATTATCGAAAATTGCGGAATCACTGCCGGTTTCAACAATAATTGGTTTTAGTTTTTCGATATCCTTACCGAACAGTTCACTTTTTAACACCGGTTCACGAGCCTTCATACGATTGATATTGCTCCGCAGTGTATTAATTTCGCCATTGTGTGCAACATAACGAAATGGCTGTGCCAAATTCCATGTCGGGAGCGTGTTTGTACTATATCGTTGATGAACCAATGCAAATGCACTTTTGAAAGATGATTCATTCAAATCCGGATAATATCTGGGAATTTGAGTACCTGTTAACAAACCCTTATATATAATGATGCGGCTGGAAAGACTGCATACGTAAAATTGGCTGGCGTCATCATTTTTCCATGTTTCTACTTCTTTTTCGATAAGTCGTCGAATGACGTAAAGTTTTCGCTCGAATTTTTCTGCGGAGATGTTTTTTCGATGAAGGAATAACTGCTGAATTTGTGGTTCCGTAGATAAAGCAAGCTTCCCAAGTTCACTATTATCGATGGGCACTTGTCGCCAACCAATAACTTCACATCCTTCATTGATAACTGCATTTTCGATTATTTTTTTGCATGCAAGTGAAAGGTGGCTATTGGATGGGAGAAAAAACATGCCTACTGCGTAGTCACCGGGTTTGGGGATTTTCAGACCTGGGCATGTTGTCTGATAAAATTCGTGCGGAAGTTGAAGTAATAATCCAGCCCCATCGCCCGTGGATTTATCCCCGCCAACAGCGCCACGATGTTCCAGATTGATAAGTATTTGAACGCCTTTCTGTACGATGTCGTGATTGGGCTTTCCATCTATTCGAACAACAAATCCGACGCCACAGCTATCGTGTTCGTAGGCAGGATCGTATAAGCCGTGTTTTTTGATAAAACCGGCGCTATTCATGGGGGAAAATTGTTGGTCATCCATGGGTCATCATCTCTCATATTATTGATTAAGGTTAAATAAAAAAATAGGCTAACTCTGTAAAGCTCGAATCAGAATTAGCCTATTGATTAAGGAGAGCATGTTTTATATGTGCATCAAATAATGCCAAGTCTATACTTTCATTTGCTACTTCTAATTGTTGTTGAGTAGCAAAATCAGTGGGGTTTTAAATCATACTCATATTCTCACAAATTTTGTCTTTAATCTATATTTATGGCTCATATTAATTCGAGAATAATAAGGGCTAAGAATGGTGTATATTTTTTTCTTTATTTGCCCCTTTTATAAAAATCCACTTAAAACTATAGCAATATATATGCCATTTCATTTTGAATTATATGTCGACATTTAAATAAATATTGCTAAGATTCTGTAATAACAGGGGATGATAAAAAATGAAAAATATGTAATATAATTCATTTGGAATAATTAGTATTAATTTGAGACTATCAATACGGAACAATAATGTTGTAAAAAAATAGAAAAATAACATATTTGTCGTTTTAATGATTTTTTACCAGATATTATGGAAATTATTTCAAAGTACAGCAATTTATGTTATGATAATATAATTAATAAACTAAAGCATATTTTACAAGTGGTTGAATTATAATTAAATTTATGATTCAGTAGGAATATTATCGATTCCAAAACTAAAATGCAAAATGATACAAAAAAATAAATCACTATAATTTTAAAAAAAATAGAATTGAAATGAAAAAAATAATTGGTCTTGTTTTTCAGTTTTTCTCAATATTGAACAGTTTTAATTTGATTCATAAAAAAATGAATTGAACATACATAAAATCAGACAAAAATGGATGCAAAAAATAATGAAAAATACAAAAATGTGTGATCAAGTATTTGACTGTAGACAGCTATGTCCAGAATTTGCTATTATTGACTGAAATATCGCCTGAAATTCTTAATTTAATTTGAGTGTGTATCAAATTGGGAGCATGATCCCCTAATCGTCTGATAACATGAATTGTGACTAACCACGTCCTTCAGGGCGTGGTGGAAACACGCAAAAAATAGCCGGGCTTTAGCCCTTTAATTATATTAGGTGAGTGGCTAAAGCCAAAGAGTTGTTTTGTATTTGGGGCTGTATCAAAAGTCAAAATTCGTATAATTTCTTCATGCTGAGCGAAGTCGAAGCATGATGATTTATCATAAGTTATCATCCTTCGACTAC
>JAFGDW010000030.1 GCA_016931935.1 Candidatus Zhuqueibacterota bacterium | reverse complement strand
GTAGTCGAAGGATGATAACTTATGATAAATCATCATGCTTCGACTTCGCTCAGCATGAAGAAATTATACGAATTTTGACTTTTGATATAGCCCCAAATACATAACAACTCTTTGGCTTTAGCCACTCACTTAATACAATTGAAGGTCTAAAGCCCGGCTATTTTTTGCGTGTTTCCACCACGCCCTGAAGGACGTGGTTAGTCACAATTCATGTTATCAGACGATTTGGGGATCATGCCCCCAATTTGATACACACTCTTATATTTTAAACATCCTGATTATCACAACCCAGAATAAGCCTGAAAAAAAAATGCACACGACGATCCCATTCACCAAACTCTCCGCAACAGGCAATGATTTTATCCTGTTCGATAATCACAAAAATATTCTCGTCAATGAAAATCCGGCGTTTTTTCAGCGCATCTGCCAACGTCGTACAGGAATTGGCGCTGATGGTATTTTGATCTTGAATGCTGGTTTGCAAAGTGATTTTGCAATGACTTATTTCAACTCCGATGGCTCGCTCGGTGAAATGTGCGGGAACGGCGCCCGGGCATCGGCACACTATGCGCATCATCGGGGAATAACCGCTTCATCGCATGTGATATTTGATGTGCTTGGGGTCAAGTACGAGGCCGATGTCGACGATAATAAAGTACAGCTTGCCATGCCACCGCCAAAAGAAATAAAACTGAGCCCGCGTATCTTTAGCGAACCATTGTTTTATCGCGATGGTTATGCCAATGTTGGCGTGCCCCATTATGTGCTGTTCACCGATGATGTCGCCGCAATCGATGTGAATGAAATCGGGCGAAAATATCGTTATCACGAGGCAATGCAGCCGTGGGGAACGAATGTTAATTTCGTTGAGAAAATCGACGACAATACGTTGAAAATCCGCACATATGAACGTGGTGTGGAAGAAGAAACACAAGCATGTGGTACCGGCACGATTTCATCCGTGATCGTTGCCATGAAACACCATATGGCCGTATCGCCAGTTCATGTGCATGCACCCGGGGGAACGCTCATCGTGGAATGTGATGATGAATTTCGAACCATTTATCTCAGCGGACAGGTTGAGATGATCTACGATGGGGAACTTTATCTGCAAGAAGATTAGTCATCTCTGGCAGGAGAGCATTCATGATACATCGTTTCCATCAAAAACTGAAAACAAGCTTTATGTTAACAGGCGCATCGTTAGCAATCGTTATTGTACTAACGATGGCGCTGTTTAAATCACAGTTCGATATTTTTGAAGCAAAAACTCTGGATTGGCGCTACCAGTCAAAAGTCAACCGCATGCAAAAATTGCCCGGCGGTATTGAAACCATCGAGGAGATTGTGGTGGTGGATATTGATAACCGGAGTCTCGAAAAATTGGGACGTTATCAACAATGGCCGCGCAGTTATCACGCAAAAATAATCGATAACATTTCACAAGATGGCGCATTGGCGATTGTGTTTGATGTTCTATTTATGGAACATGACAAAGATTCAACGATTGACCGCTCGCTCATTGAATCAACAAAAAAAGCCATGAATGTTGTTCATGCATTCTCATTCTCAAGTGCGGACCCCGATGCGTTTCTCTATAAAATGGAAACTGCCCCCGAAAGACTGGATACATTAAAATTTTCATTTGACGCTTATAATGGAAAATTTAAAAAATTCCCCAGCTACGATCGGTTAGATGGTCAAATTATTCCACTCTATAATTCCGCTGCCCGTATTGGATTTGTCAATTTTGAGCCGGATGCCGATGGTGTCATTCGGCGAATGCCGCTGTTCGGAAATTTCGCTGGTCGATTCTATCCCGGGTTAGCAATGGCTACATTATCGCACCTTATGAATGTTACCCAGGAAACAATTTCCATTGATCCCGGAAAATCAATTACACTTGAAATCCCCGATCATCGAACGGTTGAGATACCAATTGATGAACGTGGTAATATGTTCATTAATTATAAGGGGCCGTACAAAACATTTCGTTATATACCATATTATGATGTGCTCGAAAAACGCTTTCAGCCAGGACAATTTAAAAATAAAATCGTTTTAATCGGTTCATCCGCAGCCGGTCTGTCAGATCTCCGTCCGGTTCCGGTTCAGGGGGTGATGTTTCCGGGTGTAGAAATAAACGCCAATGTGATCTGCAATATTCTCACCGGGGATTTTATCAAGCAGCTCCCGGTTTGGCAAATGCTGCTGGCGCTGCTCATAAGCGTGCTCATCGTTTCCGTAATCGCCAGCTTAATGCGGATGATGTACAGCTTGCCACTTACAATTGCGGTTTCAGGATTGTTAATTTACATTAGCTTCACGATATTCTCCAACAGCAATGTGTGGATGGAGCTTGTCCGGCCTATGGTGGGAACATGGGTGAGCTTTCTTGCGGTAATTGTTTATCGCTACCAAAATGAGCAAAAAGAAAAACGGTACATCAAAAATGTTTTTCAGTTTTACATGTCTGCCACTGTTGTAAACGAAATTTTAAGAAAACCCGATATGTTGGCGCTGGGCGGCGACCGCAAAATTGCGACTGCGTTTTTTTCGGATATTAAAAATTTTACCACCATTTCCGAACAGATGGATGCCCAGGAACTGGTAGCCCTGCTAAATGAATACTTTTCCGTGATGTCGGAGATTGTGTTAAAGCATGAAGGGTATTTGAACAAATATCAGGGCGATGCAATTGTTGCGTTGTACGGTATTCCGATTGAGCAGGAAGACCACGCGCTGCGCGCCTGTTATACGGCGCTTGATATGCAATCCGAATTGCGACAGTTGCACGAACGCTGGAGAAATAAAAATTTGCCATCGTTTGAAATTCGTATGGGCATCAATTCCGGGCCAATGGTGGTTGGCAATATTGGCGGGAAGGACCGGTTCGACTATACGGCGATCGGTGATTCTGTGAACCTCGCATCCCGGCTGGAGAGCGCGAACAAAATGTACGGCACCGATATTATTATCAGTCAGGATACGTTCCGGCTGGTGAATGAAAAACTATGGGTGCGCGAGCTTGATTTTATCCGGGTGAAGGGGAAAAACAAACCTGTCCGTATATACGAAGTGTTGGGACGCAAAAGTGAAAAATTAAATCCGATCCGTTCCAGCAGTCTGGAATATTTCGTACAGGGGCTTGAGCTTTACCGTCAGCGTAACTGGGTGGCTGCCTACGATTGGTTCCAGAAAGCGCTGCAACTTGTGCCGCACGATGGACCTGCATTGGAATTTATCCGGCGCTGCAAAATTTTCATCGAAAATCCCCGTCCGGAAGACTGGGACGGCGTGTTTAATTTGCGAAGTAAATAAGGACGATCCACGTGCCCAAACCGACAGAACAGGCATTACTGAATAAACGAACCTTTTATGTCAGAATTGTCGTCTTTCTAATGATTGGATTGTTGATTACCCTCAATGCTGGCGCCTGGCTGTTTTTCCGCAATATTCAAACCTACTTCGAACACGATTTATCCAAACGCCTGTATGCAATTGCCGATATTTCCGCCAAATACATCGAACCCAATATTCCGTTCGCTGAATCGGATTTTTTGCAGAATGGGACTTCCGGAGAACGGTTGCTGCTTGAAAGCAAGCTACAGGATATCCGGACGCAATATGAATTGCAGGGTGTTTATGTTATCGATCGGGACTACCGCATCGTCGTCGATCCCAGTGGTACATTTCACCGGGGGGACATGCTGACCTATGTCCGGCAGGATACCGTTGCGCTCGATCAGGCCTGGCAGGGAAACACATCTGTTTCACCAATTCATGTAATTGCAGGAAACCGTTTTAAAACTGCGTACGCTCCGTTGACAGATATTTACCTGCTGGAAACACCGTTCCTGCTTGTGCTCGAAGCAAATGCGACTTTTTTTGATTTCATCCGCATGTTTCGCCGTGGACTCATTCTTGGGGGCGTCGCCAGTTTGGCTGCCATCATTATTATTTCGATTTTTCTGGTGTGGACAATCAATCTGTTCATAAAAACCCACGACTCGCTTCGACGTTCGGAGAAGCTCGCTGCACTGGGGCAGATGTCAGCCTCGGTGGCGCATGAAATTCGTAATCCACTCGGCATTATCAAGGCCACTGCTGATGTGTTGAAAAGCAAGTACAGCCAACCGGAAACGCAGGATGAATTATTCGACTATATTGGTGCGGAAGTCCATCGGCTAAACAATCTGGTCAACGATTTTCTAACATTTGCCCGTGAACCGTCACTTAATTTAAGCAGTAAATCGCTTCAGCAAACGATAGACAAAGCTGTGCAGGCCATGAAGCGCCCCGGCCAGCAGATTGAGATTCGAACGAACTACGCTGATAACCTGCCCGATTATCCACACGATGATGAAAAAATGTACCAAATTCTGCTCAATTTGCTGATGAATGCAATGCAGGCAATTGAAATTGAAGGCGTCGTAACAGTAACGATCTCTGTTGATTCCAACCATCAGGCTATAAAGATTGAAATAGCCGATACCGGCGTTGGGATTGAAGGAGATGTGTCGCAAATTTTCGAACCATTTTACACGACAAAATCCACCGGCAGCGGTCTGGGACTGGCGATTACCAAACAGATCGCGGAAAAACATGGGGGCTGGATTGAAGTTCGCAGCATCCCCAAACAGGGAACGACGATGACGTTAATTTTTCCTTTAAAATAGCACTTATGAGCTATCCGCCAGCAGCAGTCAGTTTTCAGCTAAAAAATGCTATACTAAGTCCAAAGTGGTTTTCAGATTTTCATTTTCAAACCTTCCCTTACCTTCGGCCTTCTTTCAAAAAGAAGGGAATGAGGGTCAAATCTGAAAACCACTTTATTTCAAGTATATTTGCTTTTTTTGAAGTTAATAATATAAAGATGAAATGTTTTTCGGATTTGCCATTACTGACCTCACCTAAATTCTCTCCTCGAAAAAAGGAGGTGACTTTAAAGTGAAATCCGAAAACCAATTCGTGATAGGTATAATATCAATTATATGAAACGAGCAATTAGAAGGAAACTCGCATTATGAATGGAAATATTCTTATTATTGATAATGAACGACGCATGTGCCATGTGCTGAAGGTTGCATTGGAAACAGGCGGCCACATTGTGGAACTGGCGTTTGATGGTGATGAAGGTATTGAAAAAATTCGCAAGCATCGGTTCGATGTGATTATCACTGATTTGAAAATGCCCAATAAGGACGGCATGGCCGTGCTGGATGCCACGAAAAAAATATCAGCAAACACCGAAGTGATTATGATGACCGCGTACGCTTCCGCACAAACGGCTGTGGAGGCAATGCGAAAAGGCGCGTTTGATTATCTGATTAAACCGTTTGAAATTGATGAAATGAAAGTCAAAGTCCGGCAGATATTGGAAAAAAACCGCCTGGCTGAAGAGAATACACAGTTGAAGCAACAACTCCAGGAGAAATTTTCCATCGACAATATTATCGGCCAGAGCGAAGCAATGCAGCAGATTTATAAAATGGTGGAAAAAGTTGCTCCCAGTGACGTCACAGTATTGATTCGTGGCGAAAGTGGTACAGGCAAGGAATTGGTGGCACAGGCAATTCATATGAACAGCATCCGAAAATCCGAGCCGTTTGTGGCGGTGAATTGCGGCGCCCTGCCAGAAAGCCTGTTGGAAAGCGAGTTATTCGGCCATGAAAAAGGCGCGTTTACCGGCGCCGACAAACAAAAGCTCGGCCGGTTTGAACTGGCAGACAACGGCACAATTTTCCTGGATGAAATTGGCGATGTGACAGCCCCCACACAAGTGAAGTTGCTACGGGTATTGCAGGCGCGACAGATCAATCGCGTGGGCGGCGAGGCCACACTGCCAATTCATGCCCGCACCATTGCCGCCACGAATCGCGATTTGGAAGCGGCGATGAAGGCTGGCCAGTTCCGTGAAGATTTATACTACCGTATCAATGTATTTCCAATTTACCTGCCCCCGCTGCGGGAACGCAAAGACGACATCCCCGATTTGATCACTCATTTCCTGAAACGAAATAACACTTTACCGGAAAAAATTGAATCGCGTGCGTTCAATTTGATGATGCAGTACAGTTGGCCCGGTAATATTCGTGAACTGGAGAACATTATTGAACGCATGCTGATACTCGCAGGTGACGACGTTATTACCGTTGATATGCTGCCACCCCAAATCCGTGGTGAGTTTACCAGCGAACGAGCTGTCGCGTTCGAGATTCCCGATGGCGGACTTTCAATTGAGGATGTGGAATGGAACCTGATTCAGAACGCTTTGAAAAAAGCCGCCGGTAATAAAAGCCTGGCTGCCAAATTGTTAGGCATCACCCGACGCCGGCTGTACTCGATGATGGAGCGGTTAGGGAGAGAGTGACGTATAGCGACGGTATGTTGGGCGATATTCGTCGATTTGTAGGATAATCGTTACGATTATACAGTAAATTCAAAATAATTGTAATTTATGTTGACTAAACGAAAAAAATTAGTTATTTTACCATTAAAAAAGTCCAGCCTTTTAACTACGCACGTACATACTTATCTTTTACAGATTTTCGCTGTTAATTAAAAATATAATTGATGGAATAAATGCATTTGTTGTTGTTTAGCTATGTAATTTTTTTGTAAATGTTAGATATTTGCTTATCCGAAAACCGGCGAATTGTCATATTTAAAATATGGCGACATTTTATTGACTCGAACATATTGAAGCTGTCAACTGGAATAAAAAAATGTCTAATACAAGAAACATCGCAATTTTGCCTGAAAATAAAAGTTTCTTATATAAGACATAAAAAATATGTCTTGTATTAGACAGAAATGTCTAATATAAGAAACAAATGTCTTATATAAGACATTTTTTAAGTCGAATCTCGTTCCGTCT
>JAFGDW010000029.1 GCA_016931935.1 Candidatus Zhuqueibacterota bacterium | reverse complement strand
TAAGTCAAATGACCACCACCAAAGGTGGTGGCTTGTTTTATTAAGCCCTAAAAAGGTGCGCTGGTGTTTTGTTCCGTTTAGTCTTTGTCTTGTTCTTTGTCTTTTTTCTCTTGCCATTTTACGTACTTGCGGATTTTCTCTTCATTCAATCCTACTGTACTTACACAGTATCCGCGTGACCATAAGTGGCGTCCCCAATATTGCTTTCCCAATTTCTCGTATCGATGGAATAGTTGTAGCGCTAATTTACCTTTCAAAAATCCCATTATCGAGGATACTGAGTATTTGGGCGGTATGGATATTACAAGATGAATATGATCGGGTTGAATATTAAATTCTAATATCTCTACTAACTCTTTTTGGTTGCATAGCTTGTAGATTTGTTGTTTACAATATTCGGCGATTGCATCCTTTCAAGTGGAATGCTGTAATTATCAGTGACCGAATAAAATGGCATCCATTGCATTATGAAGCAAGAATTTCAAATTAACTTTGGTGATGCGTATTTTTCACCGGGAATGCATAGTGAGCATAAGAAAGCTGTGATGTTAATTTTTCCCGACATATTTGTCTTGGGCCAGTTATATTTAAAGTGGCGCTAGATATATTACTAATACGAATGACCAGTTGAAATAATCGCCTTTCCCGACTCGTCGGGACTCAGGCTGAAGAGCACACTTCACGGTGAGCCCTTCGATAAACTCAGGATAGACTCCGTCGAACCGTGATAACTCGTTAAATTTCAACTAATCGTTATTTTTGAACTGGTCATTCATATTACTATACGCAATATGTGCACAGCCGCCCGGAATTAAATAGAAAACTTACAAATTTCAACACCAATTAACGCAATCAAAAAATAATTAAATATGGGTAATAAAGGATGGAAAATGAGAAAGGGGCAAGTAAAATGCAAACAGAAAGGAGAATAATATTTTCGTAATCAATTTGTCCATGTTAATTAAGAAAATTCAGTTTTCTGTTAGCTAATTTCCTGGTTCACATATTCTGTTACAAGCCATTTACTCAGAATTCGGTACAACTCATCCGGGTCGATTGGTTTGGAAATGTAGTCGTTCATGCCGGCAGCAAGGCAGCGTTCCTTATCGCCTTTCATGGCGTGGGCAGTCATGGCGATAATTGGCGTATCCAATTCAAGCTGCGTGCGAATCATCTGCGTGGCAGTAAATCCATCCATGGTAGGCATTTGAATATCCATTAATACCAGATCATAACGTTTTTTCTGTTGCAAAACGTTGTAGGCAGCTTCACCGTTATCAAGAATATCCAGCGTGATACCAATTTTCCGGAACAACGCCTGCATCACTTTCTGGTTGACAAAATTATCTTCCACCAGCAAAATACGCACATTGGTTTTGATTGATTTCAATTTTATTAAATGTTCTTTCGTTTTTTCTTGAATCTGCTCAACACTATCAATGTCACCTGTCACCTGAATATCAAGCAACTTTGAAATGTTATTTATGACGTGTGTCGGCTTGATCGGTTTGGAAATAATTGTGACCGCACCAAGACAGGTTAAGCTGGCCATCTTTTCAAGGTTTCCCGGCGGCATCATAAAGAGAAACGGGAAATTGCCATTGGATTCAATGTTACGAATTTGCTTCACCAGTTCGCTTTTATCCCGTCGTGTCCCATCATCGTCGACAATGGCAATTCGGAACTGTCCGGGATTTTTCAGAATGGTTGCGATTGCGGAGTTCGCATTGTCCGCCAGCGTAACATGACACCCCGATGCCTGCAACGTTTTCTCAAGCAAATGGCGGGACGTGCAATTGGTCTTTACTAACAGAATCTTCAGATTATCAAATGGAAATTCGTTGGTCATATTTTGGGCTTGCACTGAGAACTGCGCCGTAAAATGAAAAATACTCCCTTTTCCCTGAAGCACGGATTTTGACTGATCGTTTAGTATCATGTATTTTTGTTTAGCAAAATCGATGGGACTCTCAATCCAGATACGGCCAGCCATCTTGTGTACAAGCTGCATGGAAATGGTAAGTCCCAATCCCGTGCCACCGTATTTACGTGTTGTTGAGCTATCTGCCTGTGTGAAGCTTTTGAAAATCATTTGCTGACGATCCTTCGGAATGCCAATTCCCGTATCCGCAACAGAGAAATGAATCTCCGCTTGATTATTTTTCATGCTTTCCAGACGTGCGATTATTGTAATTTCACCCTGCTCAGTAAACTTTATAGCATTACCAACCAAATTAACAAGTATCTGGCTTAGTCGACCGGGATCACCAATAACAAGAAGCGGAACGTTTGGTTCAAGATACAAATTTAAATCCAACTTTTTTTCTTCGATTTTGTGGATAAAAATATCAATCACACCTTCAAGCACGGTACGCAGATTAAATTCGTATTGCTCCAAATCCAGTTGCCCGGCTTCAATTTTTGAGAAATCAAGAATATCGTTTAATAATCCCAACAATTGGGTAGCGCTGTTTTTAACGGTTAGCGCGAATTGGCGCTGTTCAGGAGTCAGTGGTGTATCGGACAGCAAATTAATCATACCGATAATTCCGTTCATCGGCGTGCGAATTTCATGACTCATGTTCGCTAAAAAGATGGATTTTGAACGACTGGCAGCCTCTGCCGCTTCCTTTGCATTTCGTAGATGTTCTTCCGCTTTTTTATGCATTGTAATATCCCGGACGACTACCTGTACAGCCATATTCCCCTGATATTTAAACGGTATGGCAGCCACTTCCACTTCAATTTCGGCGCCATCCAGTTTCAAAAACTTTTCTTCCTGCCAGGGTACATCTTTTCCTTTGTCTTTCATATGTGTTATGCGTTTAATCACAATATTGTGATAATCCGGATGAACAAAATCGAGCATCGATTTTCCATAAATTTCCCGGGGATTGGTTGCGCCCACCAGTTTTGCACCAGCGCTGTTTATGAAGGCAAGCTTACCGTGACTGTGAATGGCAATCGTATCCGGAGATAATTCCACCAGTTTCCGGTAACGCTCTTCACTTTCGCGGAGCGCCAGATCAGTTTGCTTGCTTTCAGTAATATTTCGAATAATAATGATGATTTGATCATTTAATAGAGGTAACAATCTGGCTTCATAATAATTTTTCAACCCGTTGACTTTTAATGAATATTCTATACTTACCAACGAATTATTATCTTTTACTTTTTGTATAGCTTTTTGGAATTTAGTCTTTATATGTTTAAATGGTAGTTCCTGAATATTCAGGCCAATCAATTTTTTTGAGGGAAATAATAAATCATCATCCGTACTGGATTTGAATTCAAGGATTTTGCCCTGATAATCAATTCGAAACAATAGATCGGGAAAGGCCTGAAATATCGCTCGCATTTCAGAATTTGCCTGAAACAGCTCCTGGGAGCTAATTTCAAGTGCACGGTCCACCATCGACCGATCATCATCGAATTGAATATAGGCGTCATTCACCAATTGAATGAATTTTTTCACATCGTTCGGCACATTATCAGGATCGTCAAAACAACGTTTTAGCTGGCGCTTGAGCAAACTATGAGTGGCAGACATTTTTATATCTCACGAAATGTGGTAATAGTCATGGTTTGATTATGAAGTTCGGATTTTGCACCCTGTGAAAACGGTGATATTTCACCATACGAATAGAAACCTGTCAATACAGTGGATTTTCCAAGTTCGTCCTGAACAGCTTCCACTTCCTCCTCAATCCGTTGTTTCAGTACCATTTTGCGACCAACGCAGCTTATGAGTATAGCTAACTCCGGCGATGCTGATCCCATGGAATGATAATTCGATTTTGCTGCATCAACTGCGCCATCAATCAGACGGTCGAAATTAGCTTTCATTAAACGTGCATAGGCTCCTTCAGGCACATCCCCGGCGAAAATCATGCTTTGCAAATCGTCATCAATCCCCAATATTGTCCTGACGACAGCAGTCTCCTGCGGCGACGTGCGGATGCTCAACGGAAATAATAATCCGGTTGCCGGCAACCCTCCTGCATGTTTGCCAAGATAATTTTTATATAACTCAAGCGCTGATTTACCATCCAGCTCATATAACACATTGCCATTCGAGCGGGTGATTAATCGCTCCGGTCCGAACGGGTCCCAGCCGCCGAACGATGCATAGCCAACTTTCAGCCGATCACCATAAAAACCTATCAAGGCAATCGTATTTTTTTCGGGGAGTGAATTGAGCATGACGAAGGTTTCATTGAATCGATCGCCATCACCGGAAAGACCGCCTGTGACGTTTACATTTGCCGGTAAATGTTCGGACAGGCCTCTTACCAAATCACTGCCATTGACATTCAATCCATCAGAAAGTACAAATGCGTGCACAAGCCCATCACGATCGAGTGCTTGTGCAAGTTTTTGGCCAGCATCATAACTGTTTTCAGTTTCGTTGATGTTAATGCGCACACCGTTTATCCGGGTATGTTCAAAATGAATTGCAGTGGAGATAAGTGAATCTTCGTACACATGAGTTTTATATATTTCACCAGCTGTCGAGCAACCCAATAACCATGCGTTTGGGTAGCGAATTTTTATCGTCTCCAGATTCGCTGGATTTTTAAGCATTGACGTGCTACCTAAAAGTAACACTAACTGTGGATTTATGGTATGCAATGATTGTGGCTTTAGATCATTAACCGTAGCTTCTGCCCAATCCATTTGCTCGACTTTCATTGACTGACTCCCTCTTCTCACTGGCAAAATAAATTAATGAATCTATCGTATAATAGCGTCCCCATAAGTATTAAACGGTTCATGTAAAAGCGATCGTGTATTAATCAAGGATCATCTATATAATCGACATATTATAAATTATCATTACCGCTGCAGGCCATCAGTCGGAATAGGTTTTTATCAATCATTAAATTGAAAAAGTTTAAGCGTAGAAAGAGCGGATGGCTGAACACGAATGGCAATGAAACGGATTTCATTATGCGCTTCCGTCTTGCATATGCTGTTCGACGTCTCGTGGCAATATAAATATTTCTTATTATAAATTTTCTTCTACTACCGAAACAAGTATCGAAATTTTACTTATACTAATCTAACTTTAACATACATTTTACATATAAAAAAATGGAGTCTTGTGATGAAAAGAATAAGTTTATTTGTAGCAGCGTTATTACTGATTGCTTCTTTTAGCAGTCTGACCTTTGCCAATACGCCACCTTCTCCTGCAACACAACACGTATTTCAAAACAACCTGCAAAGAGCCTTAACATCGTCGAATGACGGTGTTCGAAACAGTGCTATTCTGGTAGCTGTTCAGTCGATGACGCAATTTCCTGATATGAATATACGTTCATGTAAAAAAGTAATTGAACGCATGAGTCGAGAAGATGCCCGGTCAGTGAATCGTTTGCACGCTCAATTAGCAATGATTTGCTTTGCTCGGCCGGAATTAACCCAGATTGTCAATCCATTAGAATATGATGATAGTGTTGAATTTTTTAACCATATTTCTGCGGTCATCTCCAACAGGCCCTTTACAAACTAACACAACGATTTGCTCTTAATTAAATCATGTTTTTACCCGAAACGCCATGTAGATTTACATGGCGTTTTTATTTTCACTTAATTGCAGCTATCTATTTTTTCAAGCAAATTTATTTAATCCGCTTCTGCACCTTTTCCCACGATTCAGTAATAAGGAAGCTTTCATCCATATACTCCACAACCTGGCGGAACCGATTTATCGGCAAACTAAATGTGAGTTCATTGGCTTTCACGCAGGGCCGGGCAGACACATCGAACATTCCCAAAACGGCACAAGGTGATTCTTTTAAGCTTTCATGATACGGATAATATATAATGGATGCACAACCAGCTCCAAATGGCGCAATTACGCCTTGAGTTTCCACACAATTAAAATTGACCAATGTAAACAAGCCAGCAAGCACATCCGGTGTTGCAAAAAAAATGACTGCCTGCGGATCATCACTTTCATCCAACTTGTCCCACCGTTTAAACACAATATTTTTTGCCGGCGCTTCAAATGGCGGCTGGTTCTTCATCGCCTGCTCCACAATTTCGGGCGATTTTTTGTAACGCTCACCCCTGACGACACCAGGAATACCACAGGAAAGAAAATAGTTGAAATTTGTCCTGATAGTTTGTGCAAAACCAACATAACGTTTCGCACCGGCACAATTCAACGTTTCCAGCGAATGTGCATGTGTTTCGCCACGCCTGACACGCTGCAAATCGCAGATTAAACAATGCGGCCCGCTATCGTTGCTCCAACTCTCTGCCTGATCGGAATAGTAAAAAGTAATCGGCAATTCCGCATCTCCGAAATATTTCTTCCATTGTGAAATGAAATGCTGTTTGAATGTTAATTCCATTGCGTACTCTCTTTTTACATTTTTTAACAATTGAGAAAATTTTTATTCATACTCTTGTGTTATATTTGGTTAAAAATTGGCTTAAAATTTTTGTTCGCGGAAAAGAACTTCCGCAGGATTGTAAGGCAAAAGTTAAAGCAATTTGGCATTTGCGGATTTTGAATAATCAAAACCCGACCCGGATAAACCAGAACCAAGCAATAGATATTGACAGGATAACAGGATTTTATGTATTTACAGGATTTAAAATGAATCATCATGTAAATCCCATTCATCCAGTTATCCTGTCTAAAGCGATGATGAGCTTCCCGCGCGTTTTTTGCGCGGGTTAGTTCAATCATTATTTAGGCTGCATCCCTTTAGCAGAGACGTTTCATCGGTTTTGCAGACGCATGTTTTTTGATGTTGACAGATTTTAAATTGCGCAGTCGTTAGCTT
>JAFGDW010000028.1 GCA_016931935.1 Candidatus Zhuqueibacterota bacterium | reverse complement strand
CCCTTCTTTTTGAAGGAAGGCCGAAGGTAAGGGAAGGTTTGAAAATGAAAATCTGAAAACCACTCTGGACTTAGTATAAACAATCCTGCTAATCGATTGTCAGATAATACACCTGTTACGGCTTAGAATGTAACCCCGCTAAACCGTTGCAATCGTTCTAAGCGATAGCATCGGTAATATCTTTATGTTACAAACTGACCCGTAAGGATTATAGTAAGTTAAATTATTCTGCCAATAAATCATTTTGCCATTTATTTTTTGAGCGACATTTCCTAAAAAAATATATTTTCAATTTTTTTTCTTGACAAATGTTAAAATTATTTGTATATTTCCAAACCTTGAAATTTTCAAGCAGGTATTCCGGCGTAGCTCAATCGGCAGAGCGGGTGGCTGTTAACCACTAGGTCGTAGGTTCAAGTCCTACCGCCGGAGCCAGGACCTTAATAAGGAGCAGTGATGCTCCTTTTTTATTTTAGGATTTCCAATGTTTATCGTGTATATTTTAAAGAGTGAGACGACAGTAGCGTATTACATTGGTCAAACCAATAATATAGAACTTCGTCTTAATCGTCACAACACGAACTCAGTTACCGCAACTAAAAATCGCGGCCCCTGGAATATCGTTTACACAGAAGAATATCCAACTCGTTCAGAAGCAATGAAACGGGAAAAGTACTTAAAATCACTCAAAAGCAGAATTGCAATTGAAAGATTGATAGCTCAATCGGCAGAGTCCCGACGTGGTCGGGATTAACCATCCCGATGTCATCGGGATTTCAAGTCCTACCGCCGGAGCCAGGACCTTAATAAGGAGCAGTGATGCTCCTTTTTTATTTTAGGAAACAAATAATTGGTTGCTACGTTTGTAATGTAGGTTGAAAGAAAGTAAAGAAACCATAAAATGAATCATTCAATCAAACATATATTTTTAGCCCTGACACTTATCCTCGTTGCATTTTTTAGCTCAATCATTCATGAGCATGATATCGCAACGCGTTTCAGCTACGTGGATAGCGGTACACCAACTACAATCGAACGTGTTGAAGCGAATTCGATTATTTATACCTTATGTTTTTCAAACGTAGATAATCAGTTTGCACAAGACTACCCAGGCAACGCAAATAAGATTTTAAGTTCCCTATTTTTCTTACAATATCCGCAGCTTCATAATATTCAACGTTTTTATATTTCCCAGGTTCAATCAAGTGATGTAACTCTCATTATTTCATTTCTTCAGCGCAGCAAACCATGGCACCACGCCGGTGACGACGATCCGGCCGTGTGTTAATCCACTCCGTTTTTAATCCAAGTTTTGAACATAAATTCACAGGCAAACAATTATTATGCCTGAAAAGTTTATTAAATTTCAGTGGAGATGACCATGCGTTTACTACATTCCTTGAGACATTTACATGCAAAATTGAGCGGTAGCATGACCGAATATAATTTAACAGCTTACGATCACATATATAGCCAAATTGACGCACTCGAAAACGAATTAAAAGCATTACCTGACCACGCACTTAAATTGCTTGCCGATGCATGCCATGCCAAAGCGTTGGCCGGCGATCCCATCGATGAGCTATTAGTAGAAGTATTTGCCATTATTCGCGAAGTCGCCGGGCGAACCTTGCAGATGCGGCCGTTCGAAGTGCAAGTGATTGGTGGCATTGCGATGCATCGGGGGAAACTTGCTGAAATGCAGACCGGAGAAGGCAAAACATTGACTGCTGTGTTCCCGGCAACGCTGAATGCGCTTTCCGGCAAGAGCGTTCATGTGCTCACATTTAACGATTATCTGGCGCGTCGCGATGCCGAATGGATGCGGCCAGTTTATGAATTTTTTGGACTATCGGTGGGAACTGTGCGGGAAGGTATGAATTTCGATGATCGCCGACGTGCGTATGCAGCGGATATCACCTATTTAACAGCAAAGGAAGCAGGGTTCGATTATCTGCGTGATAATATGTGTTATCGTCAGCAGGACATTGTGCAACGTTCGTTTCATATGGCAATTATTGATGAAGCTGATTCGATCCTGATCGACGAAGCGCGAATTCCACTGATGATCGCCGGCAGCGCGGACGATTTCATTCCTGGCGCATATCGCTATGCGGCGATTGCACGCACATTAAAAAATGGGTATGATTTCGAATTCGATGAATATGCCCGAAACATTCATCTGACAGACCGGGGAGTGGCGCAACTCGAGCAGGAACTTGCTGTGAGTAATTTATATGATGAAGCAAATGTTGACCTGCTCGCACGGCTTTATTGTGCCATTCATGCGGAGTGCTTGCTGCATCGTGATGTGGATTATATTGAACGAAATAACCGAATCGAGTTAGTCGACGAATTTACCGGACGCGTTGCCGATAAACGGCGCTGGCCGGATGGCTTGCAGACCGCATTAGAGGCTAAGGAAAACGTACCGCGACAATCGAGCGGGCGAATCTATAATTCCATAACGTTACAGCATTTTGTGCAATTATATCCGAAACGTTGTGGAATGACCGCAACCGCCCGGGCAGCGGAAAACGAATTTCGCCGATTTTACGATTTAAATATTGTTGTTATTCCACCGAACAAATGATGCATTCGTATCGACCACGACGATGTTGTCTTCAAAACAAAGGATGAAAAAAATCATGCGATAATTGCGGAGATTAAACAGGTGAACGCGACGAGACGACCCGTTCTGGTTGGAACAAGCAGCATAGAAGATTCCACGCTCCTGGCGACGATGTTGCAACGTGAAGGCGTTTCGTGCAACGTCCTCAATGCAAAAAGAGATGCGTTTGAAGCCGCTATTGTCGCAGAAGCCGGCACGCTCGGGGCTGTGACAATTGCAACCAATATGGCAGGCCGGGGTACCGATATTGCTCTCGGTGGTGCGGATTCCAATGAACGGAATGAAGTTCGATCGCTTGGCGGGCTTTATGTTATCGGCACGAACAAACATGAAAGCGCCCGGATTGATGATCAGTTGCGGGGCCGCGCTGGTCGGCAGGGTGACCCGGGATCATCACGCTTCTTTGTTAGCCTCGACGACGACTTGATGTTGAAATATCGAATTGATCAATTACTTCCGGCGCATATACTGGCGGAGTGCGATGCCGGTCCTGTGACGCATCCGCTTGTGCGAGCTGAAATCAACCGAATTCAGCGCATTGTGGACGGGCAGAATTCTGAAATTAAATTAACTCTCACGAAATATTCATCGTTAATTGAAAAGCAACGTCGATTCATTCATGAAAAACGGGCGGAGATGATGAGCGTTAACTCGGCCGCCAATTTCTATATGGAGAAAAGGCCGGCTGGATTTCATTCGTTTCAAACCAAATTCACTAGCGATGAAATTGATAAAGTATGCAGGTCAATTACTCTGTTCCATATGGATCATCAATGGGCGCAATTTTTAGAGATGATCAATGACGTTCGTGAAGGGATTCACCTGCGCAGTCTCGGTGGACAGGAACCGTTTATTGAGTTTAATAAAATTGTCATTGAAGAATTTCCGAAGCTGCTCGATCAAATCGAAGCAGATTGCATTACCACCTTTGACAAGCTGAGTATCGACGGAGCTGACTTGACATTGGATTCACTAGGTGTGAAGGCGCCATCTGCAACCTGGACGTACCTTGTTACGGATAAACCGTTTGAAAATATGCTTGGCTTGCAAATGATTGGCAATATTGGCATATCTGTAGCGGCAGGCTTGTACTGGCCAATAATATTGCTGGCAATTCCATTTCGTAGGTGGAAATCTAAAAATTTAACACGGCGGGACAGAACCCAATCAAACATCAAATAAAACATTGACAATTTTGTTTAGTCCATTTTTATTTCCATACAAAAATGTTTGGAAAGTACGAATCATTACACTTAACGACAATTTAATTCAAGGTATTCTAACCGTTTTAACGTTCGCCACCACAAATTATTATTGGGATTGTGCCGTATTTAGCAAAGGAGTTCATATTTATAACTTGAATTTTGGTGATCGGTTTTTTTGGGGGGGTACCAAAATAAACATTGGGAGTACATTTCAAGTTGAGTTTTTCACAAAAAATGGCATATGAATGTATTTTATGGTCATATTTGTTGGTAATTAAAAATAATACTACAAAATTGTGAGTTTTTACTGTTGCTGTTTATGTTTATCATGCTAATAGAATTCTGCTGATTTGCTTGATCGGAGAATAATTTTCAATAGTTAGTTATTTAAAAAACAACTAACTGAAACATTAAATCGAATTCATTACTTCAGTACCTTGCCAATTTTAATTGGAGCTGCTATATTCTTTGTAACTGAATGATGTGCAACAATTTTACCTCCTGATTAAAGAATTCATGGATCTATCCGGATCGTGCAATGGCACACAAGTTGCAAAATAATGCACGATGGTTTCACTATTTCATTTTAATTATTTAATTCAAACTGAGGGATGGATTGTATGAAGAAGGCTTATTCTCGGAAGTTTTTACTTGTCGTCTTACTCATGCTAATAAGCGCAAGTACTGTTTTTGCTGCTGAAGGTAATGGAATTGACTCGGGAGCCACAGCGTGGATGTTGACATCGACTGCATTAGTGCTATTAATGATTCCGGGACTCGCCATGTTTTATGGCGGGCTCGTGCGCACTAAAAATGTGCTCGGCACAATGATGCACAGCTTTGCAGCGATGGGTGTAATGAGTGTACTTTGGATTATCGTTGGATATAGCATGTGTTTCGGCCCAAATGTACTTGGGGGATGGTTTGGCTGGAAAAAAGAGTACCTGTTACTCTCTGGAATTGATGATGTTATCATGGGATCCGGTGTTCCGGAGTATGTATTTTCCATGTTTCAGGGGAAATTTGCTATTATTACGCCAGCATTAATAGCAGGTGCATTCGCTGAACGTGTGACATTCCGTGGTTACTTATTGTTCATTGCCTTGTGGGGGTTATTGGTTTATAATCCACTCTGCCATTGGGTGTGGGCAAGCGATGGTTTTTTGTATAATATGGGCGCTGCCGGCGCAATTGATTTTGCCGGCGGGACGGTGGTTCATATTTCGGCTGGCGTCAGCGGACTCGTTGCGGCGTTATATTTAGGCGCCCGACGGGGGTATCCGAACACATCCATGCCGCCGAGCAATCTGGTGATGACGATGATCGGCGCCGGTTTGTTATGGGTTGGCTGGTTCGGATTTAACGCCGGAAGCAGTATTTCCAGTGGACTTGCAACCGCTCAGGCGCTGACGGCTACGCAAACTGCTGCTGCCTCGGGAGCATTGGTTTGGTTAATTATTGAAGGCATTCATCAGGGGAAGTCGACTGCTCTCGGTTTTGCAAGTGGAATTTTAGCTGGTTTAGTTGCTGTTACGCCGGCGGCGGGAGTTGTTCAGCCGGCAGGTGCATTGGCGCTTGGTGCTTCTGCTTCGATTATTTGTTACTTGGCAATTATCCTTAAAAATAAACTCGGCTATGATGATAGCCTGGATGCTTTTGGTGTACATGGAGTTGGCGGAATTGTTGGTGCAATTTTGCTGACATTTTTTATTCGCGATAGTTGGATGGCCAATGCTGCGTCAGCTGCAGGCGGATGGACTATCCTTCAGCAACTAGGTGTGCAAGCTGCGGCTGTTTCGATTGCGATTGTCTATGCTGCGGTGCTGACCTTCATTTTACTAATTATCGTTAATAAAACCTTAGGCCTCCGCGCTCCGGCAGATAAGGAAAGTGCGGGTCTTGATAGTGCTTTCCACGGGGAGCATGGATACGGCATGTTAAACTTAAGCTAAAAGGATAGATATATGAAATTAATTACTGCAATTATACAGGAAGACGCACTGGATGCGGTACGTCAAGCTCTTATCGAAGCGGAAATTACGCGGATTACTGTCAGCCGTGTTTCGGGGCACGGTCGACAAGTTGATGAAGAAATATATCGAGGTCAAAAAATTATACCGAATTTACTCCCAAAAATTCGTCTGGATATTGCTGTCAATGAAGCATTTGTCGATATTACGGTCGATACAATTATCAAATCAGCACGATCGGCTGGTGGTGGTAAAATTGGTGATGGAAAAATTTTCATTACCCCGTTGGAAGAGTGTATTCGCATTCGAACGAATGAACGCGGCGGGGAAGCAATTTAAAATTAAGGAGAACATAGTTGTTCTCGCAAAAACGTTTCCGGTGGGTATTTGCCGGGAACGTTTTTTATATTAATTCAACACTGGATGGAAATTTAAAAACTTATTTATTCAGTAGTTATTAAAAAAATTTGATGGCAAAATAATTAAAGGCAAAATAATTAAAAAAATTTTTGAGAGGAGATCACAATTCATGCATTGATAACATTTAATCCTAAATAGTTTTGTCCAAAATGGTTTTGCCTGTTATATTGATAGAACGTTTATTAAAAATCTAATTTTGGCCGCATATCAATATCGTGACAGAATGACGTATCTTTTTAATGATAGGACGACTGAATAGATACTTTAAACAAAACAAATTTCTTACGATTCGATCGATTCCAGAAACTCCCACCGTTCATAGGCGTTCGCGAGTTCAACATCGATTTCATTCAATCGATTCTGTGCTGCCACAACTGTATCCTTATCGCGGTACAGTTCCGGATCGCCCATTTTTTGATGAAGGTCCTGCTGTTCGTGCTCCAATGTTTCAATAATGCCAGGTAGCAATTCTAATTCACGTTTTTCTTTGAATGACAGTTTTCTGGTTTGCTTTGCTTTTTTAGTTTCCTTGTAAATTTCCCTTTTGCTTACCTGATGTTTTGCTTTTTGCTCAGTAGTTTCGGGTTGCAACTGCATGAACCACTCATCGTAGCCTCCGATAAATTCCCGGACTCTCCCGTTCGTTTCAAATACAAATGTCGAGGTAACCACATTATTCAGAAAAGCCCTGTCGTGTGTTATTAGAAGCAATGTGCCCTCAAATTCAACTAATAGCTCTTCGAGTAATTCAAGCGTCTCAGCATCAAGATCGTTTGTCGGTTCATCAAGCACAAGCATGTTTGTTGGCTGACTAAACAATCGGGCGAGTAGCAGTCGGTTGCGCTCCCCGCCGGAGAGGTTACTGGCTGGCGATTTCGCCTGTTCCGGGGTGAATAGAAAATCCTGAAGGTAGGCAACAATGTGTTTTTTCTGACCATTGAGTGTTAAATAGTCGCCATGCGGCAACACATTTTCCCACACAGTTTGCGATTCATTTATTTGCTCGCGCATTTGATCGAAATAAGTGATTGCTAAATTCGTTCCATGTCTGATTGTTCCGGTGAGCGGTGCTAATTTGCCAACGATAATATTTATCAAGGTTGTTTTGCCGCAACCGTTTGGTCCGATAATACCGATTTTATCGCCGCGGGCGATGATCGTTTCAAAGTGTGAAATTAGAGGGTTGTCATCATAGCTGAAAGAAACATCTTTGGCTTCAAAAACCAATTTTCCCGATTTTTGAACGTCAGCCATATTCATCGAAACCGCTTCTTCCCGAAGCCGACGTTTACTTTGTTCCTCCCGCATTTTCATAAGCTCTCGTACGCGACCTTCGTTTCGAGTGCGGCGTGCTTTAATTCCCTTGCGAATCCAGATTTCTTCCTGGGCCAATTTTTTATCGAATTTTTCCCATTCTTTTTCTTCGATTTCAAGCACTGCCTGTTTTCGTTCCAGAAATGTGTTGTAATCGCACGACCAATCCACAAGGCTACCGCGATCCAGCTCGATGATTCGAGTAGCAAGTTTGCGCAAAAACATTCTATCGTGAGTAACAAACAACATTGTTGTTCCCAGGCGAAGCAAATATTCTTCAAGCCATACGATTGTGCTGACATCAATATGATTGGTCGGTTCATCGAGCAGGAGTAAGTCGGGATTTGATACCAGAGCGGATGCCAACAGCACTCGGCGCTTTTGACCGCCTGATAAACTGTTATAATCAGCCTCGGGATTTAGTGACATACGGGTTGTAATAGAACTTATTTCTTCAAGGGCGGACCAGGCGTCATGTTTATCCATTTCATCATGCAATTGATTGATCGCAACATGATCTGTTTCAGGGTGTTCGGATATTCGTTGTGCTTCCTGATGATATTGTGCGAGTAATTCACCACGAACACCCAATCCCTGTGCAATTATTTCAAATACCGAGCCTTGTAAATTTTGTGGAATTTCCTGAGCAAAATAGGAAACCCTGATTGTTTTATCCGTCTGGACGGTTCCCTGATCGGGCGCAAGCTGTCCGGCTATGATTTTCATTAATGTTGATTTGCCCGTGCCATTTCTGCCTAACAAACATATACGCTGGTTCTTTTCAATTTGAAGATTAATATTCTCCAGAATGTTAGAGCCACCAAACGCGATAGAAATATTTTGAAGTGAGATAAAAGCCATATTAAACCAAATTTTGAGTACAGAGATACACAAAGTTGTGCTACTGAAAACCGGATTGAAATAGTACAACAAAATCTGCTTAAAATCAAGGGAAATTGTGCGGGTGGTCGTTTGATGTAATAGAAAATGGCGGATTTCTCTATAGCAGAAAGTCCGCCATCATCTTGTTCAAGCAACTCGTAGAAATTAGATATACAAAACTAATTATTCAAAATAGAGAAAGCTTGTTCATTCAACGCATCAGTCATAAATGGAATACCGGTAATGTCTGCCGTCTCTCGATTTGCAGCGATTAAATCGTTCCTGCATATCGAACCGAGTCTGAATTTTCTGGCGCCAGCCATAAACTGTTGTAATCCACCTGCTAGTTTATCTGCGTAACCAAACATTGCAACAGCACCGAATGGTATATTTTTCATTTCATCTTCACCAACTTTATTTTTTACAGTTTCCCATTCGGCAAAAATTTCTTCAGGATATTTACCATATTCAGTAATTGCCGGCGGTAAAATTTCCCAATGTCCATTCAGTTCAGCTCGACGCTCCGGAAAGAATGTGCCTTCGATATTGCTACCAAGAAATCCTGCAATCATTGGGGCGCGACCCAGACATACTAATTTTGTGTATGGGGCAGCCAATGCAATTGCTTTAAACAAATGATCTTCACGAGCAAATCCACCGGCAAGGGAAATATCAGGAACTTTTATTCCTTTCTTTTCCAGGATTGAGCAATATTCATAGGTTTTGGCATGCAGTGCCAGGGATGGAATTCCCCAGTGTTGCATCATATTCCAGGGACTCATGCCAGTGCCGCCAGCAGCGCCATCGATTGTAAGCAGATCAAGCTTGGCATCAGCAGAATAACGGATCGCCATCGCCAGATTTTCCATACCATAAGCGCCTGTTTTCAAGGTGATACGTTTGAAACCCAGATTGCGGAGATATTCGATCGATTTCATGAAATCATCCCTGACCTCAGTGGGAGTTTGCAAATTGGTTGCACCCAAACGGCTATGTCGCGCGAATGATGTAATTGCACGATTCTCAAATGCTTTAATGACAATTTTATTGTAGGGATCAGGATCAACAATGTAACCACGGTCTTTTAAAAATTGGGCATATTCCAGACTTGTTACCTGAATTTCGCCGCCGATATCTTTCGCCCCCTGTCCCCACTTTAATTCGATGATAACTTTGTTTCCATATTTTTCTATCAGGTATTCGGCAACGCCATTACGTGTATCTTCGACATTCATCTGAACGATGATGGCGCCGAAGCCATCGTAATACCGCGTAAAGTATTCAATTCGGCGTTCCAGTTCCGGTGATTTCTTTATTCGGCCATTCTCGATCACGGATTCCTGATCGACGCCTACAACGTTTTCTCCGACAACGATCGGAATGCCGGAAAGTGCTGCACCAACAGCAAACGATGGCCAATATTTAGCAGCGATAAAGGTAGAACCAAGAGCGCCGGTCATAATCGGAATCCGGCACTTGGTCTTTACTTCATTACCAAATTCACTTTCGATTTTTACATTCGTGAAAATACAATCATCGGGATCATTTGATATGCCGTTGGAAATTCCAGTCGATCCATAAGCATATCCCTGAATGCGTAATGCGTGGTATCCCACACCTAAAGAAGTGTAGTTGGATGCGCCGGAAGTCGAATCACCAAATTTACGTGGGTAAAGCATTTTCCGGCCTTCAAGACACGAAAGCCAGGTTTCACATTTGCCCTTACATGAAGAATCACAGAGCGTACACAGGCCGGATTCGCAAGGCACCCCACGGTTTACGGTGCCTAATGCATCGTTGTTTTTGATCCATTGTAACATAGGTCCATCCTCTCATAAAGTTAGACTGTAATGAATTAAACAATGAATTATATGTTATGAATCCAGGGGCTCGCTCTCCAAAAGTCCTGAATGAATCCTCATTTTGTGCTATGCCTGATACCCGATAAATTATACTTTCTTTGTTTGGTTGAATTCACAAAGTACAATGCTTTGCAATTTAATTTAAGCCGACGTTGTTTGTTGGATTAAATAGTAGTGGTGGCATATAATCTTTTTAGGAATTGTAAGTTATACGTGGAAATATGACTAATATCTTAACTTAATAATACAAAAAGTTTTAAGTAAAAAGATAAGTATCCGTTCAATAAATTATGGAATTAATGATACTGTATTATCATGCTTCGACTTCGCTCAGCATGAAGTTATGCTACCACTTCACACTGAGCCCTTCATCAAGCTCAGGTATACTCCGTCGAAGTGTGAAAGCATACTTACAAATTAAAACTGCCCTTTTTTATTGAATGGACACAAAGATAAGAATATTTTGTACAAAATGCAAAGGAAAATGTTACATTCTGGTTACGATTTACGATTCATTTCTCCCCGAAGTCTTGTTAATTTTCTCATTCATACCGAGCTATATTTGTCATTTTTACTACCATCGGTTCAAAGTGACAAATTTTGCCTTGTGACAATGTTGTGCTTTAAGGTTTTCACCTTTAAAACGGACAAATGAGTTAGAATTTTTCTTGACATTAATTTAAAATATTATTATATTCTGAATCGGTTCAGTTGAATTTATTTAAAAAATAATTAACATGTTATATTCCATTAATATAACATATTACCAAATAGGCAAAATCGGTTTATATGCATATCACCATAGATGATGTCGCGAAAGTAGCTAACGTCTCAAAAGCCACCGTTTCCGCAGTCATAAACAACCGTCCTGGTATCTCCGATAAGACCCGTATGAAGGTCATGAAAGTCATCAAAAAGCTCAACTATCGTCCGAATCAGGTGGCGCGCTCGCTTTCAATTAAGGAAACGAAGACAATTGGATTGCTTATAAAAGAGATCAATAATCCGTTCTTTGGGAAAGTGATGAAAGGCGTCTTCGATACATGTTCTATGCAGGATTATACCGTATTGCTTGGAAGCTCGGAACTATCACCGGAAAAACAGACTGGTTGCATAGAAACGCTTACCAGTCAGCGGGTGGATGGATTGATTATTTCGCCGTTACAAGGGGCGGATGTTGATTTTGGATTTCTTGTGGATTTGTTGCGAACAAATTATCCGTTTGTTATGCTCGATCGCATTCATAATTATACGACTAATTTGGTGGATATTAACAATCAAGAATCTGCATATAACGCTGTAAAATATTTGCTTGAACTTGGACATACGCGAATAGCTTATTTTGCCGGTCCGCCATACTCTGCCCACGATAATGATCGTTTGGTTGGTTATCAGAATGCACTTGTTGAACATGGTGTACCGGTTCGGAAAAATTATACAGTGCCGGTTGGATCGTATATTGAAAATGGGTACGAAGCCGGAATCGAATTTTTTTCGTCCATCCCGGAATTGCCGACAGCAGTGTTGTGTTTCAATGATCTTTCGGCTATCGGTTTGATTAACGCGCTTCTGGAGCTTAATTTGCGTGTGCCCGATGATGTTTCGGTTATCGGATTTGATGATATTGAATTTTGTAGCTCAGTAAAAATTCCACTTACAACAGTTCGGATTCCGGCATTTGATATTGGCAAGACCGCTACGGATTTATTAATTGAACAGATTGCCAACCGAAATAACTTCGAAGTGAAAAGTATTTTATTGGATGCACCGCTAATTATTCGGAATTCTTGCGCACCACCGAAATAATATATTTTTTTATATATCCGCGATGTTTAATAAGTGACTGAACGTAAGTTTCTGGTTTATTCACCTTGAGTTCACAAGTGGCGAAGCGGGTGATAAATTCTATTTCTTTTTTAAAACATCGCTGGGGGCTAACCCTTCGCTAAACTCGGAATAACACCTGAGCTTACTAAAGGGTTCAGCATGAAGGCTAACTATTCGTTCGGTCTCTGAATAAAAAAAAGGAGATTCAATGAAGCTCGGCAAATATTCTTTGGGTATTGGTGATCGATTTGCACACCAGGGCGAAGCTCAACTGGCCGCCATTATGCAAGCCAAAAAATCAGGAATCGAAGTTACACCCGTGTGGAATAAATCGTTTCGTGAGCATACAACAATAAAAAGTGAACCGATTTCCACACGTAAAGAGGCTGATTCTGCGGTGAAAGCATTGAACTTTAAAGGCAGTTACTTTGTCGATGCGGATCACGTTGGAATGAGCAATATTGATTTTTTTATCGACACCAGTGATTTTTTCACTCTCGATGTTGCAGATTTTATTGGCCGCAGCGCAGATGCCGGGGATATCCAAACATTCGTGAATCAGCATCAGTCGTTTGTGGGACAATTTGAGCTGCCCGGCTGGGAGCAAAAAATTGAAATTACCAATGCTGCTATCCGTAGAATTGCAACTAAATTTTTATATGCGATCAAAGAAGCGGCCAAATTATACAGATATATTGCCAACTCAAAGCATAATGATTCATTCATCGTCGAGGTCTCCATGGATGAAACCGATGAACCGCAATCTCCATTGGAAATGATGTTCATTCTATCTGCCCTGGCAAAAGAAGGAGTGCCGGTGCAAACAATCGCCCCGAAATTTACAGGACGGTTCAATAAAGGAGTGGATTATGTCGGTGACCTAGCGCAATTCACCAAAGAATTTGAGCAGGATGTGCTGGTTGTTAAATGGGCAATTAATGAGTTTGGGCTGCCGGCAAATTTAAAATTGAGTGTTCATTCCGGAAGTGATAAATTTTCCATCTATCAACCAATGCATCAAATTTTGAAAAAGTATAATGCAGGCCTTCACCTGAAAACAGCCGGCACAACCTGGCTTGAAGAAGTGATCGGGCTGGCAGAAGCCGGCGGTGATGGGCTGAATGTGGCAAAACAGATCTATAAAAATGCGTACGGTCGTTTCGATGAATTGTGTACACCTTATGCGACAGTCATCGATGTGAAGAAGAAAGAATTGCCGACGCCTAAGGCAGTAGAAGCATGGGACAGTGAAACCTACGCGAATACCCTGCGTCACGATCCGAATAATCCTCTGTACAATCTTCAATTCCGACAAATGATTCATGTAGCCTACAAGGCCGCAGCAGAGTTGGGAGACCGATATTTGTCGGCGTTAACGAAGTACCGCGATATTATTGCTATGAATGTAACCACGAATATTTTTGAACGTCATATTAAACCGTTATATGTGGATTGATGGAAATACTCTTAATTTAGTTGTAGCAATCAATATCCGGTTAGTTTTTGAAATTCTTACGATTCAGTCATTGTAGACGATCGAAATAAGAGACCTCTAATTTTTTGGGGGACTGAATCAACAATGCATTTTTTGAAAGTTAAATTAAAAATATGAGGTTATATCATGAGTTATTTGGATGAAATGTTTGGTTTACAAGGAAAAGTTGCAGCAGTGGTCGGTGGTGGAGGCGTGCTCGCCGGATGTATGGCTGAAGGCCTCGCCAAGGCTGGCGCTGACATCGCGATTCTCGATTTAAATTTGGAAAACGCCGAAAAACGTGCGGCACAACTAAAAGAGCTTGGAGTTCGCGCAATTGCTATTCAAATGGATGCTTCTAAAAAGGAAGATTTTGAACGTGCAGATGCCGAAATTATTGAAAAACTTGGGCGCGTTGATATTGTGATCAATGCGCCAGGCATTAATGCAGGCACGCCTGTGCTGGATATTACCGGTGATGAATGGGACAAAATTATGAGTGTGAATTTGAAAAGCATGTTTTTTTCCAGTCAGGTGTTTGGTAAACGTATGATCGATCAGGGACAGGGCGGCAGTTTTATTAATATTTCATCCGCCTCTTCCAAACCACCGCTTTCTCGAACATTTACGTATGGCATTTCCAAAGCCGGTGTAAATAATCTAACACAATTTTTCGCCCGCGAATGGGCGCCTCATAACATCCGCGTGAATGCCATTGCTCCCGGATTTTATCCAGCCGAACAAAACAAAAAATTATTAACCGAAGACCGGATTGAATCAATTTTCAGGCACACACCCATGAAACGGTTTGGAAAAGCCGAAGAACTGATCGGTGCCACTATCTGGTTGGCTTCATCGAACGCATCGTCGTTTGTAACAGGCGCAATTATCTGGGTTGATGGCGGTTTCTCGGCGATGACAATATAATTTTTCGTTATATAAAAAATCGTAGTTATTCAGGTAGAGATGGATTAAGCGTCGGCTGATCCCGTTCAAAGCGGGCGACAAACAATATTGTGTGGAAATGTTGCCTTCTCCACCGTTCGCGCCGCGAACAGATGCGGTACGCTGGTGAGAGACGGCAGGCTCAGGCAACAGCCTCCTGATTAGTTACAAAAAATCGACAATTTGTGTATAAAAATATTGAAAATAAATAAGATCAAACCGAAAGGAAGATTTCGTGAGCACCAAAACTATCTCCCCGGAACTAGCAAAGAAAGCTGCCAATACAATTCGACTGCTGGCAGCCGATGGCGTTCAGAAAGCCAACTCCGGTCATCCCGGAATGCCCATGGGTATGGCTGACTGTGCATTCGTATTGTGGACTCAGTTTCTTAAGTACAATCCAAACGATCCTGACTGGCTGGGACGTGATCGGTTCGTATTATCTGCTGGCCACGGTTCAATGCTTATCTATAGTATGTTGCATCTCAGCGGCTATGATTTCTCAATTGATGATTTAAAACTGTTTCGTCAATGGAAGAGCAAGACACCGGGCCACCCGGAAAAGGACTTGCCAGGAGTGGAAACCACAACCGGACCACTGGGACAGGGATTCTCCAACGGTATTGGTATGGCAATCGCTGAAAAAATGATGGCTGCCCGATTCGGTGATGACTTGTTCAACGGCCACGTATTTGCCATTGCCGGCGATGGCGATATGATGGAGGGTGTAACCTCCGAAGCTGCATCGATAGCCGGTCATTTGAAATTGGGAAATTTGGTCTATTTTTATGATGATAATAGCATCACAATCGAAGGCAGCACGTCGCTGGCATTTTCCGAAGATGTCGGAAAACGTTTTGAAGCTTACGGCTGGCATGTGTTGAAAATTAATGCACATGATCATGAGCAAATCGCCAAGGCGTTGCAAGCAGGTATTGCCGAAACCAGCAAACCAACGCTGATCATTGCAAAATCGAAAATTGGCTATGGAAGTCCCAACAAGGAAGGCAGTGCGGAATCGCACGGCGCACCTCTGGGCCAGGATGAAGTGAAAGCCACGAAAAAGAATCTGGGATTTCCTGAAGATAAAGATTTTTACGTACCGGATGATGTCCGTGAAGTATTTGCCCAACGTGCTGCTGATTTGAAATCCGTGTACAATGAATGGACGAAGAAATTCGAAGCGTGGAAAAAAGCCAATCCTGAAAAAGCAGCTTTGTTAAATGCAATGTTGAATTGGGATGCTCCGGCTTCGCTCGAGACCGAACTGTTGAAAGCAGTGCCGGAAAAAGATGTAGCAACGCGCGCCAGTTCCGGAACCATTATTCAAAAAATGGCAGAACTTGTACCGTGCATGGTTGGTGGTTCGGCAGATCTCGATCCTTCATGCAAAACTTTCATTAAAGCGTCAGGCTCAATCGCTGCCGGTGCATTCGATCAACGGAATTTCCATTTTGGTATTCGTGAGCATGCCATGGGTTCTATCATGAACGGTATCTGCCTGCACGGCGGCTTCCGGCCGTTTGGGTCTACTTTCCTGGTGTTCGCCGATTACATGCGTCCATCAATTCGGTTAGCCTCATTGATGAAATTGCCAATCGTGTATGTATTCACGCATGATAGTATTTTCGTCGGCGAAGATGGTCCAACGCATCAGCCGATTGAGCAAGTCGCCTCACTTCGTTTGATTCCCGGCTTGACGGTGATCCGGCCTGCTGATAGTTATGAGGTCGCACTGGCCTGGGCATATGCAGTTAAACATAAGAATGGTCCAACAGCGTTAATTCTGACACGCCAAAACGTTCCCAATCTGAAACGTGCGGAAGCCGGTGATGTCTCGATGCTGTCACGTGGCGCCTACATCATTTCCCCGGAAAAAGGCGTGAAGCCGGATGTGGTCTTGTTGGCAAGTGGTTCTGAAGTCCATATCAGTTTGGATGCACAGAAACAGCTCGAAGCCGAAGGAAAATCGGTTCGTGTCGTTTCTATTCCGTCTGTGGAAATTTTCAAAGCCCAACCAGCCGCCTATCGTGAAGATATTCTTCCTGCCGGTGTTCCGGTCGTCGTGGTTGAAGCCGGCACATCGTTCGGCTGGGGCGATATTTGTGATTCCAAAGTAACGGTTTTGGGTATTGATCAATTTGGTTCGTCCGGCCCCTGGAAAGAACTGGCTGTTAAATTTGGTTTCACCGGAAACCAGGTTGCTGAACGAGTGCGCGATTTGTTAAAATAGACTTCGCCGCATTCAATGGAAAGATATTCTAACATAATTTTCTGATAGTAAAACGTGCTACGCACTTTCAAAGTGCGTAGCACGTACAGTCGTATGAAATTCATTCAAATTGATGAACAGCATGTGAAAGAAGCCTCCTGTCACTCACAGCAGCAGGATTATTTCTTTCCCGGAAAAATCATAACCAATAAACCTGTAAGGAGGTACATTTCATGAGTACGTGTGATTTTGGATTAATTGGTCTCGCGGTCATGGGTGAAAACCTGGTGTTGAATATTGAAAGCCGCGGATTTTCAGTTGCTGTTTTCAACCGAACAGTGGAAAAAGTTGATAATTTTGTGAACGGCCGTGCCAAAGGAAAAAATATTGTTGGTTGTCATAGTATTGAAGAATTGGTAAAAAATCTGAAACGTCCCCGTAAAGTCATGTTGCTTGTGAAGGCAGGCGCTGCCGTGGATTCGTTTATTGATATGCTGATTCCGCATCTGGAAAAAGGCGATATTATTATTGATGGTGGCAATACGTATTTCCCTGATACGATTCGCCGCACGAAATACGTGGAAGACAAAGGATTGTTATATATCGGCACGGGTGTATCCGGTGGCGAAGAAGGTGCATTGCGCGGTCCTTCAATTATGCCCGGTGGTTCCAACGCTGCATGGGAACATGTAAAGCCGATTTTTCAGGCAGTAGCGGCGAAAGCACCGGATGGTTCGCCGTGTTGTGAATGGGTCGGTCAGGGTGGCGCTGGTCACTTTGTGAAGATGGTGCACAATGGTATCGAATACGGTGATATGCAAATGATTTGCGAAGCCTATTCATTGATGAAAAATGTGCTGGGAATGTCTAACAAAGAAATGGAAGAAGCGTTTATCGAATGGAATAAAGGGGAGTTGGACAGCTACCTGATTGAAATTACCTCGGAAATTATGGGCTATACTGATGAAGAAACCGGCAAACCGATGGTGGAAATGATTCTTGATACTGCCGGCCAAAAAGGCACCGGACGTTGGACATCGGAGCAGGGATTGGCGTTGGGAATTCCGGCAATGACCATTGCTGAAGCTGTATTTGCCCGCACCATGAGTGCAATTAAAGAAGAACGTGTTGCTGCTGCGAAAGTGCTCAAAGGTCCCAAGCCTGAATTTAAAGGCGATAAAAAAGAATTTGTAGAAATGATCCGCAAAGCATTGTACGCCTCAAAAATCTGCTCCTATGCTCAGGGTTATCAATTAATGCGAGCAGCCGCTGAAGAATACAAATGGGATTTAAAATACGGCAGCATCGCGTTGTTATGGCGCGCCGGATGTATTATTCGCGCTCAATTCCTCGGAAAAATCAAGGAAGCGTTTGATAAAAATCCAAAACTGCAGAACCTGTTGATGGATGAATATTTCAAATCCGTGATTGAATCGACACAAACCGCATGGCGGAAAGTGATTGCTACCGCAGTCGAGAGTGGAATTCCTGTGCCTGCATTCAGTTCTGCGTTGGCCTATTACGATGGCTATCGCAGCGAGCGTCTGCCAGCAAATCTGCTGCAAGCACAGCGTGATTATTTCGGCGCTCATACCTATGAACGCACCGACAAACCACGCGGCCAATTCTTCCACACGAATTGGACAGGCCGTGGCGGTAATACGGTATCGACGACCTATAATGCGTAGGACGTGAAACGAGAGACGTTTTGTATGCCGCTCATTGTTAGTTATTGGCACGAAGCAACATACTATCGCACAATAATAAGCGACTTTATTACACAATAAATGATACCTATTATTAAAACCGCGAATTGGACGAATAAACGCTAATTCAAATTTATTAGATTTTATAATAACGCCCACAGTAGTGATCGACTGGCAGGGCATATAGTTTGAGAGATAATTATGGTTATCGGTAAGGGATTCACCGATCAGGTATTAACGGAAACCCAGGTATATAATCTTTGCGCGGAAGCGTTTGCTACCAAACAATTCGACGGCAAAAAGTTATTGCTTATCATTCCTGATCACTCACGTACCGCACCGATTGATGTGATGTTTCGTACGGTCTATAAATTGCTGGCAGATCGTGTGAAGCTATTCGATATTATTGTTGCATTGGGTACACATCCGCCAATGAGCGATGAAGCAATCAATCACCGGGTGGGTATCACTCAGGAAGAACGGGCAACAAAATATCCGAAAGCGCGTTTTTTCAATCATCACTGGAAGCAACCGGGGCAGCTAAAACATGCCGGTACCATTACTGCCGCGGAAGTTGCAGAAATATCCGATGGTTTGCTGAATGAGAAAGTTGATGTCACCATCAATAAAATGGTGTTTGATTACGATCAGCTTTTGATCATCGGCCCGACGTTTCCGCATGAAGTCGTTGGCTTTTCTGGCGGCAATAAATACCTGTTTCCGGGGATTGCCGGTCAGGAGATTATCGACATGTTCCACTGGCTCGGCGCATTGATTACCAATGTGAAAATTATCGGCACAAAACACACGCCGGTACGCAAAGTGGTTGATAAAGCTGCTACGTTTTTACCAATGGAGCGACTTTGTCTCAGTCTGGTGGTCAAAGGCAATGATCTCGCCGGATTGTATTTCGGAACGCCAGAAGAAGCCTGGTCGAGTGCTGCCGATTTATCGGATAAACTGCATATCGTCTATAAGGACAAGCCGTACAAACAGGTGCTTTCCTGTGCGCCAACCATGTACGATGATTTATGGACCGGCGGCAAGTGCATGTACAAACTGGAACAAGTGGTTGCAGATGGTGGTGAATTGATTATTTATGCGCCCCATATTTCTGAAGTCTCGGTCACACATGGAGAGTTGATCGAATCGATTGGTTATCATGTCCGGGATTATTTTGTAAAACAGCCGGAGAAATTCGCAGGCATCGCAGGTGGCGTAATGGCGCATTCCACACATGTCAAAGGTATTGGCATGTTTGAAAATGGTGTGGAAATGCCACGCATTCAGGTGACGCTGGCTACACAGATTCCTGAATCAACTTGCCGGAAAATTAATATGGGCTATCGTGATCCGGCGACGATTCAAGTGGATAAATTTAAAGATCGGGAAGATGAAGGTATTCTTTATGTGAAAAAGGCCGGAGAAATGTTGTACCGCTTAAAAAATGATCCGTTTTGAATTTCGCAAAGAAAATTCATGAATTTTCTCTGCGATTTTTAAATTATAAAAATTGAACGAAAGGATTTAATACATGAAAATAGAACTTCGTAAGGATTGTAAGTATGCCATGCTGGTACCGACCAGCATGGGAATTCGCATTACACCAGTGAATGGACAGCCGGTCCACTCTAGCGACACATTTAAAGTATATGTTACCAGCGCTGAATCAAACGTGGCGAGTGTGTCGTCGTACCTTGGATTGCCAGTTAAGGTCCTGACCACGTTTGTAAAAGGCAGTCCGATTGCCCGAATGATAAAGGATAATCTGGCCGGCCGCCATATGGATTACGAAGCAAAGGAAGTTGATCAGGGTGGACCCTGGGGCTATCGTCATCAGATCAATATCGCCGATACCGGAACAGGTTCCCGTGGGCCGCGCGTCCACAATGACCGTGCCGGTGAAGTTGGCCGGACGCTGAACGTAAACGATTTTGATCTCGATCGCATTTTTGGCAAAGAAGGCGTGCAGATTGTTCATCTGTCCGGATTGATTGCGGCGTTGTCGCCGGAAACCGGTACGTTCTGTCTGGAAATTGCCCGAGCTGCTAAAAAGTATGGCACGCGCATTTCATTCGATCTTAATCATCGAGCGTCATTCTGGAAAAATCGGGAAAAAGAATTGGCTGATATTTTTGCTGAAATTGCCAGCATTTCCGATATCCTTGTCGGTAATGAAGAAGATTTTCAATTATGTCTGGGAATCGAGGGTCCGGAAGCTGGCGGCAATGACCTGGCTGACAAAATTGAAAGCTTTAAAGGTATGATCAACAATGTGAAAAAGGCGTTTCCAAATCCGGTTGTGTACGCCACAACACTGCGCCAGGTCGTCGATGCCAACAATCATCTATGGGGCGCAATTATGGCAGCCGGCGATGACTGGCACGTGGTGGAACCTCGCAAAATAACGGTACTCGACCGTATCGGAGGCGGTGACGGTTTTGTTGGCGGCATGCTTTATGCTGTTCTAAAAAGCTGGGAACCGGAAAAGTGGGTGCAATTCGGCTGGGCCAATGGTGCACTTGTCACCACATTACTTACCGATTATTCCGAGCCAGCAGATGAAGATCAGATTTGGAGTATCTGGCAGGGCAATGCACGCGTGAAGCGATAGAATTAAGCTGTAGTCCATCTCCAAGATGGCCTACAGCTTTTTATTGAAATTCGTTAGGGTTTCTCAGAGAAGCTGTAGCCCAGCCCCAAAAGCGGGCTGGACGACAGCAGT
>JAFGDW010000027.1 GCA_016931935.1 Candidatus Zhuqueibacterota bacterium | reverse complement strand
CCACAGGTTATGTGTAATTTTTCAGCAAAAATCCCGCTGCCGACGCCAATTTCAAGGCCCAATTTATTAATCGGAACCGCCCGTTTGAGCGCGAGCAATTCCGATTGAAAAAGAGTTTCATTTTCAATAAACCAGTTTTCATATTCGGCAGTGAATGTATTGAATGGATTTTGTTTCATATTAAAATGTCAAAACTTTATCACATTCTACAGTCCATTGGGCAAACTCCTTCATATTGCTTAATTGAACGCCTTCAATAAATTGAAGTTTATCAATTCCGCGCGCTTCTGAACATCCACCACAACTTTTTACTTCACCGCCTTGTTTGATAACAGATTTCAACATTCGTTCGATGTTATAATAGCCATTCGGCGTTGTTTGATTCGGCAGTCCACAAAACACAGCGTCCGCCAGCAGGAATATTTTTATTTCTAATTTGTCGGCATGCTCTTTTTGAAGCATCATTGCCATTCGTAAAGCATTGTATGCTTTTTCTGTTCCATAAGGCGCATCGTTGATGATAATAAGAATTTTTTGCATCTTCTACTCCGTTTTCTAATTCAAGTTAATAGGAAATTTATTATTGATTCCAGTTTTAATTTTCAAACAATTCATCTACCAAATCCTTTGCCTTTAATCGGGCTTCTGTTAAAATTTCATTTCCTTTTTCTGTGATAAAATAATATTTGCGAACTTTGCCCTTTACATTTTTGTTTTCTGCTATCAGGAGACCTTTTTGCTCCAGCCGATGAAAAATCGGATAGAGTGTGCCAAAAGATATTTTATAACCGTGGCGATTTAATTCATTGGCAAATTCCTGCCCATAAATCGGTTCTTTGGCGGCATGATAAAGAATGTGTATTTTGATGAAGCCCAGAAAAAAATCTCTGAAAGTTTGATTGTCCATAACTCAACTCGATGCCTTACTTTTAATATTTTGCTTGTATGTTAATGTCAAATCTGGTATAATCGATTTTCGTTATCGAAAACCGATATTAATTTAGAAAATTCATTTTTAAAAAGCAAGTTAATTTTCGGAGTTGTTTATGGAATATCTTATCATTTCTATTGTCTCGGCGGCGATAGCTGGACTTACTTTGTTTGTTTTCAGGATTTAAATTAGGCGCTGTTTTATTGCCTGTTTTGGCACTATTCTTTCCTAATCGATGTAGCCATTGGCATAACGGCGATTGTTCATTTATTGAATAATATAATGCAATATTTTTTTTGGACAAAATTAAAAAGTGAACGATACTTGTATTAATTGTAGTGAAGCCATCTACTAAAAAAAAATCACGGCAAAAAAAAGACTTGACAAGTAATTTTTATTTTGCTATATTGGTTAGTGAACACTAACTAATATGAGAGCGTAAATTATGACAACCTACACTGACCGACAAAAAGAGATCATTGATGTGTCGATAAATATTATTGCTGAAAAGGGAATACAGCAGTTAACTATCAAAAATATTTCGAAAAGTATGAAGATTTCCGAGCCTGCGATTTATCGGCACTTTGATGGGAAGATGGAGATTCTGTTGGCGATTCTATTAAATTTCAAAGAATATGGACATAGCATATCAACAGACGTCACGTCTAAAAAATTGACGACGATTGAACAGCTTGAATCTGTTATCATGAATCATATCAGGCAATTCACAGCAAAACCTGCTTTAGCGGCGGTCATTTTTTCCGAAGAAATTTTTCAGAACGATAAACGATTAGCAGAACAGGTACGCGCAATTATGCAAACTAACCAGAGTATGATTATTAACATTATTGAGCGTGGTCAACAAACCAATGAAATCAGAAACGACATTCCTGCAAAACATCTTTCGATTATGGTCATGGGCGCTTTGCGGTTATTAGTTACAAAATGGCGGCTATCACAGTATTCATTTAATTTGCAGCAGGAAGGCGCTGAATTGTGGCGTTCACTTAATTTATTACTAACTGCATAAATTTTTTTGTGTAAAAATGTTAGTAAATATTAACTATAGCATATACTAACTTTATTAAAAAGGATGCAAAAATATGGAACGACTATTAAACAAATTATTAAAATTTCCCTGGCTGATGCTCATACTCATTTTGATTACATCAGCGGGATTTTTCAAAATTATGAAATCGAATTCTCGTATGGAAACCGATCTGGATGAATACATGCCGCAGAATCATTCCGCGTTTGTGTACAGCAATCAGGCGGAAGAGTGGTTTAATATTAAAGACGGGATCATTATTGCCATTGAAAATCCAGATGGCATATTTAATTCGGGCACTATTGAAAAAGTAAAAGACCTGACCAAAGCGCTGCAATCCATGGAACAAATCAATAAAGACGATGTGACGTCCCTGTACACAGCGGATAACATCATCGGCACGGAAGACGGGATGGACGTCAAACCGTTTTTTAAACGAACGCCTAAAACCGATGAAGCGCTGGAGCAGCTCCGTATCAATGTACTGAATAATGAAATGATTTTCGGACGATTGGTCTCCGCTGATGAAAAAGTCACCGTTATTATTGCTGAAATTGAAGACGATGTGTTTTCACAGGAATTCTATCAGCAGATTGTGGACTTGGGAAAATCGTTTGAAGGTCCTGAAAAAATTCATGTGGCGGGGCGACCCATTGTGGAAGGAACTATGGCGCTGCTCGGTCCCGCGGATATGAAACGCATGGTGCCCATCGTCATTGCAGTTATAATTCTGGTGTTGCTGCTTCTTTTAAAAAGCGTTAAAGGCACATTTTTTACCATGCTGGTTGTGCTGTTTAGCACTGTCTGGGCATTCGGACTGATGGCTGCTTTCGGTATTCCTATCTATGCGGTATCCACGATGATTCCCGTCATGCTCATCGCGATCGGCGTTGCGGACGGCATTCATCTGTACAGCCACCTTCATTTATTTCTGAATGAAAATCCCGACGCCACCCAAAAACAGGCGGTTGCGAATATGATTCAGGGCATGTGGAAACCTGTGGTCATGACGTCGGTGACAACCGCGGTTGGATTCATTTCGCTGTTGACGTCGCAGGTCTATCCGATTAAATATTTCGGATTGTTCACTGCATTCGGCGTGATGATGGCGATGGTGTTTTCGCTAATATTAATTCCTGCGGGAATTATGGCGTTTGGCTTGCCCAAATGGAAAAAGGGCGCTGCGGAAAAAGCATCAAACAAAAATTCTTTCGCTTTCACATTTTCTGAAAAAGTGATCAAATATAAATATATAACTATCATTGCAACCCTAATTATTGTGGCGCTTTCAATTGCGGGAATCGGCAAAGTCTGGATTAATTCAAGTTTTTTGGACAAGTTCGAGCGTGATAGTGACATTGTGCTGACAGACCAGTTCATCAATGAGCATTTCGGCGGCACGTCGACATTGAACGTGATTCTCGATTCGCCTGAAAAAGATGCGTTCAAGAATCCTGAAATTCTCAATGCTATTGACAAAATGCAGCAGGATGTGGACGGCTCATTACAGGTGGTTGGCAATTCGTTCGCGTTAACCGACTATCTGAAACGGATGAACAAGGTAATGCACGCCGACGATGAAGCGTACAACATCATCCCCGAATCGAGAGAGCTGGTCGCGCAGTATCTGTTGCTTTACGAGATGTCGGGCGACCCTGAGAATTTGTGGAAGGTCGTGGATTACAATTACCAAAAAGCCAACCTGACATTTCAATTGAAAAGTGATAATTCCAAAACCATCAACAGCGCCATTGCCGCCATTGAACGACATATTCCTGAACTTGAAAGAAACAATGTCCAGCTCAATTATGCAGGTTCTGGTTACAAAGGGCTGGTGTTCACCGACCTGATTTTGAAAGGTCAAATTTCCAGCTTGTTCCTGTCGCTGATTATTATTGTGGGGCTGCTTTCGCTGATGTTTAAAAAATTCACCATTGGTTTGATTGGCGCGGTTCCGATTATCATTACCGCCGTGATTAGTTTTGGCGTAATGGGCTTGCTGAATATTCCGCTGAGCACAACCACAGCGCTGCTTTCCAGCATTGCTATCGGCATCGGAATTGATTATGCGGTGCATTTTCTGGAACGATATAAAATTTATGCTTTGGAAACTGGCGACAAAAAATCAGCCAGTCAGCTTACTATGCAGCATTCGGGCAGGGCGATTGTGTTTAACGCCATCGTCGTCATCGCGGGATTTTTAGTGCTGCTGTTTTCTGTATTCCCGCCCAATCGTGCATTGGGAGCTTTGGTATCGCTCAATATGTTCACCAGCTTTTTAGGGACAGTCACGATTATGTATTTGTGGCTGTTTGTGTCCAATATTTACTTTAACAAGAACAAAAAAAGATAGGACACGGATGACGCTGATTTCACGGATGAGCGCGGATTAAAATCAGTGGAAATCTGTGCTATCCGTGTCATCCGCGTTCGATTTCGTTCTTTATAATAATTCGGGAAAAAAGAATAGAACACGGATAACGCTGATTTCACGGATAAGCACGGATTTAAATGAGTGAAAATCAGCGCAATCCGTGTCATCCGTGTGCTATTCAAAATTAAAAGGAGAAATTAAAAATGCTGCACGAAAACATAACTGAAAAAATCATCAAAGCGTTTTACAAAGTAAACAACTCACTCGGTTTTGGATTTTTGGAAAAGGTTTATGAAAACGCTATGGTTATTGAATTAAAAAAAGTGGGATGCAATGTACAGCAACAGAAAAACATCAAGGTCTTTTATGAAACCGAAGAAGTCGGCGATTATTACGCTGATTTATTGGTCGATGATTCAGTGATTGTTGAATTAAAAGCAGCAAAGAATTTGTGCGAAGAACATGAAGCTCAATTAATCAATTATTTAAAAGCAACACACATTGAAGTCGGGCTTTTGTTGAATTTTGGAACGAAAGCAGAATTTAAGAGAAAGATTTTTACAAATGACAGAAAGAGATAGAACGCGGATTTCACCGATTGCGCGGATAAGCACGGATTTAAATCAGTGAAAATCCGAATAATCCGTGTCATCCGTTTGCCAATTTTTTTTTAGTAATTTTAAATGATAGAACACGGATAACGCTGATTTCACGGATAAGCACGGATTAAAATCAGTGAAAATCAGCGCAATCCGTGTTATCCGTGTTCCATTCAACTTTAAATCAAGGAGATTCACCATGAAAACAAAATTATTACCACTCGTTTTAGGATTGGTCATTAGTTCACAATCAGCCCTTACGTTTGCTCAAGAAAAAATCACAGGTTTGCAGATTATTGAAAATGTTTACAGCCGTCCGACAGGAACTGATTCCCAGGGTGATTTGACGATGTCATTGATTAATGCTCAGGGCGATCAGCGTGTGCGGGAAATCAAGCAGTTCATCAAAGATTTTGGTGATTCGGAAAAAAAGATCATGTTTTTTGTATCCCCCGCAGATGTGCGTAACACATCGTTCATGAACTGGAGTTACGACGAAGAAGACAAAGACGACGACCAGTGGATTTATCTGCCCGCGCTGAAGAAAACGAAACGTATTTCCAGCGACAGCAAGAGCGATTATTTCATGGGATCGGATTTCACCTATGATGATTTGGGCGACCGCCATCCGTCGGATGACACGCACAAATTACTTCGCGAAGAAACTGTCGATGATGAAGCCTGCTACGTCGTGGAAAGCATTCCCAAAGACGAAGAGTACATGTATTCCCGCACTGTCACGTGGATTCTTAAGGACAAATGGATTGGTCTGAAAAAAGAATTTTACGATGAAGATGGCGAGTTGCTAAAAACGTTGACCGTCAAAAAATATGAAAAAATCAGCGGTTACTGGACGATTCTGCACAGCGAAATGCTTAATGTCCAGAAAAATCATTCGACCAAAATGGAACTCACAAATCTTAAAATCGACAGCGGAATTTCTAATGATACTTTCACTGAACGAATCATGAAACGGGGATTGTAATGAAAAAATCATATTTGAAATTAGTTTGGTCTGTTTGGGCGCTGTTCCTGTTCGTGAACAGCGCCATCGCCCAGTCGCTGAACTGGACAGGGTATGTCCGAAATTATGTGGGCATGTTATCGTCGAAGACGAATGAATTTAATATTATTCAAAATACCCTGAATTTGAATTTGGAGCACAGCAAAGATAAAGTCGCGTTTAAAGTCAATCCATATATCTACCAGTATCCAAGTCAGGAGATGGAAATCGGCTTGCGGGAAGCGTATATGGATATATATTTCAGTTCGATGGACGTGCGAATCGGCAAGCAGCAAATTATCTGGGGCAAGGCTGATGGCGTGTTTATCACCGATATTGTTTCACCCAAGGATTTGAGCGAATTTTTGCTGCGCGACTTCAACGAAATTCGGATGGGCGTCACAGCGGTAAAGGCGGATTACTATTTGGGAAATAATACATTTGAATTGGTGTGGGCGCCAGCTTTCACATCAACCCAGATGCCTGACCAAAGTTCAATATGGTTTCCTAAAATGGATTTTCCTGTTGTTCCCGTTTTCGATTATTCGCAAAATCAGATCGATGCATCACTGGAGAACAGTGAAATATTTGCCAAATTTTCAGCGCTCACCTCGGCGGTTGATTTTGAAATCATGGGCGGCGCCATGTGGGACGATGAACCGACGACGCACATTACGAAAACGATCAATCCAGAAACAATGCAATTAAGTGGATTGACGTTGACTCCCCAACATCATCAGTTGAGTTTAGCTGGCGGCAGTTTCAGCGCCACGCTTGGCGGATTTGTGCTGCGCGGCGAAGGGGCATTTTACAGCGGAAAATATTTCAATTCGGACAATCCGACGTTAGCTGACGCGACGATCGAGAGAAATTATCTCCATTATCTGATTGGCGCAGATTACACGCTGTGGGATGTCAAATTAAGCTCGCAGTTCATTCAACAGACCATACTCGATCATGACGAATACATCCAAAATGATGAATTTGAAAATACAATGACCATCCTTGCCAGTAAAGATTTCCTGCGGGAAACGCTGCGGCTGGAGCTGTTTTCCTACATCGGCCTGAATCATTCCGATGCGCTGATTCGCCCCAAAGTAGTATACAACCTGGCGGATGGCTTTGAACTGCTTCTGGGCGCCAATATTTTTGTGGGAAGCGAAGGCAATTTCGGACAATATGATAAGAATGATATGATATATACGAAGATAAAGTATAGTTTTTGAGAAGAGAGAGATATAGAGTTTGGGAAGGATACTCAGGCGAATCCTTCCCGTTCTGTCCTTTTAAAGGAGATTGAAAACCATGAATCCGTACGCTATCCCAGCGCTCATATCGGCAATCTATCTGCTGACGCTGGGCATTATATCCATCTTTTTTCAGCGGAAAGAAAAAATAAACATTGTTTTTGCGCTGTTTTCATTTGCGTTAAGTCTTTCCGCCGCGGCAACATTCATGTTTTACCTTTCTCCTGAATTGATTTCGGCAACACGATGGATGAAATTGCCGTTTATTTTTTCGGTTCCTGTTCCGATATTCGCTTTTTTTTATGTGCTGACGATTACAGGGACTCATCAACTTAAAAACAAAAAACACCCGTCACTTCCGATGCGGATATTTATCGCTTTGATAATTCTTTACGGAATCGGGATTGAAGCGCTTACCCTTTTTACAAATTTCATCATTTCGGGCGTTACCCAGTATAAATCTACGGGAGTAGAATTCAACTATGGATTTCTTTTTCTGCCAGCGGGGATTGGACTTTCGGCAATAACGATTTCTGCCATACTGATGCTTTTTAACGCATATAAAACCACGGAGGACAAATCATGGCGAGAGAATATGTTGTACAACCTATTTGGATTTTCCAGCCTGTATTTTCTAGCGGGTATCATGCGAATGTATCTGCCATATTGGGGCGTCCACACGACTTCTATTTCATTTATTCCGCTGACGATGTCCGCATTTATTTTTTATCTGTCTATTTTGCGCTATCAGTTCAGAAAAATAGAAGATTTGAATCTGAATCTTGAAAAGAAAGTGGCTGCCCGAACGCAGGAATTGAGGCAAGCGCAGGCGAATCTGGTTCAATCGGCAAAGATGTCCGCCTTGGGGAAGCTGGTGGCTGGCGTCGCTCACGAAATGAACACGCCACTGGGAGTCATCAGCAGCAACTACGATTCCTTTGCCCGTGCGATTCATAAATTAATGGATGAAATTGAGATAAAAAAAACACATCAGCCGAATATTGAAAAAATTTTCGACGTCATTGAAAATCTGTTAGCTGTCAATAAAATGTCAACTCAGCAAATAGCCAAAATTGTAAAAAGCATGAAAAAATTTGCCCGACTTGATGAAGGCGACATTGTCAGAGCGGATTTAAATGAAAGCATTGACGATACGCTGATGCTGTTCAATCGGGAATTAAAAAACCGAATACGGATTGAAAAAGACTATGGAGATATTTCACTAATCCATTGCCGTGCAAACCAGATTAATCAGGTGATTATGAATCTGTTGTCAAATGCGATTGAAGCCATCGAAACCGAAGGAATGATCAAAATCCGCACAGGGCAGAATGATGATTTTGTATGGATAGAAATCAGCGATACGGGAAAAGGCATTCATCCCGACGATTTAGACAGCATATTTGATCCTGGCTTTACAACAAAAGGCGTTGGCGTCGGCACAGGGCTGGGGCTGGCAATCAGCTACCAGATAATACAGGAACATCGTGGCAAAATTTCGGTGAAAAGCGAGCCTGGGATTGGAAGTACGTTTACAATTGAGCTCCCTACATCAGATTTGGCAGCGGAAAGCTCAACGACTTATTTTTAGTGAATCGATGAAATATATTCAATTTTTGAATTCGATTTATTTAGTTTGCTTGACTTTAGTCAATGAATTTGATAATATAAAATATTATATTGATTTGTAAAATAATCATCGCATACAAATCTGAAATGAGCTCGTATGCATGCAATTAACCCAATAAAAGGAGTTAATAATGTATAATCCAAAAGTAAGGGCTATTTTGTTATTCGTGCTCATTCTGGCTTTTGGGGTGCTCATTTTTGGCGGTTATTTAATCAAAAAAGAAAAACCGCCAATACCCGACACCGTGAAGACCGAGTCAGGGAAAATTGTTTTCACTGGCAAGGATATTTTGGCGGGACAAAGTTATTACTTCAGCCGCGGCGGTCAACACATTGGCACTATTTGGGGACATGGTTCATACCTGGCGCCCGATTGGTCGGCAGATTACCTGCATCGGTTGGGGCTTTTTATAGCCGCACGAAATAATGGCGCTCAATCTCAACAAGCTGCAACCTTTTCTCAGAAAGATTTTGAAGCGCTCGACAACGTAACGCAGGCGCAATTACAGGCAAAGGTCATTGAAGAAATAAAGGAAAATCGGTACAATCAAGCCAGCGGCGAATTAATTTTTACAGAATTTCAGGCTGAAGCTTTTCAAGCATTGACGGCTTATTACACCAACTTATTTCACGCTGGAAACGAAAGCATGGGATTGCAGCCAGGCATCGTGCAAACAGATGAGCAGGGGCGAACAGTCACTGCGTTTTTTGCATGGTTAGCCTGGGCGGCAGGCACTGACCGTTTGGATAAGAATTACACCTACACCAGCAACTGGCCATACGACCCATTGGTTGGCAATGAACCATTGCCCGATGCATTAATCTGGTCAATCGTCAGTGTGATGCTGTTGATTTTAGTCATTGCGGTTGTGTTATTCATTTATTTAAAATACATGCGGGAAGACGACTATAAAGCAAAACTGCTAACCGAACTGGCTGAGCCAAAACCCACAGGGAGCCAGAAAGCAATACTGCCATACTTTATCATCGCAATTATTCTATTTATTTTACAAATTGCGCTTGGGGCAATCACGGGACATTACACCGTTGAAGGCACTTACTTTTTCGGAATTCCGCTTGCGAATATTTTACCCTATGCGTTAGCGCGAACCTGGCATTTACAGCTCGCTATTTTCTGGATTGCAACCTGTTTTTTGGCGGCAGGGCTTTTCATCGCTCCGTTTGTCGGCAAAGAACCGAAAAGACAGGGAACACTGGTAACCGTTTTATTAGGCGCTGTTGCAGTCGTGCTGGTTGGCACACTGGTTGGAACCTGGCTGTCCGTAACAGGGAAAATGAGTGCAAATAATTTTTTACTGGGCCATCAGGGCTATGAATATATTGAATTGGGGCGAGTCTGGCAATTGCTGCTGATTGCGGGAATGCTCATTTGGCTGTTTTTGGTAGTTCGTGCGATTCGGCCTGCATTATCAGAAGAAAAAGATTACGGTGGGATAACCCATTTGCTCCTGTTCAGCGCAATTGCCATTCCGCTTTTTTACATGGCAGGATTGATGTATGGACAGGAAAGTCATTTATCAGAAGCAGAATACTGGCGCTGGTGGGTTGTTCATCTGTGGGTTGAAGGTTTCTTTGAAGTATTTGCCACGGTTTTTATGGCGTTTATATTAAGCCACATAGGCGTTATCAGTCGAGATTTTGCGTTGAAAACGATATATTTCGGAATTTTTCTTTACCTGGGAAGCGGTGTCGTCGGCACATTTCACCATCTTTACTTTTCGGGTTCACCGTCACCGATTATTGCGTTAGGCGCTGTGTTTTCGGCGTTAGAGGTTGTACCGCTCACATTATTGGCTTTTGAAGCAGTACATAATCTGCGCGTCGTTAGAATGGGCGGAGAAAGTTACCCGTACAAATGGCCAATCTATTTCTTTGTTTCGGTGGCGTTCTGGAATATGCTGGGCGCTGGAGTATTTGGTTTTATGATTAACCCACCTATTGTACTATATTATATTCAGGGAATTAACACAACACCGATTCACGGGCACGCAGCGATGTTCGGGGTCTATGGATTGCTGGCAATTGCTTTGATGTTATTTTCAATTCGGCATATTGTCTCCAAAGCATCCTGGTCAGATAATTTATTAAAGTGGAGTTTTTGGGGATTGAATGGTGGATTAATGGCGATGTTAGTATTCAGCTTAATTCCATCTGGATTTTATCAATTTTATTATGCGGTAAAACATGGATTGTGGTATGCTCGCAGTCCAGAAATCGCCACCAGTAAAGCAATTCAAACATTTTCCTGGATGAGAATTGCGCCCGATTTAGTTTTTGCAGCGAGCGCCATCATTCTGTTTTTCTTTTTGGTTCGTGCGGTCTGGTTTTCGTTTTTTAAAAAATCATAAATTAATAATAGAAATGATCAGACACAGTTAAATTAAGCTGTGTCTGATCTGAAATTATATGTGATTATATTAAGTAGTAATATTATCTTATATAAGGGGCTAATGCGATGATGAGCTTCGCCGCGTTTTTTGCGGCGTGAGTTCCATCATTTAGTCAGCCGGCAAAAAATAGCCGTTACGACGGCACACTGCTAGTGCGTATCACTGCGCTGTTTTTGGTGTTGACTCCGTTGGTTGT
>JAFGDW010000026.1 GCA_016931935.1 Candidatus Zhuqueibacterota bacterium | reverse complement strand
TCTGAGTTTCGAAGAACGGGCCAAAGATTTAATTTTCCGGCTGACGGTTGAAGAGAAAGCAGCGCTCATGTGCGATGTCTCCGATGCGATTCCTCGTCTCGGGATTAAAAATTTCAACTGGTGGAGCGAGGCCTTGCATGGCCTTGCCAATAATGATAATGTCACCGTTTTCCCCGAACCGATTGGCATGGCCGCTTCGTTTGATGATGAACTTGTTTATAAAATTTTTAATGCCACTTCGGATGAAACTCGAGCCAAGTACCATGAAGCAATCCGTTCCGGCCAAGGGAACAGGCGTTTTCTGAGCCTTTCGGTCTGGACGCCTAATGTCAACATTTTTCGTGATCCACGCTGGGGGCGAGGCCAGGAAACATATGGCGAAGATCCCTACCTGATGTCGCGAATGGGAGTTTCGGTTGTGAGGGGCCTTCAGGGTCCTGCTGATGCAAAATACAGGAAACTATTGGCCTGTGCCAAACATTATGCGGTACATTCAGGACCGGAATGGAGCCGTCATGAAATCAATCTCAATGATGTTGATCCGCGGGATTTGTGGGAAACCTATCTGCCTGCGTTCAAAGCGTTGGTTCAGCAGGCCGATGTTCGCCAGGTGATGTGCGCCTATCAGCGTCTGGACGATGATCCTTGTTGCGGGAATACAAGGTTGCTGCAAAAAATTCTCCGGGATGAATGGGGCTTTAAACATCTTGTTGTCTCAGATTGCGGGGCAATAGGCGATTTTTATACCAGCCATAAAGTGTCATCCGATGCAGTTCATGCGGCTGCTAAAGGTGTTTTGGCCGGAACCGATGTGGAGTGTCAGTGGATCGGTCATAATTATAAAAGGTTGCCGGAGGCTGTTAAAAGAGGCTTAATCACCGAAGAAGAAATTGACCAGCACGTGATGCGTGCCCTAGAGGGACGATTTGATTTAGGTGAAATGGATGACGATGCGCTCGTGCCCTGGACAAAAATTCCGATTTCGGTGGTCAACAATGAAGAACATCGACAACTGGCTTTGGACATGGCCCGCGAATCTATGACACTGCTTCAAAACAGGAATGACATTCTGCCATTGAATAAATCAATTAACAAGATCGCTGTCATTGGACCAAATGCTGATGATGAACCGATGTTATGGGGCAATTATAACGGTAAACCGATCCGGACTATCACTATTCTCGAGGGCATCACATCAAAGCTGTCAGCGGACAAGATCGTTTACGACAAGGCGTGCGATTTGGTTGAGGATAAAGTCACGCAAAGTTATTTCTCGAAATGTTTGATGGATGGTAAGAAAGGATTCAAAGCCACCTACTGGAACAATGCGGATCGTCAGGGTGATGCAGAAACAATCCAGCAGATTGTCGCTCCGATCAAATTAACCACAGCAGGTCAGCATGAATTTGCACCCGGTGTTCGCCTTGAAGGCTTTTCGGCTAAATATGAAACCGAGTTTGTAGCCTCTCAAAGTGAAGAAATTGTATTCAAGTGCGGAGCAACGGGACGCTTTGAATTGCTGGTTAATGGGGAATCTATTATAAAATATGATAATTGGCGAACACTTCCATCACGACATCCAATAAAGGTCGAAGCCAGTAAAAAATATAAAGTTGAGATTCTCTATGCCCAATTGAATAATTGGCAGGCAAACCTTGAATTTAATTTTGGCAAAGAAGTCGAAATTGATTTTACAGGACTTGTGAACAAGCTGGCTGGCGTTGATGTGGTTGTTTTCGTCGGCGGTTTGTCAACAAACCTTGAAGGCGAGGAAATGCCGGTGTCCTATCCGGGATTCAAGGGCGGCGACCGCACCGACATCGAGCTTCCAGCGGTTCAGCGTAATTGTTTAAAGGCGTTAAAAGAGGCAGGGAAAAAAGTTGTTTATGTCAACTGTTCCGGATCAGCCATCGCTCTGGTTCCGGAAACGCAAAGCTGTGATGCCATTCTACAGGCCTGGTATGGCGGTGAATCAGGCGGTCAGGCCGTTGCTGATGTTTTGTTCGGCGATTACAATCCCTCCGGTAAATTACCAATTACTTTTTATAAAAACCTGCAACAATTGCCGGATTTTGAAGATTATTCCATGATAGAGCGCACCTATCGCTACATGTCAGATCCGCTGTTCCCGTTTGGTTTTGGATTAAGTTATACAACATTCTCGATTGGCAATGCAACAATCGACAAATCTGTTATCAAAAAAAATGAAAGTGTAAAACTTTCTATTCCGGTTTCTAATACCGGCAAACGCGACGGAACAGAAATCGTTCAGGTGTATGTGCGCAAGGTCGACGATATAAACGGGCCTTTAAGAACACTCAAGGGTTTTCAGAGGATTAATATTGCTGCTGGAAGAACCAGTGAGGTTGTGATTACCTTGCCATATAATTCGTTTGAATTTTTTGACCATACATGTGGAAAAATGATTGTAACTGCCGGGGAGTATGAGGTTTTCTATGGAAACAGCTCAAATGAAAAAGATTTAAAGATGAGCAGGATTACGATATTTTAAATTAATTAATAAATGTATAAATCAAACAAGCGAGCAACAACATGATTCGTTATTTTTCAAATGGTATGGTTCTTTTAATATTCACTATCTCCTTGAACTGCAATCAAATAGATTCCCCTGCGCCATATGGCCCTATCCCATCGGAAAATCAGATACGATGGCAGGAAATGGAATATTATGCGTTCATTCATTTCTCATTAAATACCTACACGGATCAATCGTGGGGATATGGAGATGAGGATGTCAATCTGTTTAATCCAAAAGACCTGGATTGCGGTCAGTGGGCACGCATTTGCAAAGAAGCGGGGATGAAAGGTATCATTATAACGGCCAAGCACCATTGCGGTTTTTGCCTATGGCCTTCAGAATACACTGAATATTCCGTGAAAAATGCTCCGTGGAAAGACGGCAAAGGTGATGTGGTTCGCGAACTGGCCGAAGCATGCAAGGAATACGGCCTGAAATTGGGAATTTACCTGTCACCCTGGGACAGAAATCATCCGGATTATGGCAAATCCGAGTACATCACCTATTTCCGCAATCAGCTTAGGGAACTCCTCACCAACTATGGTGAAATTTTTGAGGTGTGGTATGACGGCGCCAATGGCGGTACCGGATATTACGGCGGCGCCAACGAAAACCGTAAAATAGATCGCACAACTTATTATGACTGGAAAAATACCTACAAACTCGTCCGCGAGCTGCAGCCAAATATTGTTATCTGGAACGATGGCGGAGACCGGGCTGATCTGCGCTGGGTGGGCACCGAAGGCGGCTGGGTCGGTGAAACCAATTGGAGCTTGCTCAATGCAAGCGGCGACGTACCTTTTAATATGCTGCACTACGGCGTGGAAAACGGCGATTCCTGGGTGCCGGGCGAAGTCAATACTTCTATTCGTCCGGAGTGGTTTTATCATCCAGGAGAAGACAGCAGGGTGAAAACGGTGCCGCAGCTTATGGACACCTACTATAACTCCATTGGGCGCAATGGCACTTTGCTGCTCAACTTTCCGATCATGCCGAATGGTCTCATTCATCCCAATGACGAAAAAGCATCGCTGGATTTTGCGCATGCCGTAAAAGAAGCATTTGCAACAAACCTTGTTGAAAATGCAAAGGCCGAAGCTTCGAATGTTCGCGGCAATGCAAGGAAATTTGGTGCATCCAAAGCAATTGACAGCAATAACAATACTTATTGGGCAACCGATGACAATATCACAACAGCTTCGTTGACCATAAATTTTGGCAAGCCAACCACCTTTAACCGTTTTCTGGCACAGGAATATATCCGTTTGGGGCAGCGCGTCAAAGCATTCACGGTTGAAGCTCTCGTCGATGGCAACTGGCTTGAGCTGGCCAGGGCAACCACCATTGGCTATAAACGTATCTTGCGTTTCCCCACGGTTACGGCAACCCAGCTTCGTTTCAGCATAACGGATTCGAAAAGTTGCCCGGTCATTGCCAATATCGGGATTTATGATGCGCCGCAAATCCTGACTCCCCCTGCCGTTATCAGAAATCAAATAGGTGAAATTATCATCATTCCAGCCGATGCAGAATCGGATATCTATTACACTCTGGATGGATCTACTCCGACAATTGATGCGAAGAAATACATCGCTCCTTTCCCAACAGAAGGCAAGCTAAATGTTAGTGCTATTGCCTACGAGGCTTCCTCGGGAAAAAGCAGTCCGGTAACGCACGAAGAATTCGACGTGCCTCGAACGGATTGGAAGATTGTCGGAATTGACGATGAAAAGGTCTACGCTATCCTGGACGGAGATCCGGTTACAGCATGGCATCATGGTGAGGACAAAAATCTACCCATTGATCTGGTCATCGATTTGGGGTATGAACAACATATTGCTGAATTCAGATACCTGCCGGAGGCGAACTTGTGGAGGCCCAGCATCATTGCGAACTATGAATTTTATGTTTCTGCTGACAACAAAAGATGGACCCTGGTCAGTCAAGGTGAATTCGCCAACATTAAAAACAATCCATTGTGGCAAAGTGTCACGTTCGCGCCTTCAAATGCCCGTTATATCAAATTTCGGGCTTTGGCTAATACCGAGGGCAACAATAATATTGGCTACGCTGAAGTGGATGTCATTACAAATTAAGGAGCATTCAGGTGTTCAGGAAAATATTTTATATCGTTTCTGCCCTGCTTCTGTTAAGCACTATTGCTCAGGCACAAAACAAGCTGTATCCGAACGAATTCCCATTGGCAGATGTAACGTTGCTGGACGGGCCGTTCAAACAGGCCCGCGATCTGAACATCGAGGTTCTTCTGCAATATGATGTCGATCGTCTGTTGGCGCCTTATCGCAAAGAAGCCGGACTGCCCGCAAAGGCGGAATGTTATCCCAATTGGGCCGGACTCGACGGCCATGTGGGCGGCCACTACCTGTCGGCTATGGCGATGAATTATGCGGCAACCGGCAATGTGGAATGCAAGCGGCGTATGGACTATATGCTTGCCGAACTCAAAGAGTGTCAGGACGCCAACGCAAAAAACAACTCCGAATGGGGCGTTGGTTACGTTGGCGGTTTTCCAAATAGCGCAGAATTATGGTCGACATTTAAAAAGGGCGATTTTAGCATCTAT
>JAFGDW010000381.1 GCA_016931935.1 Candidatus Zhuqueibacterota bacterium | reverse complement strand
TGTGTCCCCAGTTCAATTCTGGGAGGCGCCATTTGAAACCCCTTGGGCAGGATAGCTTGAGGGGTATTTTTATTTGTATATATTGAGATTAGCCTTCTTTTTATCTTCAATTCCCCGCTTTTTATTTTGATTCACTTTGACAGGATTTAGCTGGATTTCACTATTGAGGATGCACGGATTGTGCATGCAAAAAAAAAATTATAATCTTAAATTGTAATAATGATTTTATGCTAGCATCTTCTGCACTTTCAGGGGGAGAAATGCTAAGGTGCTGATTAGATTAGAAAATTCTGGTGTTATTATCTTAAATGGAATGAAGACGGAGAATGAATATCATCGAATATAATGCATACTCATTTGATTCTGATTTGATTTGGATTATTGTTTATTAACACACTCTTGGAATGAGAGAAAAAACTCGCCTTTAAGCGAATACTTTAGTATATTATTTCGATAAAAAATTACAGAAGAACCTCATATCTCTTCATGGCTCAAAATATCATTTTGTCGTGATAACAAAGTATAGAAAATCGGTCTGTTACGAACAAATAGCCGAACGAACAGGTGAACTAATACACGACATATGCATGGTAAACTAAATTGAGATACTTAACGGCTATATTCTAAAATACCATGCCGACAAATTTAAAATAGACTAAGTACAGCAAGACTGTAAATTATTAATTCGTGAGTAAAATGAGATTATCTTACTCCCCGGAATAAAGTAATAAATAAACCTTAACATAATTTTAAATGGATTATGGTGATGATTGAACACCAATTAGTCGTTTGCCTATTGAGTTTTTTGATGTTGCCCTTGTTTATTTCAATTGTTTGGAGCAGGAATCGATTCTATGAGGAATTGAAAGTACTTAATATCCCTGAAGCCAAGCAGGGGATTGCTGTTGATGAGAATTTTATATATGTGATTGGTACAAAAGAAATTGGCAAATATGATAAAAAAACTGGTGAGCGCGTTAAAACATGGACATCGAATGAGAATGAACCGGTTATTCATTTGAACAGCGGAGTCGTCGTTGAAGGTAAACTCTACTGCGCTTGTTCAAATTACTCTGATATTCCCATGACAAATTCAGTCGAAATTTGGGATGCAGAGACAATGAAATATGTAGGGACTCACAGCCTCGATATTAATCAAGGCTCTTGCACGTGGGTAGACCGATATGGTGGTTATTGGTGGATTGGTTTTGCACATGTCGAAAAATTGAAGGACGAGTCGAAAAAAGAAGCAGAAGGCCCAGTCGTATTGAAATTTGATAACGAATGGCGGTCACTCGAAACTTGGACTTTTCCAGATGAAATTATTCAACAAATTACACCAATGAGTGACTCAGGATGCTCCTGGGGACCCGATGGATTACTTCATTGCAGATGGCATGATCGCCCTGAACTTTACGTGCTTAAATTACCCCAGATGGGTTCTGTCCTTGAATTAGTTGATATTGTCCCTAACAATATTTCAGGATCGGGAATTGCCTGGGATCGAAAAGATTATGGCCTTCTTTATGGTATTCGAATGAGGGATAGACAGGTTGTCATTTTAAAGCAGCGCTATGAAAAATCACTGCTTCGTCGGGGCAGTTATCACAGTGAAGAAATGGGACGGATGGAACTCCAGGAATTTAGTGAACAAGTTCATAATTTAGATGAGTGGGAAAAACGCGCCCGGCGGACTCGCATTGGAATTCTTAACGGACTTGAGCTTACAAATCCACCTGATAAAGGTCCGTTAAATGCAATTATTCATAGTAGAAGAGAATATGATGGATATACAATAGAAAATGTTGCTTTCGAAAGTCTGCCGGGCTTTTACGTAACGGGCAATTTATATCGCCCACGAAATGTAAAGGGGATTGTTGCAGGAATATTATGTCCACATGGACACTTTGAAGAACCAAATGGCGGCGGCAGATTTCGTCCGGAACATCAAATTCGATGCGTAACTTTAGCCCGGATGGGGGCGATTGTGTTTTCATATGATATGGTCGGTTGGGGAGAATCGACACAATTTGAAAATTATCGTTTCCCGGATACTCATAAGACCTTTACTAAAGCTGTCAAATTGCAGACCTGGAATAGTATCCGAGCTGTTGATTTTCTCATTTCATTAAAGAACGTGGATCCAAAGCGCATTGGCGTTACAGGCGCTTCAGGTGGGGGAACCCAAACCTTTCTATTGACGGCGCTTGACTATCGCGTTGCTGTTTCAGTTCCGGTTGTTATGGTGTCGGCACATTTCTTTGGTGGTTGTATTTGTGAAAGCGGCATGCCTATATACCAAAGTGAGAGCCATCTTACCAATAATGCAGATATTGCTGCATTGGCAGCGCCACGTCCTCAGTTGATAATATCTGATGGTACGGATTGGACGAAGAATACACCAACAGTTGAATATCCCTACATCCATAACGTGTACCGTCATTACGGAGCGCAAAATCTAATTGAAAATGTACATCTCACAAATGAAGGGCATGATTATGGAAACTCAAAAAGAATTGTGGCATATAAATTTTTTGCAAAACATTTTGGATTAAACATCAGAAATATTATGAATGCAGATGACCAGATTGATGAAAGTAATATTATTATTGAGAAAAAAGAAGAAATGTATGTATTTAACTCAGATCATCCAAGACCATCAAAGGCTATCACGTGGTGATGAATATCGAAAAATAATTTCATGATAGCCTAACCCGGATTATTCTATTTCATAAAGCTCCCAGTCAAGTTACCTTAGTGAATTATGGAGTGACTGGACTTTGGCAGTCTGTCTTCCTTAAAAAGCAAGGATAATACGGGACCAGGCATTCGGGCATAACAAGCGACGAAGCTAGTCAATTATTATTTACAGAAAGTCTAAATCGAACTCACGCTAAATTATATATTCACTTTGATTGGAAAATATATGAGTACAACATTTCAGCCTGTTTACAACACTTCCAAAACATTGCTAAAAATTACAACCATCAGCCTTTCTATTATCATACTATCAAATCTATCATGTATAAAACCGACGCATGAAGGCTGGAGACAAGCGCACGAAATCGAAAAACAAATTCTTCTGCCTGAATTTCGTAATCGGAATTATGATATTACAGAATTTGGAGCTGTTGGTGATTCGACCACTAATTGCCATAAAGCGTTTGTGAATGCCATTCGAAAATGCAACAGCGAAGGTGGGGGCAAGATTATTGTGCCGAAAGGAATTTTTCTTGTCAATGGGCCAATTCATTTGAAGAGCAACGTCCATTTGCATATTGCAGCAGGAGCTATAATTAAGTTTAGTGGTGTTCCCGAGCATTTTCTTCCCATCGTGCTAACTCGCTGGGAAGGGACTGAATTGTATAATTACTCACCAATGATTTATGCCTATCAAGCAACTAATATTGCGATTACGGGAAAGGGTGTTATTGATGGTAATGCAAAAATCAATTTCGCACATTGGAAACCTCAGCAAACACCGGCTCAGATTAAACTCCGACAGATGGGAAACGATGGAATTCCGGTGCACGAACGTGTTTTTGGAACAGGCTACTGGTTGCGTCCCAGCATGATCCAACCTTTCGGGTGTAAAAATGTATTGATTGATGGAGTAACGATTATTGACTCGCCATTCTGGGTTATTCATCCCACTTTTTGTATAAACGTGACAGTACGTAATATCCATGTTGAAAGCTGGAATCCTAATAATGATGGTTGTGATCCTGATGCATCTGTAAATGTGTTAATTGAGAATTGCGTATTTAATACGGGCGACGATGCCATCGCGATAAAATCCGGTCGTGACCAGGATGGTTGGCGAATTGGCCAGGGCGCTGAAAATATTGTTATTCGGAATTGCGACATGAAATCGAAGGCGAATGGTTTATGTATTGGTAGTGAAATGTCCGGTGGTGTTCGAAATATTTATATGGAAGACTGCCGCCTGGATGAAGCTGGCAATGCGGTTTATTTTAAATCGAATCTGGATCGCGGTGGTGTAATTGAAAATGTGTGGGTGCGAAATATCAACGTAAATCGGGCGCTCAGCGCACTAATTCGATTTGAAACAAATTATAAAGGCCACCGTGGAAATCAATATCCTCCTTTATTTAGCCGTTTTCATCTCGAATCAATAGCCTGTCAAATTGCTGATCAGTATGGCATTTTTGCAGCCGGCCATGCTCAAGCTCATTTACAGGATATTTTTTTAAACGACATTACCATTGGTTCAGCAAAAACGCCGCTCTTTTTGAAGTACGCGGATAATTTTAATACAAACCACGTTATCATCAATGGCGAACCGTTGCCGGCTGTTCCGGAAATGATTAATGATGAAGTTACGGAGATAAATTTGTCGTGGTGAAACAATGTTATGATGGAATTTATTTAATGTGATCAAACGATATGTAAAATTGGAGCTGGTAATAAATGGAGTACATAATCAGGCTGTTTTCCCATCATTAAAACAATCCGATTGTATTGAATGGGTGGACGTTTGAAAACAGGTTTAAGCAGAAATTAATAGTATAGTGAATGTGGTTTTCGAATTTTCTATTCTAAAAACTTCCCTGAGTTCCTTCAGAACGAAGGGAGCAAAATATCAAATCCGAAAACCACTCTGCGTTAATATATTACACCATCGAACAAAATGAAAAATGTAGACAGCGATTAATGATCAAGACGATTTGTAAGTGGCTTCAATGGATTTTACATAATTTTAATCGCTCACTTTTACGTTCCATAGCGTAACTGCTAAAACCAAGGAAACGATTGAAGCGCCAATCCAAAAGAGAATTACAGTATCAAAGTTATAGTGGCGGACACCACCAACAATTGTAGTTCCGTGTTCAATTAAATATCCACTTATTTGATCTTGCACGCCTGCGCCAATATAGCTAAAAACGCCAATGAAGCCCATAACCGCGCCAGCCGCCTTTTTGGGAGCAATATCAATCGCAAACAAGCCGCCAAGCGCTGCGAGTAATCCACTTAGCGTGAAACCGTATACCACAAAGGCCAGTGTCAACACTGTCGGATTCGTGAGTGGTGATACAAATATCACAAACAGAGAAATAATTTCAATGATCCCAAAAATCAACGTCACCGGGGGGCGCCTGGCTTTAAATAGATTATCAGAAATGAAGCCATAGGCCACACATCCAACGAGACCAGCCACTGTATTTGATCCAATGATCCCGCCAGCCTCTACCAGTGAATACCCCTTTGCTTCCTGTAAATAAAAAATACCCCAACTGTTAATCGCATAGCGGGTGACGTACATTGTCGCGCTCGCAAGACCTAATATCCAAATTGAGGGCAGCTTAAGAATACTAAGTTGCGCAGCGCCGGTTTTTATGTATTTTTCAGATGTATTATTTTGTTGCACATGATCGTGCTTCCAATCCGCGACCGGTGGGAGTCCCATGGTTTGGGGACGATCCTGCAGTAATAAATAAATTCCTACTGCCACAAACAGACAAAACACACCAGGCCCCCAAAATCCTGCCTTCCAGCCGAAGAACGCCACAAGTGTTGTGGAAACAAGAAATGTGAGCAATTCACCCAATGCATGCGAAGTGCTCCAAATACCATACAATCGGCCTCGTTCACGGGTACTAAACCAATTGGCAAGTGTCACTGCCCCGGTAGGCGCTCCAAATCCTTGAAACCAGCCATTCATTCCCCACAGGACAATCCAAACCCAAAGTATCGTGCTTTGCCAGATCAATAGATTTATCAGTGAAGAAAGAACCACGCCGAAGGCAAAGAAACGTTTCACATTGGCATGGTCGGCTAAAAAGCCGTTTGTTAATTTACCAAAGGCATAGGCATATAACAACGCAGATCCGATCGCGCCTAATTCTGTCGCTGAAAAAATGTTTGCATCAATTAACGGCTTTTTCATTGCAGAAAGCGCCAGACGAAGCGGGTAGGCCAAACCATATCCTAACGTCACAGCGAGCATTACATTGAGACGGTACTTTTTGTAACGTTTATCAATTTCCTGTTTATCAGTAAGCAGTGGAAGATTAATGCCAGTCGAAAAAAATCGAAATAATTTCATGTTGGAAACCTTTACGTTATATTTATGGCTGTTGTGTAAATTAATTAACAATCAATGCTAAAAAGTTAAGGATTTATGCTATTATAACGTTCGTTCATACTTCGACTTCGCTCAGTATGAAGCGGTCGCAGACTTCACCCTGAGCGGAG
>JAFGDW010000025.1 GCA_016931935.1 Candidatus Zhuqueibacterota bacterium | reverse complement strand
ATATTTCAGCTAAACCGTTGCCTGAGCCTGCCGTCTCGCACCGGCGTACCGTTCCGATGCATCGGAACACGAACGGTGTCGAAGGCAGGCTCAGGCCTCGGTTCTGAACATAAATATCTGAGTTATCTACATAACCATTTAATTAAATATATCAAAAAAACGAATGAGGATTCTGCAGTAACGACAAAGCAACAAAATACGTTCCAGGTCGAATGTTTAGCTTTTTGAAGGTGATTAAATTTATATAAATAAGTGAAAGAGCAGTCTCAACTAAAAGTCTTTTAAAGATAAATTAAATCGTTCCGCCGCTCTGCGACGAAAAAATATTTCGTTCGCGACCTGTCGGGACGGAGCTATAATCCTGTCTTTCGTAAATAACCGGATCCCCACACAATCGCTCATTTATAGCACTAATTTTTAGGAGCTTGTGTTGCAATAACAATCTTCTCGTACCCTGTGATTTTCGCTACATCCATGATCCCGACGACAATTCCGTAGGGGACAGTTTTGTCCGCTTTTAAGATAAGTGTAGGCTCCTCTAAGGTTGGCAATATTTCGGTAAGGCGTTTTTCCAATACATCCTGATTCACTTTTTCTCCATTGATATAAAGTTCGTCGGATGTCCGGACTTCCAGCACCACATCCTTTATGCGCTCATTTGCAGCACTTTTGCTTTCCGGCAATTCGAGTTTCATCGCCGGCTGCTCAATAAATGTCGATGACACCATAAAAAAAATGAGTAACAAAAACAGCACATCAATAAGTGATGTAATATTTATGATGACTTTATGGGTGCGTTTGTTCCATAGTTTCATATAAATCAGTCCAATAGAGTTACTTGATATATTGATTGCCACACTATACGATCAATAATTGAAATATTTTTCTATCAATCCATGTACTGTCTCTATTCAGTAGTCTTTCTAAATTTCTGGATTTTGTGCAATAAATCGTTTGAATATTTTTCAATATCTAAAATCAGGTTTTCTGCCTTGGATGTGTAATAATTATAAAACACAAGCGTGGGAATACCGATCGACAAACCGACAACCGTCGTAATTAATGCTTCGGAAATTCCACCAGAAAGCGACTCGGTTTGCCCCAATCCCTGTGTTGATATAACATCGAATACGCGAATCATGCCCAAAACCGTCCCGAGCAATCCCAACAGTGGCGCAATTGCCGCCACCGTTTCCAGAATGCTCAAGCCCCGTTCCAACACGCGGACTTCCTGTCGTCCCTGTTCCTCATACATTTCTTTTATATCATCCTTTGGCAATTGCGTATTTTTCAGGCCGATTTCAATGACATTGGAAAACACTCCCTTGTGCTTATCGCAGATTGATAACGCCAACGAAACATCTTCCGGCGCTTTGATGTTATCAATCACCGCAATTATTTCCGGTACCAAAATTTTACGGCGTCGCAGTGTGATGACTTTTTCAATAATAATGCCTAATGCAATAATCGAGCTTAAAAGTAACGGAATCATAATGATTCCGCCGCGTTGCAGTGTGAGCCAAATTTGTTCCATGGTTTTCTCAGTTTCCGGTTATCAGCAATTCATGAATGGTTACAGTTCGCTTCAACATACCCTGTCGGATAGTCTCAAATCAATGCCATTAAGTTAAGGTCAAATAAAGAAATTTGTGGAAAACCTCACCCTTCTACGGAGTATATCCTGAGCTTGACGAAGGGCTCAGGGTGAAGTATGCAACCGCTTCATACTGAGTCCCGACATGTCGGGAAAGTATGAACGAACGTTATAATAGCACAAATCGCTTAACTCAATAGCAGTGAGTACTTAATTAAAATTATCGTTGAATATGGTACCCAAACGAGGCGGTGACCTCGAGAAAATTTTCCGGAAAATCTGCCGGTAGAGGATTAAACAGCGCAGAATTTTCTATCGCTTTGACGCTTGTTTCAATTAAAGATTCGTGTCCTGTATATTTTAAAACCTTAAGATCCTTGACTTCACCGTTGGGCATGACCTTAAATCGCACAAATACTTCCCCACCAATCATTCCCATGTGCGTAAATGCAGGCGGCGGAAATATATTCTGCTGGATTTTTCGTTTCATCTGAAGCATGTACGGTCCCCATTCCCAGGCGTATGTATTGAACGACAGTCCCCCCACTTCGCGTGCATCAAAATCTTCATTGTTGTGCAACGCCATATTTTGTTCCTGGCGCTGTGCTTCTTTTCCCAGCAAAACCTGACGGCTAAACTCCGGCGGGGGGCCATCATTTAATGCATAACGCGACTTTTCGGTTGTCGATTGCTTTTTTTGCTGCTGTTCTTGTTGTTGCCGTTGATTCGGATTCTGCTGTTGCATCGGCGAAGATTCCTGAGTGGTCGCAAGGTCACGTTGCTCATAAATATTATTCACATCAAGATCACCATGCTGATAAGGTGCGCCTTCCGGTTTATCATTCGCTGTATAGCGGTCACGTGCGATTGAGTTTTTATCAGATAGCAAATTTGTGGGTTCATTTGGAACTTGTTGAATGGCATCATCCGGGGTTTCAATGACTTCTTTGGGTTTGTCAAATTCAAATACAATACGCTTTTCGTCTTCCTGTTTCGCAAGCGACAGGTCGGGTGAAAAAATGATGAGATCGCGCAAGCTTTTGTACGAGACCAGAAAAAGTAAATGCAAAATGATAGATACCGCGATCGTTATTTTACGGATGTTATTCGTGCGCATGGCGTTACATTCGATTCATTGGATTATTGTATTTGACGTATCTCATAGGTCGGATGTTCCTTCCGGTGACACGCTTAAACGCATTAAATCGTACGCACGACGAATTTTTCCCGGGAAGATAGCCTGGCAAGGAGAAATGATATCTATATCATCACATTCGGCATAAAAATGGGTAAGTACAAGCTCATTTACCTTCGCTTTTACCGCAATATCAGCAGCCAAAGATGGCGTTAAATGGCCATCTTGTTTCCGCTCATCCGGCGTTGAACATTCGATAATCAACATACTTGCATTAGCTGCCAATTCGGTTAGCGAATCACAATAGTCCGTATCACCAGAATAGACAACTGTTGTTCCATTGAGACTTTCCACCCGAAAACCGATTGAAGCGCGCGAGTGATTCATTGGCACTGTACGAATTATACAGTCTGATAGTGTCACCCTATCCGCATTCAATTCCCGAATATCCAGGCCACGATCATGTTCAGTGATCCAGGTACCATATGCATCGCTGAGATGCTGCAAAAAAACACGGAATCCGGGTGGGCCGGCCAATAACAAAGGCGGTTGGTCTTCGGGCGCCGGTGATACTTTCATCGCTTGCAGAATCGGGACCAAATCCGCAACATGATCGGGATGCGTGTGCGAATAACATAATCCGGACAGCTTCCGGTAATCGATGCCGATCTTTGTCATTCGCGACAGTGTCCCGGAGCCGCTATCCAGTAACAGCGATGTATCACCAATCCGGACAAAAATCCCGGCGGGTTGCCGCTTCGGAGATGGAACGCAGGTGCCGGTTCCCAGAATAATCACGTCGATATCATGCCGCGGTTTCATCAGCAATCCATTTCAGGTAATCGTGTGAACCGTCAATGATGGGGAGAGCGATTATTTCCGGTGTCTCGTAACTGTGCAGCAATTTAACAGTCGTAATTAATTCCTGAAATCGCGCGCGTGTGGTTTTAGCGAGAATCAGAACTTCATTTTCGCGACACACATTGCCTTGCCAGAAAAATGTTGACTGAACCGGTGAGACCACATTGCAGCACGCGACAATTTTTTCATTGACCAGATGATCGCTGATTTTTTCAGCCTCGTCCTTGCTGCCTGCTGTGATAAAAACGACGATCGGTTCCATGGTATATAGTCCCTGTGATGCAGATTTTGGCGTTGGACACACAATATCGATTAACTTTAAAATTCTTCTGCCTGCTTCGCAGCTTAACTGGCACTACTTTATAGGCGAATAAGTACAAATTAGACAACCCAATCAATTATTTCATTCCGTAAACAAATCGACAAATTGAAATTTCTCAACATCCACCAATCCTTTGTCCGTAATCTTTAATTTGGGAATCACCGGTAAGGCAATAAACGATAATTGCATAAACGGATCAGAAAGTGGACTGCCGAGCTCGTGCACAGACCGTATCAACGATTTTATTCCGGCATTGACCGTTTCCAATGGCTGACTGCTCATCAGGCCACCGATAGGTAATTCAAGCGCATCCACAACTTCGCCATGGTTGGTAACGACAATGCCACCCCCCATTTTATTCAATTTGATGATAGCACGGAAGATATCGGCATCATCCACACCCACAACTATTAAATTGTGAGAATCGTGACCGATGGATGAGGCTATCGCACCAGAACGTAGTCCGAATCCCTGAATCAAACCCTTTCCGATGCGCCCGGATGCCAGGTGCCGTTCAACCACAAAGCAACGTAGAATGTCACGGTCGGGATCGGACACAACATGTCCATCCACGATTTTCGGTTCGGCAACAAAACGGTCGGTCACAATTTGATCACGAATAAGTCGGATAACATTGCATTTCTTTCCTTCCGCAGGAATATTAAATTCATTGCCCTCCAGCCATTTAATATTGACTGAACTGCGAATCGAAGCTTTTGGACGGGTTGGTAGATCATATATCGCTTTACCATCGGAAGCAACCAGTTTGCCATTCTTGAATACATGTTTAATATTGAATTTCTTCAAATCATCAACAACCACAATATCAGCAAAATGACCTGGCGCAAGCCCACCCAGTTTATCCAGCCGGAAATAGTCTGAAGTATTTAACGTCGCCATACGAATAGCGGATACCGGATCGATTCCCCGCTCAATTGTGGATTTGATCATGTAGTTGATGTGTCCCTGTTCCAGAATATCGTGCGGATGCCGATCGTCCGTTACAAACATGATGCGCCGCAAATTTTCCTTCGATACCATTGCCAGCAAATCGAGCAGATTTTTTGTACCCGTGCCTTCGCGAATCATAATGTGCATACCCAGGCGCAGTTTTTCCAGCGCTTCTTCGGGCGTCGTGCATTCATGATCTGATTCGATACCTGCGGCGACATAGGCAGCCAGAGGTTTTCCGGTTAATCCCGGCGCGTGCCCATCACGCCGTTTATCAGCAGAAATTTTCAATTTGTCCAGAACATCCTGATCGGCGTTTATTACGCCGGGATAGTTCATCATTTCGCCCAGACCGAGTACCCATTTTTCCCGCAAAAACGGGAAGATATCGAACGCACGTAAATCCGAGCCAGCAGTTTCCATATTGGTGGACGGTACGCATGACGGCATCATAAAGAACACATTCAGCGGATTGTACTTGCTGGCATCCATCATGTAACGAATTCCTTCGTATCCAAACACATTGGCAATTTCGTGCGGATCGGCCACCACCGATGTGGTGCCCAGCGGAACAACTGCCCGGGCAAACTGCGGCACCTCCACCATCGAACTTTCGATGTGGACGTGGCCATCAATAAAGCCTGGCATCAGATAGAGACCTTTCAGATCGATCACCTGATGCGCTTCATATTTATGACCAATGCCGACGATTCGTTCATCGTAAATAGCAATATCAGCCGGATAAATTTCCGCCGAATAGACATTGACGAGCTGAGCATTTTTCAAAACCAGATCAACCTTGTCATCGCCACGTGCTACTTTTATAATGTCATTTATCGTTTTCACAAGCGCTCCGGGTTATGTTGGCGAACTTTCCAATAATCGGGTGAGCCGATTTACAGTTTCTTCATCTTCCGGATTCAGTTTATTGGCTTTAATATAAGCCTGAATTGCCTCATTTTCGTAGCCCTGAATTTCATAAATCAATCCCAGAAAATAATGTGAAACAAAATTTGCCGGATCATCACGAATGATGGATTGATATTCACGAATTGCTTTTTCCCATTGACCCTCACGGGTGTAAATTTCCGCCAGGCCGAGGTGTTCTTCTTTATGGTCGCTTCCGTACTCAATTGCCCGCAAAAACGCGTCACGGGCATCGACATACATTCGTTTGTTTTTTAGCACCATGCCCAATAAAAAGTAAACGCTTCCTTCATTTGGATAAACAATTAGCACTTTTTCGAAACACCGTTCTGCCTTATCCATCAACCCTAACTGATAATACACTTTGCCCAAATGAATCTGTAAGGGTGCTGTTTCATACCCCTGGGCCAGCGCTTGCTCCAGTTTTTCCCGGGCTTTTGCATACTGTTTCTTCAAAAAATAGATTAAACCCTGTTCATACAAAAGTGATGGGTGGTCATTGCCCAGTTCCCGGGCTTTGTCAATATGACTGCCCGCAAGGTCAATTTGGTTTAAATTTCTGTAATTTCGGGCAATTACTTCATGCAGAAACGCTTTATTTTCAGAATCTTTTTTTAGGCGTGCGGTGGCCACAGCTATAGCATCGGAATATCGTTCGTCAATTTCCATTTTTGCCAATTTGTGACGCCACGAAAACGGGGCGAGCATTCTTAGGGATATTTGATAGAATATCATGCTTTTACGGATTTTAAATGTAAGCACGTACATTACTTTGCGAACGAGTAAAACAATGCGCATGCTTTGCAAATAGGCGTATATGAAGAAGCTTCGTTTCATGCGACCGCTATCCGTTGGATGATCGCATTCACTAATTTTACAAATGTTGTGGCGATTTGGCCTGCGACAACCGTGACTTCATGATGATCGAGTTTTTGACCGGTAACTCCTGTCGCCATATTCGTGATACAGGAAAGTCCCATTACACGAATGCCCAACTGTCGTGCAGCAATCACTTCTGGTACTGTGGACATAGTGACAGCATCGCCACCCAGCGTTCGGATCATTCGGACTTCAGCCGCGGTTTCGTAGGTGGGTCCCTTGGCCATGAACAACACCCCGGTTCGAATTGGAATACCAAGTTGGTTTGCTGTCTGATGCGCTAATTCCTGAAATATGGGATCATAACTATTGGCCATGTCGACAAATCGATTTTTTTCACTCCCGGGATCAAGCCCGATCAATGGATTGGAAAATGAAAAATTAATATGATCGGTAATCAGCATTAAATTACCGGGACTGAATGATGGATTAACAGCGCCGGCGGCATTCGTTACAATTAATGATGATACTCCAAGTTTCGCCAGCAAACGCACCGGATATGTGACCAGATGCAATGGATAGCCTTCATAACTGTGCACCCGACCTTGCAAAGCGACGATGCTAATACCATTTGATTGACCGAACACCATTCGGCCAGCATGTCCTGCCACTGTAGATATCGGATAATGAGGAATATCGCGGCAAGAGATGGCAGTAACTTCTGTTAGTTCGTCTACAAAATGCCCAAGACCGGACCCAAGTATGATAGCAACTCCTGGCGTTGCTGCTGTTTTTGTCCGAATATACGTGAACGATTCGCTTAGCTGTGATTCCAATTCGATCATGTTTAACGTCCCTTCTTTCATCCACCCGTAGTTTTTAAAAAGATTTAAGTGCTTTATTTTTATCAGAATTTAGATTCATTATACATAATTCCGCCAGAAGACTGGCGAAACGAAGATTCCATTTTGCGTGGAATTGTTGCCTTCGACAAGCTCAGCCAACAGTCGACGGAATAATTACCTTTTTGAACCATCATTTCTGAAACTTTAGTACTGGCTAATAACATTTTGCCAATTGCTAAAAAGCTACTTACTTTGATAACAATATAACAAACCAGGTTTGTTCAAAAAACCTGGTTTACTGAATATACTCTACTGATTAAAATTACATCGCCAGGCCACGCCGTTTTAACAACGGTTCAATTTTCGGATCAGCCCCACGGAACTGGCGGTAGAGTTTCATCGGATCGTCAGAGCCACCACGTTCAAGAATATTTTTCCGAAATGATGTAGCTGTATTTGGATCAAAGATGTTACCTGTTTCTTTGAATGCTTCAAATGCGTCAGCATCCAGCCATTCTGCCCAGATATAGCTGTAATATCCGGACGAATATCCGCCACCAAATACATGTCGAAAATAAGTACTTCGGTAACGGGGAATTATTTCCGGAATTAACGCAATTTTCTTCATGGAGGCATTTTCAAACGGAATCGTGGATTGCTTCGTTGTATCAGTCAAGGTATGCCAATCCATGTCCAAAAATGAAGCTGCCAGGTACTCTACCGTTTCAAAGCCTTGATTGAAATATTTGCTCTTTTGGATTTTTTCAATTAATTCATCGGGTATTGGTTCATCGGTCTTATAATGGCGGAAATACATTTTCATTACCTCGGGTTCCGCTGCCCAGTTTTCCATGATCTGTGATGGCAATTCCACGAAGTCGCGCGATACATTAGTACCCGATTCACTCGAATACGTGCACTGCGAAAGTAAACCGTGAAGCGCATGCCCAAACTCGTGGAACAATGTATTCACCTCGTCCCAGCTCAGCAATGCCGGCTGGTCTGCTGTTGGTTTGGAAAAATTTCCGACATTCACGATAATCGGACGGATATTCTGTCCGTTCTTTTTATGCTGATTACGGAATTCACTCATCCAGGCGCCGCCGCGCTTGCTGGCCCGCGGGAAGTAATCCACAAGTAATACGCCGATCAGTGATCCATCCGCATCGTTCACGTCGAATACTTTGACATCTTTATGATACGTCGGCGCATTTTTTAATTCAGTAAACGTAATGCCATACAGTTTTGTGGCAACTGCATACGCACCGTTACGGACATTTTCTAACTCGAAAAAGGGACGCAGCATTGATTCATCCAGATCGTATTTATCTTTTTTCACTTTCTCTGCATAATACCACCAGTCCCACGGTTTTAGTCTGAAATTGCCACCTTCATCATCAATCATTGTCTGCATGTCATAGACTTCTTTTTTGGCCATATTGAGCGCCGGTGTCCAGAGCTTGTTCAACAGGTCGTACACATTGGCTGGCGCTTTCGCCATATTTTCTTCAAGCACATAATCCGCGTGGGTTTTGTAGCCGAGCAAATTGGCACGTTTTACCCGTAATGAGGCGATTTTTTTCAGAATGGCTTTATTGTCCAGATCATCATTATTATCGCCTTGATTCATGTACGCGCGAAAGATTTTTTCACGCAGCTCCCGTTTTTCAGAATATTGTAAAAAGGGTATCATGCTCGGTTTTTGAATAGTGAATACCCATTTGTTTTCGTAGCCACGTTCATCAGCAGTTTCGGCGGCGCCGGTAATACTGGCTTCCGGTAATCCGGCCAAATCGGCGCTATCATCAATCACTAGCTCAAATTTATTGGTTTCCTTTAATACGTTTTCACCAAACTTGAGTGTCAGAACGGCCAACTCTTCATTGATTTTGCGTAACTCGGCTTTCTGATCGTCATTCAGATTAGCGCCGCCACGTACAAACGCTTTGTAGGTATCATCCAATAATTTTGCCTGTTCGGTTGATAATTCAAGCGCATCCTTCTGCTGATAAACTGCATTGATGCGTTTGAATAAAACGGGATTCATCAGGATATCATCATTATGTTTGGATAACAATGGCGCCACTTGTTTGGCAATCGCCTGCATATCATCGTTTGTGTTGGATGAGTTCAAGTTTTCAAACACATTTTTTACTTTTGTTAGTAGCCCACCAGAGTACTCCAACGCTTCGACAGTATTTTCGAAAGTCGGTTCAGCAGGGTTGTTAACTATAGCGTCAATTTCAATCTTTTGATCTGCCATTCCCGTAGTATACGCGGGCATGTAATGCGATAATTTGATTTTATTGAACGGCGGAATACCGAGCTTTGTTTTGTATTCCTGAAAGAATGGATTGGACTGCCGGGCGCACTGTACGCCAACAGCCACGATAACAAACAGAAGAATAGGGGTGATGTGTTTCATTGCTCTTTCCTTAATCAATGGTTATGGGATATAAGTTATTAATCAGGCAACCAACGTATAGCATGTTTTAAGCCGACAAAGAGCGTCGGCTTAAAGCGATGATGAGCTGATGCTGACATAAGTAAATAAAACGAAACTGCGTTCACATCTAGT
>JAFGDW010000380.1 GCA_016931935.1 Candidatus Zhuqueibacterota bacterium | reverse complement strand
TTTTGCTATGCTCTTTGCGCTCTGCGCTCTGCAAAATTTTGAGAAGCTATTTGATTTCAATTTTTATTACTACCATCTTTTTTTGAGTGGATACAAAATGCGTATTTATTCAGTAGTTATTTAAAAAATTTGATGGCAAAATAATTAAAAAATTTATTGAGAGGAGATCACAACTCATGCATAGATAACATTTAATCCAAAATAGTTTTGTCCAAAATGGTTTTGCCTGTTCTATTGATAAGCCGTTTACTAAAAATCTAATTTGGGCCGCGTGTCAATCTCGTGACAGAACGCCGTATATTTTGAATGCTAAGATGACTGAATAGTGTCAGAGATTCGTCCAAAACGAATCAAATTTGTCCAAAAAACTTTTAAAATGCTCTAAGCTTGAGCGAACAAGACATCCGGATTATTCATTTTCTATATTATTACCAACCAACGATTTGTTTTATTTACGAAATATGTGGAAGGAGACTCCGATGTTTTCCCGGGGAATGACACACTATTATCTTCATCTGATTATTGATAGAATTTTAAAGCATATTTCAAGTTTCTTGAGAGATACAAAAATGCGATGTCACCCGAAAGTACATCGCATTTTGTAATGATATTTGAAACCTACGGCTTCACAAACATTTGGTCCGCCGGGATAATCGTAACATCATCGTCACCGATATCCAGCTTATAATTCTGAATAATTTTATCCTCATCCAAAATCGCCTGAGGCTTTTCGACTTGATACGATTTGGGACTCGGCGAATTAGCAATTAACGCATCTTTCAACACCGCAGCATTCCGGGTGATCATGGCAATTTTCATATTTTTAAATTGCAAATGCTTCTTAATCGCCGAGTTGACGTCTTCCAGCGTTAATGTATCGAACATTTTTGCAAACATCGCCAGATGATCGGGGATGCCATAAAATTCATCATCCAGTTTGTAACCAAGGCGGGCGCCGGTTGTCGGGGCATAATGGAGATGATATTTTTTCAGGAATTTGACAGTCAGATCAAATTCATCCTGTGTCAGGCCATTCTCAACCATCAATTGCAATTCACGAATTGCAGCGCGCAGTGCGAATTGCGCCTCGGCATTTTGCACCGGGCGAATCCACACTTCAAACAACTGCTGATGCCGTCCGGCGTTTGCCGGGGGAAAATCTCTGGCCCAGCCGCGCGGGAAATATTCAATATAGGAATAGTCGCCGTAATTCATGCCGCGGGCTTCGCGAATCACCTGATACAAATGGCTTGACGAATTCCGGTGCTCTCCAAACCAGGAGTTAGCGATCCAAAGTGCATAGAAATCTTTGCTGCCGCGCAACACATCAATCGGGAATCCAAAACTGATCGCGGTTGATTGTGCTTCCTTCTCCACGAGCACTACTTTCATCCCGTCGATTGGCTCGACCGCAGGTTTTGCCGGTTGTGTGACTACACCGGCAGGCAACATTGCGAAATCTTTTTTCACCTGCCGAACCATGGCTTGATCATACCCACCACCAATGCCCAGAACGACATTATCACGTGTGTAGTATTTCTGATAAAACGCTTTAACGTCATCCAGAGTGATGCTTTTTACACTTTCAATTAATCCCTCATTCGGATGATCGTACGACGTATTTTTAAACACGAACTGATACAAGGCTTCCTTGCCGAACGCTTCATCATTGGAATAGCGCAGGCTGTTTTCCAGATAATTTACCATGTTGTCTTTAATGCGATTAAAATCATCTTCCGTAAACGCCGGCGTGAGAATCGCTTGTTTCAGTAAGCTATAATATTCATCGAGATAATCCTTATGCACCCGCCCGCTGATGACCGTCATTTCTTTGTCGGTCGAAGCGCTGTAACCGGCAGCCATCGGGTACAATTTTTCCAGAATTTGTTCATAACTATTGGAATCCGTTGAGGCATCCGCGGCCATTTCAGCCGTCAACGCGGCCAGGCCTTCCTTGCCGGCGGGATCGTTTTGCGAACCGACTTTAAACCAGACTTTGAACGATACTGTCGGATCAGTTTTCACCGGTAATTCAATCACTTTAACGCCCGGCGTTAAGCTGCATTGTACCATGATTGCTCCTGTCAATAAAATCATCAATGTCCATTTCATGACGACTTCCCTCCTTTCAGCACCACAACCGTTCGTTTCTGTTTGGTGAAGTAACGGTTCGCTGCTTCAATTACATCGGTAGGCGTCACTGCGTCATAGGTTCGGTACAGAACATCAACAGCATCAATGCCACCGCTTAACGCGATATAACCGGCCAGTTCACTGGCAGTATTTTCAGCAGTGTCCATATCCATCAGGAATTTATATTTGAGATGACTCTTCAACGCGTCCAGTTTTGCAGCATCCACTTCCTGATCCTGAAACTGCTCAATTGTCGAATAGATTTCGTCCTGAATATTTGTAATATCATTTTCATCTTTGATCATTGTGTAAATGGACATCAAGCCGGGATCACGATTGGCTGAGAAATCAGCCTCAATAAACTGAACCCGCTGTTCGTTGATCACCAGTTTTTTGTACAGATCCGAGGTTTCACCGAATGCCAGTTCGGCCAACAGATCGCACGCCGCCATATCCTTGCTCGACGGATCGAAAGCCAGTCCTTTGTAGGCAACGCACAGAATCGGCAATGTTTGACCGGAGAAATTGACAGTAGCTCCTCGCTCGCGGTTTTGTTCCGGTTCCGGCGTTATTTTGGGCGGAACGTAGCCTTTTTCCCAGGCGCCATAATATTGTTTCACCAACTCCATTGCTGAGGTGGGATCGAAATCGCCGGTGATCAGCAACACCACGTTATCCGGTCGGTAATAACGATGGTAAAATGATTTGCTGTATTCATACATCGTGGGCATGGCTTCAATATCTTCCTTGAAACCAATCACCGTGTGCCGGTAGGTGTGTTGATCAAAGGCCGTATTCATCAGCTTTTCGTAAATGGCAAAAAACGGACTTGTCAGCCCTTTCAGGTATTCGCCATGCACAGCGCCCGCTTCAGTTTTAAAGCCCTGTTCGCTGTAATCCAGATTTTGGAAGCGATCCGATTCCAGTTTCATCACTTCTTCCAAATCGTCGGTCGTAATGTTGAGATGAAAGACAGTTTGATCAAACGATGTGTAGGCATTTGCCGATGCGCCCATTTCGGTGATCAACCGGTCGTATACATCACCGGGATAGTTTTTGGTGCCACGGAACATCATGTGCTCAAAAAAATGTGCGAAACCGGAATGACCCGGCTCGTATTCATCGCGGCTGCCCGTGCGCACAACGGTGTAATACGCGACCAATCCCGGATTGTCCATCGGGATCAGCACGACTTTCAGGCCGTTGTCCAGCATGTGCACCTGATATGGGTACGGGAAAATCCCCTTCGGCGCCACCGCGTAACTTTGAATGGCCCATGCCATAATCAGCATGGTTACTAGTGCGAGATATTTCATGGGTTATTCGCCCTCCTTAAAAGTGAAATGTGAGACGTGCAACGTAAGAAAAATGTATTTATAATCTGATTAATGTAGACAAAAACGGGGAGAAAATCAAGCGGTGTTTGAAGTTAGAGGGTGAAAAATAATGCTTGCATTTAACTTGCTTTTTCTGTATTTATGGTTAAACATCCGACATCAATCCCAATATAAGGATCATGCCATGCCTGTCACGCTTACATCTGTTGCCGGCTGGTTTCTCTCGCCTGGAACCGGCATTATTGGCAATCTCACTTCCAATGTCATCTGGACAAAATTTGAACACGACCTGGAAACAGTAATTGTCAAGCTTATCGATGACCGCCGAAAATCGTTCGCTGAAGCGTTCCCCAAAACAGATCCCAATCTCAAACCTGAGCAAATAAAAGCATCGATTTTTAAATTTGCTGACACGCTGACTGCCGAACAATTAGAAGCGCCACTATCGACCGAACGCGTGGTTGAAATGTTTACGCCCCTGTTCATTAAATCAGACTTGCTCGATCCGGCAACCAATGCCGACAATATTGAATTGTACCAGCAAAAATTAAAGGACGAAGCTGAAATCTTTCTAACCGAGTTTCGCTCCCGCAGCAAGCTGGCGTTTGAACGGCACCCAAAGGCCGCCACTGCCCTATTGATTAACAGTATGGAACAGGCGGGCAAAGACTTGAATAACGTAAAAATGCTGTTGAACGAAATCAGAAATAAGCAGGTCGGCTTGCCGGACGAAATCACACAACTCCTGTCTGGTCAGATCACCGATATTCTGAAAACACAAATCGAATCCCTGTTTAATCAGTTCGGAGATTGGGATTTTATTATACACAATGTTCAGGGCGAAATCAGCCCCGAACAGGAACGTGAGCGCGAATGGTTGGAACAACTGGCCCAGGCCCTGGCATGGAGCGATTTCAGGATTCTGAGTCGCTGTCCGGAAAAGCGTATTCCCGGTGAATTTTTCCGGCTCGAGGAAAAGCGGCGATTTGGCGAGCCGGAACAGTGGTTATGCTGGGGATGCCCCACCGCGGATGTGATTGACGAATCCAAATTACATCAGGCGCTTTCAATTATGGCCGGGAATACGAATACACACCATATTGTTGTGTTCAGGGCGACTATTTCCGAATCTATCCGGCAATTGCTGGCTGCCCGGAACATAAAATATCAAACGCTGGACGCCCTGATTCAATCTGTCCTGGATATCAGTCCCTATCGGCAAACAATACTCCAGGATTATCAGGCGAAACCGATTTTTCAAAATTATATTGCCCTGCAATGCCACCGTCCCGGTGACGAAAAAATTCCCCGCGATTTGCAAACCGAATTTTGTGACTGGCTAAAACAGGCTGAGGGCAACCACATCTCGCTGCTGGGAACGTTTGGCACCGGTAAAACCGAATTCTGCTCGCGCATGGAATGGATGCTATTGAACGAGTACAATCGCGACAACCACTGCCGGATTCCGGTGGTCATCACCCTGCGCGAACAAAAGCACGTATCCCTGCCGCAAATGCTCGCCAGCATCATGAACCGGATGGGACTGAAACAGATCGATTACCCGGCGTTTCGAACGCTGAACCGCATGGGAATGTTTGTGGTGCTGATCGATGGCTTCGATGAAATGGCCACCCATGCCAACACCGATGCGATGATCGAGCAATTCCGCAAACTGGCGGTGCTCGCCGAAGGCCGGGCCAAGGTGTTTCTCACCTGCCGCACCAACTATTTTGAAACCGAAACCAAGGCCAAACAAGTCATGTCCCTGCCCGATTATATTGCCGAACGGCCCGAGTTTCAGATACGCTATTTGAACCAGTTCACGGATGATCAAATTAAAACATACCTGGATACTGTCAAAGGTTTACGTGGCGACAAACGCGATATTCTGGCGGAAATGGAGCGGCATCCGCGGCTTAAGGAACTGATGCAAACACCGGTGCTGCTGGATATGATTCTGAAAATATTCCCCGACCTGATGGAAAAACAAGAGCCGATTACCATGTCGCTGGTCTACAAAACCGCGACCGAGCGCTGGATTGCCACGGAAACACGCAATGAACGCCTGCAAAAAGTCAAGCCCGATGAAGCGTTGGCATTTATGCAGGAGCTGGGCTGGCAAATGCACCGCGACAATTCACTCAAAATCCATTTCCAGGACTTGAAGAACCGCACCTACGAAAACTTCAAACAACGCATGAAATTCTCCCACGAACTGGATGCCCTGTGGGGTGAAATTCGCACCTGCACGTTTCTCACCTGCGACTCGCTCGGAAATTATCAATTTGCCCACAAGTCGTTCATGGAATATTTTACCGCCTGTTACCTGGAACCGGCGCTGCGTGCTGAAAAATCGCCGGACTGCTTGCCCGTCATCATCAACGATGAAATCCGCCAGTTTCTGCATTACCTGCTGCTGAACAAGGTGGATTACAACAAACTCGTAAAAGATTCACTCCCCACGCCACTTTGGCCAGGCATGAAACGCTGCGACAAGCACAGCAACTGTTTCATTCATGCGAAGGACCACAGCCATATGGCCTGGATTCCGCCCGGGCCATTTATTGCCGGTGGTGAATTAGACAATGATGAAAAACCAACCCGCATCATGAATCTGGAACAGGGTGGTTTTCTCGACCGGTTTCTTGTTACCAACTCCCAATTTGTTACGTTTTTAAATGAAGCGGGCGCGTGTGATGAAAAATGGATTGATTTAAAAGGCAGTTATAAAAACGAGCAGTGTAGAATCAAACAAAACAAAGGCACATTTACTGTTGAAACCGGTTATGACAATCACCCGGTCAATTTTGTCAGTTATCATGGCGCTGAAGCGTATGCAGCCTGGGCTGGCAAAACAATTCCGACCGAATGGTTGTGGGAAAAAGCCGGACGCGGCATCGATGGCCGCACCTTTCCCTGGGGCGATGACTGGGATTGGGAAAAATGCAATTCCGGTGAGCATTGGGCAAATCGGGATTTGAGTGACTATGAAGCATGGGAGAAATTGAAGAATAGCGAAGAGCGAATGAAAGCAATCATTACGGCAGTCGATCAATTCAGTGAATTTGACAGCCCGTTTGGTTGCAGTGACCTGAGCGGTAATCTGTGGGAATGGATGATGGATTGGTGGGATAAGGATAAAGATAGACGAATTGTGCGCGGGGGCGCGTTCAGCTACGATCGTAGCTTCATCCGGCTCCCCTGCCGCGTCAACGACGTTCCCGGCCTCCGTATCGGCAATCAGGGATTTCGTCTCTCCAGGACATCTTAACCTGTTTGCTTTGTGCTTTTACCCTTTTTGTTCTTTAATCTTTTATACTTTTTTTATCGGGGGGTGTAGGGGGGCGACAGCCCCCCACCTCAATTTTTTTAAAAATAAAAGGACATCATTTTATGGCAGAAAAAGAAAATGTGTTAGTCAAAACCAATGATTTCATCCGGTATTTCCTTCCGAAGATAGAAAAAATGCCGAGGAATTACAAGTTCATCATTGGCGACCGGATTGTCAAAATTCAACTGGATTTTTTGGAGTTACTCATCGAAGCCTATTACAGTACCGATAAACCCAACAAAACAAAGCTGCTGATAAAAGCCAATATCTTGCTGGAACAGCTCCGCCACCTGATGCAATTATGTGTCGATATGAAATTTATCGGCATTGGCCAGTTCGAGCATACCAGTAAATTGTTGTACGATATTGGCATTTCACTCGGTGGCTGGATAAAATTTTTACAAAAACAGCAGGCCAGCGCATGAACGATGATTTATTCGAACAGGTGATTTCATTTGAAAATCTGTTTCATGCGGCAAAAAAAGCTGTTTCGGGAAAGCGCGGCAAAACCGCACCGGCAGAATTTCATTTAAATCGCTCAAAATACCTGGTCGAATTGCAGCAGGCGCTACAATCCGGAGAATATCAGCCCGGCAGCTATCACACCTTCACTATCTTCGAACCCAAAAAACGCCTGATCAGCGCTGCGCCATTTATCGACCGGGTTGTCCATCACGCAATTTGCCGGGTAATTGAACCGATTTTCGAGCCAACGTTCATTTACGATTCGTATGCCTGCCGCAAAGGCAAAGGCACGCACGCCGCCATCGATCGATTTACCTATTACGCCCGCCGCTACCGTTTCGTATTGAAATGCGATGTTCAAAAATTTTTCCCCAGCCTGGATCACGACATTTTAAAACAGCAGATTCGCCGAAAGATCCGTGACGTGCGATTGCTGGCGTTTATTGACCGCATCATCGATAACAGCAATCCACAGGAAACAGTGTACAACTATTTCCCCGGCGACGATCTGTTTACACCGTTTGAACGCCGCAAGGGGATTCCCATCGGTAATTTAACCAGTCAATTTTTCGCCAATATTTATCTCAACCGGTTCGATCATTTTATTAAAGATGATTTGGGCATAAAAGGCTATATCCGTTATGTCGACGACATGGCCATGTTTGGTGACGATGCCTGTATGTTGCATTCCCTGCTTTCAAAAAGCATTAATTTTCTGTCGGACGTTCGGCTGCGGTTACACCCCAACAAATGCCATGTCTTCCAAACATCAAAGGGCGTACCATTTCTCGGATTCACTATTTTCCCGGATCATCGTTTGGTGCGGCGTACCAGCGTCACCCGCTTCAAACGGCGATTGCAAAAATTACAGAAACAATATCAAGCAGGGTATAGCGAACTCGCGGACGTCCGTTCATCTATTCATGCCTGGCTCGGGCATGTGAAACATGCGGATAGTCTGGGATTACGCACCTATATGCTTCTAAATGCTGTTTTCAAACGGGGACAGGTCCATCAGGAGAGTTGTGCGCGGGGGCGCGTTCAACAACAATCGTAACAACATCCGGCTCCCCTACCGCAACAACAACAATCCCGACAACCGTAACAACAATCAGGGATTTCGTCTCTCCAGGTCAGACAATCTATGTAAAATAGCATATGCCGGAATTCGACGATCATCGATCGTTGAAGCGTGCAGTTGTGATGTCCAGGGCTTGTTTCCGGCGCGGGTAACGTGTTTCAATCGCTACCAGCCAAAGATAGAAAATCCGTCCACGGATGCAAATGCATTGGTGGACGGAAAGTTATATGATCTGCATACCGGAAAAAGTTTACCTTGCCTGCGTCATACATTTCCTGTTCCAAACGGAACAAATGCTGCAATTAAACGTGAATATTTTGCTATCATCCATGTAATAACATCATCAAGCAATGGGCACTCATGATAGCAAAATATCAACCAGGAGACCGTATGAAAAAAGCACTCAATATCGGCATCAACAATTATCCCGGTTCGGCCAACGATTTACAGGGATGCGTTAATGACGCCGATGACTGGGCCAAACGGTTGCAGGTGTTGGGATTCGAAACCGAAATATTAGTGGATAAAAAGGCGACCATCGCAACTGTTAAAAATAAGATGAAAAATTTAATTACCAGCGCGACTGCCGGCGATGTGGTTGTTGTTTCATACTCCGGCCATGGCACCAATGTTTACGACACCAGCGGAGATGAACCCGATTATTACGACGAAGCGCTCTATTTGTACGATGGCGTGCTGTTGGATGATGACATTAGCGATATTATTCGTCAGGCGCAGAGCGACGTTTCAATTGTGGTTATTCTCGATAGCTGCTTCAGCGGCACAGCAACCCGGCTGGCAAAATTGAATACGCATATCCCGCGATTTATTAAAACAGCGGACATTCCCCCGACTGCCACCAAACGGCGCGATTTTTTATCGGAAGATGACATGGTGGAAATTCTTATTTCGGGGTGCAGTGATAACGAATACAGCTACGATGCGTATCTTAATAATCGCTATAACGGCGCATTCACCTATTATGCTCTATCTGTGATGCAGGACGACCAGACATACGATTCGTTCTTCACAGCACTGCGCAAGGTACTGCCGTCTGATGAGTTTCCACAAACGCCACAGCTTGAGGGCAGCTCACAAAATAAAAGCCGGCAATTGTTCGCTCCCGAAATGCCCTCCGGCGTTGACCCGGCGCCGGATGAACCGGATGGACCGGTGGAACCTGACAAACAACCCTGGTGGAAAAAATTAGGGCAGTGGATTAAGAAGAACTGGATTGTCATTACAATTAGTGTGATTGCCGTTATTTTATATTTTTTTGTGTGCGGTAAAACCGGGAATTAACACAGTCAGACTTTTATTATCGTTTCCGGTCTCTGGCTGGAAATGTCACAGACAAGGCTCTGCCTTGTTTTGATTGAAGCAGAGCCGTCCCCCCTATTTCAAAGACCCGCCAATGAAATATTAGAGCCAAAAATGTAATATTTCCAAACCGATGCAATCGCTTAAAGCGATTGCATCGGTAATACCCATTTGCTTCAAACTAATTTGCGTAATGAATATACAATCAAATTCAGTTTTTATTTCTGTGCAAATTTAAAATTGAACTTTAAATTTGCACATTTTCAGCTCAAAACAAAACAAGGAAAATTACTTTCGTAATCTTCCTTGCACATACTGTGTATTTATCCGTACCGAGCGCGGATTTAACCGACCAGATCCACCAGCGTTCCGAGCATTTGATCGGTTGATTGCACTGTTTTGCTGTTGGCAGCAACAGTCTGCTGGTTATTTATCTGCTTTACCGATTCCATGGCCAGATCCGCACTTTGAGGATTTTTTGCCATCCCCGTTATCCGATTCGCCACCATAGCCTGCTGATCCATTGCTGACTTTAAGGCATTTGTTGCCATTGCAAAAGAGACATCCATAATAACTCCTGTTTCCGTCGGTTAAACAATCAGTTATTAACAGTATCGGCACAGGTGTGAAGAAACATTAATATCTATTACGGAGAACGGAGCAAGGACAACGAAAAACGGAAAAGTAATTCCTTCTGTTCTCCGTTTTCCATTCTCCCTTCCCCGTTTATTCATACTCATCCCACGCCTTCACGTTCAAGCTATTCATTGCGCCGGCAGCCAGGGCATCAACGAAACGTTTGGCGATTTGAATGTTCGTGATGAGCGGAATATCAAAATCGACGGCTTTCCGACGGACCAGGTAGTCGTTGTCCAACTCCTCCTTTTCAATATTCTTGGGAATATTGATTACCAGGTCGATTTTATCATTTTCCAGATATGTCATGATGTTCGGTTCTTTTTTGTCCAACGGCCAGTGCAGCACTTCAGTTTTAATCTTGTTGGCATTGAGAAAATCTGCGGTACCGCCCGTGGCATACAATTTATAATCCATCTCGGACAGCTTGCGGACGCTTTCCAGCAAATCTGCCTTGCTGTCGATGGGGCCGGTGGACAGTAGAATATTTTTCTTCGGCACTTCAAAACCCACGGAAATCAGGCTTTTCAGGAATGCTTCATTAAAGTTGTCACCGAGGCAGGCAACTTCACCGGTGGAGGTCATATCTACGTTCAACACAGGATCGGAGCCTTTCAAACGCGTGAACGAAAACTGTGGCGCTTTCACACCGACATAGTCCAGATCGAACGCCGAGCGCTCAATTTTCTGCATTGTTTCGCCCATGATGATTTTCGTTGCCAGATCGATAAAATTCATCTTGAACACTTTGGACACAAACGGCACACTGCGCGATACCCGCAGATTGCATTCAATCACTTTCACGTCGTTATTCTTGGCCAGGAATTGAATATTAAATGGACCGTTAATGTGCAACGATGCCGCAATTTCCCGGGCGATATTTTTCACCCGGCGCATCGTTTCCAGATAGGTGCGTTGCGGCGGCAGCACCAGTGTGGCATCGCCGGAGTGAACGCCAGCGTTTTCCACATGCTCGGAAATCGCGTAACAGTACAACGAGCCATTCTGGGCGACGGCGTCGATTTCAATTTCCTTGGCATGAGTAATAAATTTGCTGATGACCACCGGATGTTCCTGATTCACATCCGAAGCTTTTTTCAGATATTCAACCAACTCTTTTTCACTCAGGGCAACCGACATCGCGGCGCCACTGAGCACATAGCTGGGTCGAATTAACACGGGATAGCCGACTGTATCGGCAAATTTTTTCGCTTCGGTGGCACTTGTTAGTTCCCGCCATTCAGGCTGGTCGATTCCAAGTTCATCGAGCAGGCTGGAAAATTTGTGGCGATCTTCCGCGCGGTCGATATCGTTCGGCGAAGTGCCTAATATTTTCACACCGGCGCGATACAACGGCAACGCCAGGTTATTGGGAATCTGCCCGCCCATCGATACGATAATGCCTTTCAGGTGCTCCTTTTCACAAATGTCCAGCACGCGTTCAAATGTCAATTCTTCAAAATACAGCTTATCGCAAATATCATAATCCGTACTGACCGTTTCCGGATTGTAGTTGATCATAATCGTTTTATGCTTTAACTTGCGCAGTGTGAGAATGGAGTTCACACAGCACCAGTCAAATTCCACTGACGAACCGATGCGATACGGGCCGCCGCCGAGCACGACTACCTGATCCCGGGCAGTAAACGGCAGGTCGTCTTCCGTGCCGTTATATGTCAGGTACAGATAGTTGGTTTTTGCCGGATATTCTGCCGCCAGCGTATCAATTTGTTTGACAACTGGCAAAATTCCCTGCTCCTTCCGGGTGGCGCGGACATCCTGCTCCATGCAGCCGGTTAATACGGCAATCGTCGCATCGGAGAAGCCGTGCTTTTTGGCCTGCCGCATCAAGTCTTCGGGAAGGTTGCCAATTTTATACGTGCCGATTTCCTTCTCCAGTTCCACAATATGCTTGATTTTATGGAGAAACCAGCGATCGACTTTTGAGAGATCGCAAATCAAGTCGACCGAATAGCCCTGTTTCATGGCCTCGGCAATCGCGAATAGTCGTTTGTCCGTGGGGACGCGCAGCGCATCTTTCAGATTCCCGAACTGGAAGCCATTGGACACCAATCCATGCGCGCCGACATCCAGCATACGAATAGCTTTTTGCAGCACTTCCTCGAATGTGCGGCCGATGGCCATTACCTCGCCCACGGATTTCATTTCCGAGCCGATGCTCTGGCTGACTTTGCGGAATTTCTGCAAATCCCAGCGCGGAAATTTCAATACGATGTAATCCAGCGCCGGTTCAAAACACGCTGATGTTTCTAATGTGACTGTGTTTCGTAATTCCGACAGGCTGTATCCCAACGCCAGCTTAGCGGCAACAAATGCCAGCGGATACCCTGTGGCTTTCGATGCCAGCGCCGAACTGCGGCTGAGCCGGGCGTTCACTTCGATAATCCGGTAATCTTCGGAATGGGGATCAAGCGCGAATTGAATATTGCACTCACCGATGATACCGAGGTGGCGAATTACTTTCTGGGAAATCGCGCGCAGTTTGTAGTGCTCGGAGGCTGTCAGCGTTTGCACCGGCGCCACGACAATGCTTTCTCCGGTATGAATACCCATCGGGTCGAGATTTTCCATCGAGCAGACGATGATACAATTATCAAACCGGTCACGAACAACTTCGTATTCCAGTTCTTTCCAGCCGCCGAGATATTCTTCCACCAAAATTTGGGTGGTGTATGAAAATGCCTTCTGTGTCAGTTTAGTTAACTCAACTTTATCATGCGCCACACCCGATCCGAGTCCACCCAGTGCGTAGGCGATGCGCACCATCACCGGGTAGCCAATATTTTCCGCAACGTTCACCGCTTCTTCGGTGCTGCCGACCGCTTTACTGATGGGAGTTTTTAACTTTATTTCATCCAGCTTCCGGACGAACAGATCGCGGTCCTCGGTGTTGAGAATCGCGTCGATCGGTGATCCCAGCACAGCCACATCAAATTCTTTCAGCACACCGGCTTTATCCAGTTCCACGCCGACATTCAGTGCAGTCTGGCCGCCGAAGCCAAGCATAATGCCATCGGGTTTATCTTTTTTGATAACTTCTCGAACGTAATGGAGCGTAATCGGAAGGAAATAGACACGATCAGCCAGGTAATCGGAGGTTTGAATGGTGGCAATATTGGGATTGATCAGAACGGTTTCCACACCTTCTTCTTTCAAGGCCTTGATTGCCTGACTGCCGGAGTAATCGAACTCACCCGCCTGTCCGATTTTGATTGCGCCGGAGCCAACGATCAGTACTTTCTTGAATTTATTTTTCATCCCATAGCCCTCATAAACATATCAAAAATAATCTCGGTGTCATCCGGGCCTGGTGATGCTTCCGGATGGAATTGCGTGCCGAAAAACGGTTTGGAAATGTGCAGCACGCCTTCGTTGGTTTCGTCGTTATTATTGTAGAACCATTCGCGCCAATCCTGCGGCAGCGTTTCAGTTCGGACTGCATAGCCATGATTTTGCGATGTAATGTAACAGCGCTTTGTGCCTGCCTCAACTGCCGGTTGATTTTGACTTCGGTGGCCATATTTCAGTTTGTATGTATCGGCTTTGGACGCCAGCGCCAGAATTTGTGATCCCAGACATATTCCCAGAATCGGACGATTCATAGTCAAGGCTTTTTTCATGTGTTCGATTGTAGCCTCACACATTTTCGGGTCACCGGGACCGCTGGAGAGCAACACGCCATCGGCTTTCTCTTTGGTGAAATCATAATCCCAGGGCACACGCATTACGGTAATGTTCCGTTTCAGAAATGCCCGGATAATGTTGTGCTTCACACCACAATCCACCAGCACAATTTTCTTTTTGCCCTTTTCATACACCACGGGTTCTTTGATACTCACTTCAGCCACAAGATTGCGTTTATTGGGATCGTTGAATTCGATGTCGTGATTATCAAATGTTATTTTCCCGAGCATTGTGCCTTTTTCACGCAGTGTTTTCGTGAGCGCACGCGTATCAATACCGGTAATTGCCGGGATGTTTTCATCGATCAGCCACTGAGCCAGCGAGCGTTTGGCGTTCCAGTGGGAATGTTGTTCGGAATAATCAGCCACGATCAAACCCCGTATCTGGATTTGATTGGCTTCAAAATAGCGTAACAAGCCATCATCCTTCTCGTTGCCGGGGACACCGTAATTTCCGATCAACGGATAGGTAATGGTCAGGATTTGGCCGCGGTAGGACGGATCGGTGAGGCTTTCGGGGTAACCGACCATGCCGGTATTGAACACCACCTCGCCATTCGTCGCACAGCGGGCGCCAAAAGGCCGGCCTTCAAACACAGTGCCGTCTTCCAGCGTCAGCTTCATTTTTGTTTGATTTTCGTTCATGCATCACTCATTTTAAATAGATTCATTCAACCTATGTATTGCGGCTCTCCTTGTTTCGCCCAAACAAATCATCGCATTCCCAAACAGAAAGATGAATTCATCCGGACATGACGCTATTCACCCCAATCGGTCAAAATTATTTGGCCGGAACCTTAAGTTATCGTGCATGAGATAAATATGCCGGCGGGATAAATAGCCCTTAATTTAACTGAATATGGTATAAAAATCAAGTGAAAAATCCCCCGAATCAGGATTTTCTCTTCCTATTGATTGGTGATGTCTGACCTATTGGTGCAACTCATCATAAACAGTATTTTTAATTTTACGTTGTCACAATAATAACGTATCCGTTCAATAAATTATGGAATTAATGATACAGTATTATCATGCTTTCCCGACTCGTCGGGACTCAGCATGAAGCTATGCTACCACTTCACACTGAGCGAGTTGAAGCATGAATAGCGCGGCAATATAACCTTGAATACCATCAAATATTGAAAGGATACCGTTTGAAGTATAGATTAGCCCCACATAAGATCTGCGGAAAAATATATAAAAATAACGCTGAAAGCAAGTGTTTTCATTCAGATCGAATCTGCATTTCCAGGCAAAAAATATTTTGTAATTAATCCACCCGCTGCCACACGAAAATACTGTTATACTATATTAAAACCTTAAAAATTTCCTTGTGATGATCCGATTTTTTTGCTATGTTACTGCATCTTCCCATCAGCTTATTCCGAAACGAAGGAGTATTGCATGGCTGCAAATTACAACATCCGAATTTAAACTAACGACCTGTCCGAACGAATCGCATACGCATACCTCATACTCAATTACAAATGCATCAGATGTAGCTCATTCTCCTGCAAAACCATACGATTAATGGGAAACACTGCATAATTGTGGTCAATCACCCACACTGTTGTCGATCGTCCACAGTATTCAGGCATTCATAAAAGTAACCGATACTGTCAATACAACGGTCGCAGTGAGAAATTCATGCCCACCCCTTTGGCACAGGAATTGCGATTTATGGGTAGTGTTTACAGGAGTATTTAGTTAACAGCCAATGGCTAATAGCTAGTCGCCGTTTTTAGGTTAGTAATACTATAGCGACGAAGTAATAACTGTTCCACAAGTTAAAAGCAGTAATAAGCAATGTAACGCGTAACCAATCAGTACATCAAGAAAACATTTCTGAAATATTTTACAGGAGGTAACATGTACAAAAAAGTCATAAAATTTCACATCGTGATGCTGCTCATCATGTCACACGTACTGCTGATGACAGGATGTAACAATAGTAATCCAACAGAAACTAAAAACCAGGAACCACCAACAATGCCACCGGCATCATCCATGCAGCTTGATCTGTCGGCTTTTGGCGGCACTGGTACGCTGGCGAAGTCCAATGCCGGAATTCATTTCACCACCGCAGCAATTACCGTTGCCGTTATTAATACGTGGGTCGTGCTGGGACTTGCCCCGGCGGTATTTCTGTTCGGTCAGGCGCTGAATGAAACGCCGGTACTGGAGAGCGACGCCAAATTCCATTGGAAATTTACCTCCACGTTCGCGCTGATTCGTTACAATACCGATTTGGCCGGCTGGATTGATGTTGCCAACAAACAGAGCAATTGGGAAATGCATGTCAGTGCGCCGAACGTTTTCAACAAATTTAAATATTATGACGGCACCTGCGCACTCGATTTAAAATCAGGACGCTGGACATTTTACAAGCCGCAAAATCCCGATTCAGGCAAAGCCATGATCCAAATCGATTGGCAGATGGTGAATGATTCAACGCGGACGCTTACATTTACCAATGTACTGGAAGGAAATGCCAGTCAGGGAACGACGCTCACATACAATGTTGATGGCCGTGATGTGAGTATGACGTTTTTCAATTCCGTCAGCAACAAAACAGCACAGGTATATTGGGATGCTATTACCACGGCCGGTTGTATTGATTCACCGGATTATAATGGTGGTGTCCCCGGCTGTTGGGATGAGCATCGGAACGATGTGCCTTAAAACGTGAGAGGTGAGACGGCAGACGTGAGATGAAGTGAGAAAATAGTGAATAGGGAAAAGTGAATAGTAAATTAAAATCGTTGAAGGCTATTGGCAATTCATCGATTGATATGGATTTTATGTGGCGATTCCAGCCAGCTACCTGCGGCTGGAATCGCTTTTTTTACAATAAGGATTCTGAATTAAATAAATTGTTCAACTTTTACAAAATTAAAAGTATGTCATTCCTGTCCCGCCAAATTCCGGCGGGA
>JAFGDW010000379.1 GCA_016931935.1 Candidatus Zhuqueibacterota bacterium | reverse complement strand
TTTTCATCAATTGTTTTTATAAGACTTAATAAATTTCTATTCGCGTCCATTCGCGCAATTCGCGGTTTTTAGAATGGGCTCATAAATGGAACACGAATGAAATGGATTCGGTGGATTTTCAAGGATTAAAAGATCATATAAAATGACTTAGTAACGTATTAAACAATTTTGATTATTTATTTACCACAAATCACATCATACATGAAATTTTTCTGTTCAAATGGTTCGTGGTTTTAAAAATCCGTTTAAATCCGTAACATCCGTTCAAGCCGTGTTCTATCGTGTTTTATAATTTTACAATTTGCTGCTTCCCATCGTACACAACCGATGTATCAGGTTCGGTTGTAATTTCAATGCCAGTGCCGTGATGTTCCGAAACCAACACAATATTGAACGTCCGTTTATACAACATGCCAGGAAACGTGCCTTTCCGTTCATGAATCGTCAGTTCACGTTGCTGATCGTTCCACGAAAAATCGATAGTTGCATACACACCATTTTCATAATCATATGTGTCGTTTTCATCTTCATAAAGTGTGAACGTTCCATCAGCGCCGGGATAGATGCGTAATTCAAGCGGATCAGCCGGTTTTTCAGCAGCGTATTGAACGAACGGTCCAAGCGGTAAAATCGAGCCAGCTTTTACCTGAAGCGGAATGATCTCTATCGGTGCATCGGCGACAATTGTCTGACCACCAGCCGATGATGTTCCGGTCCAAAAATCAAACCACTGATTATCCGTGGGGAGATAAACTTGCCGTGTCTGCTCGCGCTCTTCTTTCATAGCTTCTTCGGCGAACATATCCGGCGTTTTCCAGTTTAGTTTCAATTTAGCCGCGCCAGTGGAGCTGTTGGATACTTCCAGTTTGAAGTCATATGCCCGTCCGGCTTCCAACTCCACAAGATCGGTGTATTGCTCGACGCTGGTATACACGATTGGCAACTCCTTACCGTCCAGAAAAAGTCGCTTGGCATCGTAGCATTTCATGTGGAATTGATGCTCGCCGGTTCGTGTGGGAATTACTTTCCCTTCCAGAATAACGGAAAAGCTGGAATCAGTCATATAGTCCGGACGACCGGTGTACCAGAGGAAATCGATATCCGGGACAATCTCCTCATGGGTTTTGTGCGTGAAATTTGCATCCGAGAAAAATGTTGCCTGCAATCCGGACGCTCCATCGATCGTTTTGAAATGCTCCGGCGTGATCAACACGCTTTTCTCCGGCGGGCGATGCAACATATATTCTGTCACCGGACACACCATAATCGCTGGCCCGAACATAAATTGATCGCTAATCGAATATGTATTTTTATCGGCAGAAAAGTCCATTGGTAGTCCGCGCATGATTGTGTAGCCTTTATCGGTCACTTGCCAGGCCAGCGAATAAATGTACGGCAGTAAACGATAGCGCAGATTGTCGATTTTAATCATCGAATCCGTAAAATCACCGAACTCCCAAATTTCCCGCGGCGTTTCCGAGCCATGCGCCCGAAAAATCGGGCAGAACGCACCAAACTGGAACATGCGTGCGTATAGTTCCTGGTAGGCCGGGTCCTTGCCGCCGTTAGTAAACACACCATCATACGCGCCGAGTACAAACGCGCCGATATCAAACGTCCAGTAGGGAATCCCGGCCATGCAAAAATTGAGTCCGGCGGAAATCTGTTTTTTATATACATCCCAACTGGCGCCGATGTCACCCGACCATGTGGTGGCAGCAGTTCGTTGCTGTCCGGCAAATGCCGAGCGGGTTAGCATGTACACGCGTTTCTGATCCGTCTCTTTACGCTGATTTTCATAAAGCTTATCCATCATCGCCAGGGAATAAGCGTTCAGATAGCGCGCCCAGGAACCGAGGTGATTTTTCCCCACGAGCTTCATTTCGTACTCTTCCGCACATTTCATTGTAGCATTGATAATGTCCGGTTCGGTGGAGTCGATCCACCAGGCATCGATGCCAGTAGAGTACAGGCCCTTTTTCAGGTATTGCCAGTACAAATCATTGGCTTCGGGAATAAAAGCATCGTAGTATTTAAACTTTGCCCAGCCAACGCGATCGAACAAATAGCCACGCTGTTGCATGTCTTTGTAAATCGCAGTTTTGTACCCAAGCCCCGGCCAGATGGAAATCATTATGTGGTAATTCATGCCATGAAGCAAGTTTACCATCTCTGCCGGCTGAGGGTACTTGCGTTCATCAAAAAACATCTGACTCCAGTTGGGATTGCCATCCCAGTAATTCCAGTCCTGAATAATATTATCGATCGGTATCTGGCGTTTGCGGTATTCCCGGGCGATGCCCAGCAATTCATCACGGTTTTTATAATGCTCCTTACTCTGCCAATACCCATATGCCCATTTGCCGTACAGCGGCGCCTGACCTGTTAAATATCGATAACCAGCAATAACTTCATCCATTGATGGGCCATACACAAAATAATAATCGATATTATCCCCAACATCGGACCAGAGCGACATGGATTTTTTCGTGTCATTGAAAATGGTTTTGGAGTAATTATCCCATAATATACCATACCCGTTTGTCGAAATCAGGAACGGATTGACTGCATCGGTGTTTGTCTGCACCAGCGTGACTGTTTTCCCGCGATAATTAAAATAGCCATCCTGATGCTGGCCAAGCCCGTAAAGTCCTTCATCGCGCGTTAGCTTGAATTGCTGCTCCACATGGAATGCGTTTTCGTTTGTATCCTGAAAAGGTTCAAATGTCGAATTACCTGTCTCGTTCAACACTTGCCTGTCATCATAAGTGAGAAAAGTAATCCGGCCATTTTTTTTTGCAATTCGAAGATGCAATTTTGCGCTGGAAATATGGACTTCAGATCCGGTGTTGTGAATATCCAGCTTAACATCGGGCAGAATATCCTGAATGACCGACAGACTCAATTTGTCGGGCGTTCCGTCCGGCGTCCATTTGACGACACGCACCACATCATCCGCATAAAACCGAATATCCAAATTCAACGACATCGTTTCCAGATGAATCCCATTGTGGAAATTCGTCACAGTGCTAACATTGGAATTGCACTGCCAGAAAAGCAAGAATATGAGTCCAATGACGGGGCAAAACGGTTTGCATAATTTCATTATTACTCCGGTAGTTTTTCATCGATTCCAGACTATAACTGGATATGCCGCTATCAAGGCTCTGCCTTGTGAACCATTAAATATCGAAATAAAAAAAGCGGGCGAGCTGCTAAATATATATTTCCAACAAAATGCTGGAAACGATGTGAATTGAAACGATGGTAATATTGAATCCATTAATTCGACAATTGCTTATCATGAAGGAAGGGTGTAGTGGACGCTCATGTGATGCGCCCACTACGGATGTTACACATGACCATAAGCCCTTTTGAAATAAAGGAAATTTTTCAAATTATAATTTCAGCATTTACCGGAATTGCAGTCATAGCGGCATTGCCGCAAGCATCTACATGTGTTCGACAATTCACAAGGCAGAGCCCTTTTAGCTTCGTTTCCAGTTTGAGACTGGAAACGGCAAAAATATTACGGGCGATAATATGGCGCACCAGGTCTCCCCATATCTATACGAAATATCGTCCATTCCGGGGCGCCTTGCACCATGTAGGCATATTGGTTGTTGCCCCATACGACTATTGCAGATGGTGTTGCTACGATTCCCTTATAAAATTCCTCCCAATGTCCATCGGTATACAACATATCCAGGCTTTGAGTGTGGTCCGATCCGAAAAGTAAATCACCCTCATCCGAGATCGCGAATGTATTTAATAAACTTTCAGCCGAATCCTTCGCTGCATCAATTTTATTCCATTCCCAAACGACCTCCTGGGTGCCCAGCGTCCCTGCTGCATCCAAAATTGGTATCCGCCAGATGGAAAAATCCGGTGTTTGTTCATCAGGCGAACCGATATCAACATAGGTATATACATAATTGTTAAATACTCGTAAACCTAGAATTTCGTCGCGCGCAAACAAATCAAGCGCTTCCACTGTGTCATCATTCCGGGCTACTACAACTCCACTGCGTCGGCCACCGGCATAGAAATTTCCATTTGCATCAAAGTCACCGAATTTAACGCGTTTACCTACACTTTTCCAGACAGTAATTTCACCGGCCGACGGATTCATCACCGCTACATCCCGATGATCCTGCAGCAAAATGAGCGACCCATCCTGCAAAAATTTTATATCTGTAACCACTTTTTCATTCGTACTGATTAATGTCCGATCTCCGTTCGGAGAGATTTTAGTAATATCGTGAGTGCCCGTTTCAGCGACCCATACATTTTCATTAGCATCCACTCCGATCGCAGATAACATCAATTTATCAAGAAAACGTCCAAAATTTTCGACTACTTTATCAATTTTGTACGGTCCGCGTTTAGCCACCACTAGCGCATCATACGAAACAAGCTTGACAAAGGCCGAATCACTGACAACGTTTGGTCTTAACACTGTAATGGAAGTCGGTGAAAAGTCTATAATATCAGCAGGTGTGGCATTAAAATAAACTTTGTTATTTTCCTGAACAGATGCAAAATTATTACCAGTAATAGTAATTTGGTTTACGCCAGCCGGGGCGTGATCAGCCGGAATAATTCCGGTAATTTCCGGTTCAGCAGGCTCAGTGTACGGCTTGTCCCACTGCGGCTCAGCGACGTCGTACTCACAGCCCGTTTGAACAATTAAAAACAGGCACATGATTACCAACGTGAGTATGGTTACTATATTTTTATTCATTGCATTAACTCCTCATATGTGATTGAATTAATATGAAAACCGCGCCGTAATGCGCTGCACATTATCAAAAACACCAAATGGCGTGTACGCATAGTCGATGGCCAGGCCGAACTTTTGGACGCCAAATCCATAACTCAGTCCATACTCATCATGATTTGATACATAACCACCACGCAGGATGAACATATTTCTGAATGCGTATTCGCCGCCAATATTCACATATTCGGAATAGGAACGCGGATGAACCGCATCGATCACGATGTTTAGAGACTGATCGTCCGGCGAGATACCCTCCATAAAATCCATCACATTCATGGAAACACCCATTTTAAATGTCAATGGCAGTTGAAATCCTTCATCCTGGAATTTAACTTCCTTAGAAAAATTTCTAACTGACATGCCAAACGCCAGGCTTTTCACACCTGTGTGAAAAATAGTACCGAAATCGAATGCCAGTGTTGACAGCACATTGCTCTTTGTGCTGAAGCCAGTACTAGATTCCTTATCAACGATTACACTATTGCCCAGCGACTGCGCAACCCGGCGCACCTGACCTCCAACAGCAAACCGGTCGGTTAATGTTTTCGCATAGCCCAACGCAAATGCAATTGCAGATGGAGAAAATTCTCCGGTATCGACATATTCATCTCCGTTACGCCATACCATCGTGCCGAGAAATTCACCATAATCGACCCACATTAAGCTTAATCCAAATACCCCGTATTTTCCATTGGCGGGATTATATGCCATACTAACAGCGCTGTGATTAATATCTGCAATCCATTTATTATGGCTGACTGATAAATCAACGAGAAAGTTAGAGTTGGCCATTCCCGCCGGATTATGAAACAATGCGCTGGAAACGCCTTCAACAGTCGTGAACGCATCCCCCATTGCCGCAGCCCGGGCATCGGTTCCGACACTCAAGAACTGAAAACCGGTTTGGGCAAGTTTATTTTGTGAATATCCATTATGAACCAACGCGATCATAATGACTGCGATCCATAATGTGTATTTTTTGATTAACATTATTGCCTCCGTGATGACGTGATAAAATTTTTCAATTCACTATTCAACCAGTAGCGCCGTGTTAAACGACGTCAGTTGTTCGGGTTCGGAAACGATGAATCGTACCAGATAGGTTCCTTGCTCTACGGCAAAACCGCAGCGGGTACGTACTCGCGGAACAATATCTTCCCAACCGGTCGATTCGAACACCACGTGTTCGGTACAACTACTGACCGATTCGATTGGCACAGTTAGTTTTTGCGTTTTGTATTTTGCATCGCGCTGAATAAGGTCAACTTCCACAAATTCATCAATATTATCTGGCGTGAATTCCCACGTAATGAAGAAATACACAGTCGCCGCGCCGCCGGTATGTTGGTAAACAGCAAAACTGGTATCCGCCCCTGACGGAGGAACAACGTGCAGCAATGTTTTGGCTTCCAGTACTGCGATCGAGGCGATTTGGGTATCAAAAATTTGATTGATAGTGGCTGGGTCGGTGTCTGTTGCCGCAGCACCCGCCAGGTTCACCAACAACGATGGTGTAATTTCGGTTGCGACGGCCGTGGTATCACTTAAAATTGAACAAGCGCTGTCGTCCAATTGCGATGGTGTATTTGTCACTTCATCATATTTATCCGGCAAAAACTGTTCACAGCCGAGCATCATCCCAATCACCGCAATGCATATGATGAAGCCAATCATTGTTTTATTCAAATTAAGAAACATGTTTTTCTCCCGGTTTTCTGTTATGCTGAATATTGTTAGCGAATGACCACAAATTTGCGTATAATATTTTCCCCTTTGGAGAACATTTTTTCGCCGGTGGTTTCATCGCTAACATCCTGCGTCACTTCGAAATAGGCAATATAAATTCCGCTCACGACAATTTGACCGGACGATGTCTGCGAATCCCACAACTCATCGCCACTACCGTCATCGTGTGTTTTCGACCAGATTAAATCGCCGCGCTCGGTGTATATTTTTATATCGCAATACGGCGGCAATCCGTAAAACGCCAGCCTGTCGTATTGGAAATCCTCGCCAAATTGTACTTTACGAGCGCTGATATTAAATGGATTGGGCACCACACGAATTTTTTCGAGTGCAACGCCCGAAGGCCGGCGTAACCGGGCGGCAACCGTTGTCAATGTCAGAAATTTCGAACTGTACAATGGTTTGCCGGGATGAACATCATTTTGGGTGCCATCATCTTTAGCTTGAATATAGTAGTAATAATCGAACCCGCGGCGGGCGGTCATGTCATCGAACATGTTATCCGCGTAGGAAGCATCGCATTCAAATATTTTTGTATAAACTGTTTTATAATCCTTTACACTGCCTTCGGAGCGGTAAATAACGTAACCATTGAAATGGTCGTGCGATCGTGCATTATCCGACCATGTTAGCCGAATTCTGTCGCCACCTGATGCAACGGTAAAATTTTCCGGAGCTGGTGGCGCCTGGGGAATAGCAAAGTTCGAATTATAATTTGCCAATGCACTGTGCAATACTTGCATGATTGAATCTTCACCAGTTTCACACCACGCGCGAGTATATTCACCGCGAGTCGATGCGGTACCGCCACCCGGCAGATCCAACGTTGGTGTACCTGATCCTGTGTAATAAGCAAACCATTTGGCGCCAACTTCCCGCGCTTTTGGCCAGCTAATTCCATTCACACCTTCGGCGTACACAATGCGAATGCTGTCACCGGGATTCATGGTGTACGGCCCAAATCCCTGACCCTGAGCGCCAGAGCCTTTGGTGCCATTGTCGCGATAGGTTGCAGTTGTTGCAAAATTATCCACATAATCATCCCCGACAGCATCCTCGAAGGTTTCATTTAAATGACCTTCTGTCATAATATTGTATCGCTGCTGCATGAACAATTCGTTAAACTGACTCACAGCGGTTTCCACCGGAGTGCCGTCTGCGCCAATATAAGCAGTGGTTCGCGGTTGGGTAAGATCATCCGCCCAGTTAGTCGCGGTCGTGGATGCGTGTAGAATTACGATGCCGTTGTACTTGGCAGAGCCCAGCAGGCCGTCTTCCTGATCGTTCGGACAGCCCCAGTCATCAGCGTATGGCACTGGTCGCCCGGGATTTGGGCCATACCATGAGATAAATCCACGGATATCCGAACCGGTTGCCGGACGGAAATCTCTGTATAATGTGCTAGCGCCCCATTCGGAGTCGAATGCGCCCCAGGTTGATCCCCAACCAGTGGAGGTAACGCCGGCAAACGCATATCGCCAGCTATTGTAGACCCAGAAATTCTCCAATGTTTGTTCATAAACGTCGCCTGCTTTATTATAAATGCCGGTATTCTTGATAGTTAATTCATGAATAAAGTAATCATCATGATTTTCCTGGGTAAACGCCATAATTTTTCGCGTTACACTCACTCCCATTGAGGAATTGTATTTAACAAGCACCATCCGATCGCATGGCAAATCATAATCCACTTCGTCCAACACATCGTACAACGTATTGTTTGTACCGATCTGCTGATCCACAATCACTGTTGGGTGTGGAAATTTGCCAATCAATTTAATACTCTGAGGAAATATCATATTGGGCTGGTTCTCAGGGTAACGCGGACCTGCACCAACCACTTTGACGCTTTTAAGAATCCCTTCAACCGGATCAAAAAAATTTGTTGCTCCAAACCAAATTGCCTTGTTACGCGTCGTGTGTTGATTATCACCATACAGGGCCGGCCATGCCAGATAATTCAGATCCGATTCAGTCTCGGCGCCATCATCGCGGAAATAGCATTGGGATTCGCCAATCCGAATCCAACGTTGCTCCTGGGCTATTGACATATGAATACTGCCGGCAGCCATGATCATGATAAGCGCCAGCAGCACGACTTGATTTATTTTATGTCTATTTTGCATTAGCATCCTCATTCTGTTTATATGCTTGAACGTTTGCAACTACGGAGTCTTTATTATTGTCAGAGACGTGCCATTAAACCGGCGAACGGAGAACGAAAACTTCAGAAGTCTTATTTGTTTATCGTTTGTTTTTTTCATATGCTACATTCTCTTGTCCGTTGACCATTTCCTGTCGTCCCTATTCCGTTTTCCATTCTCGCCGATCAATTCAAATCGAATGAAATCCGCGCTCCAAATGTTATGCTACGCGGATCGAGAAACCAAAAGGTCGATGGACCGGAATTATCGATATAGGCTTTGTCCGAATTGATCTTGTCAATACGCTCCTGACTGACCTGATTCCATTGGCCGTCTTTATATTGCCAATAATCACCCGTGGAGCCTTCATAAAAAATAGGGCGCTCGCTTGAAGCTGCCAGGGTACGATCGACGATATAACGATATTCCATTGGTTGCCACTCTACACCTGGCTTGCGATAATCACCAAGTTTATCATCACCCGGAATCGCATCATACGCTTCGCTCTTGGGCAAATGCAATGATAGTCGATAATTTTGGTCACCCGTATCGCGTAATTTGATACGATTGAACATATTGCCGACATCCATCAATAGTTGAATCCGCATTTTTTTAACATGAAAAACCTTACTCGCCCGAAGAGTGCCGTCATAGTCATCCACATACTGGATATTATTCTTGATACCTTTTGCCCCTTTGGGATTGTACGTCGTCCATCCGCCCTGATTCCATTTCAGAATCACGCTGGCACCTAAACCACCCAAAAAATGGTGACCAAACACGGTCGGGCCAAATGTTTGCGGGCTAAAGAAATTCAGGTTGGCTCGGGCAAATGGTGAAGGCAGCGGATGCTCCTGGTACAGATTGGCGGTATCTTCATCATATTTCTTTTGTTCGGACGGATCTTGATATTTTTCTTCACCACCAAATGCACCATCGGATGTTACCTGATAGGTATAGTTGATAAACCCGGAAAGCCATTGTCCGGCTGATTTACGTAATGTCAATTCGAATCCACGAATATCTTCGTATTTCGAACTTGTAGTTAAATAATAATCATCATTATTTATGGAATGGAATTGCGTTTCATTTTGTTGGTTGGAAATATCACGATAGAAAGCGGCCATTTGCAGCAGGTAATCATTCACCAAAATATGATCATAGCCAAGCTCATAGGAAATGGTTTTTGCGAGTGTTAAATTAGGATCGCCAATACGCTGCAATTCACTACTGGCGTTACGATCGAACCGAAATAGCGTTTCATATTGTGGCATCTGTTTGAAATGACCATAATTGAAATAAAGTTTTGAATTTTCTGTGATCGGGTGCGAAATTCCAAGACGCGGACTAAGTTGCCATTGTCCTTTGGAGTCAATAAATTCAAAAGTTCGATCGGCGGAATACTTTTTGGAGATGAATAACGGATCATAGGGGTTAAAGTTCCACCAATCGGTTCGTGAATTTGCATAATCAAGCCGCAACCCGGCATTCATTGTGAAACCTTTGGTTTCCAATTTATCCTGCAAGTACATAGCCGCACGAATCGGGAAATTACGCATTTGCACACGGCTGGCGTAAGTTTTGCCCTGAGTTTGCATCGCGATATAACCGTAATCCATGTCCAGGTAATTGTATATAAATTCCACACCGGCTTTCACAAGATTGTAGAAATTGATCTGACTTGTTAAATCGGCCTTGAATGTAGTTGCGCTGGATGATGAAAAATCCCGAGCCAACGATGCCGCCAATCCGGGGCCAAGAATGAGACCATCAGTGGTTGATGGCCAATAACCAAATGGATTTTCATCACGGTAATAACCAGGGATAATTTCGGTCAACGCACTGGTATTTCGTAATTCGGTTGGACGGGTATTATAATCACGCTGAATATATTCCAATGACACTTCATAGAATGTTGACGGATTAAGGGTATGCGTTAATTTTCCGGCAAATGCCTTGTGGGAGATATCCGCCAGGCAAAATGCCCAGTCACTGAACATTTCGAACATACCTCCGCCAGCAACACCGGCAATATCGCTACTCCAGCGCGGATAGAAACCCGAAGGCGCCCAGTTATGCTCAATCGTGGAAATGTGGCCGACAGCGCTGGAAAAACGCAATTTCATCGATTCGTTGATATTTGATGTTAACCGAAGTGTATAGTCATAATCTTGATAATCGGGTCGAGTGAGCGGCCAGATTAGAACGTCACGTTCCTTGCGATACGATGTAAAGAATCGCAATCCACCCAGTTTCTTTGAGATAAATGGTACCGGTCCGCCAAAGCCACCGTCGATTTCATAATCAGCCAAATCATTGGTCTGCTTTTTACGGGTTTCGTACATGAACACCCGCTGTGCGGCCAGCGGCGTTAAATCATCATCCGGATTGTTATTGGATAATAATTGGCGGGAAATTTCATTCCACCCGACGAACGACGGATATTTATCGCGGGTGTATTTATCCCACGCTCCATTACTGGTACCTGTCCAACAAACTTCATCGTCCAGATAGGGACGCATCCAATATGAATCAGGATCTTGCACATCGGGGATGCCATCACCGCGGTAGTATTTGGCGTGTGGCGGCGATCCTTTCACCGTTATGGTGCCATAGTAATGGTCACGGCTGCCTTCTTCGGTGACCACATTTATAATACCCGATTGCACTTGTCCGTATTCTGCATTGAAACCACCTCGCTCGATGTTAATTTCCTTAACCGCACTTAACGCTACACGATTGATTGGCTTGTTATTGCGTGGATCACGCATAGTCACGCCATCCAGCATAAACAATGCGTTGTCGCCCTCGCTGCCGCGGATTTTCAGACCATCCTCAACGCCGGCTTGCAATCCGACCACGCTTTCCACGTTACCAATGGGCAATTCCTGCACTTCGTCTGCGGAAACGGACACGACACTCGTTGCCACATCAGCTTTAATCACGGTTCGCTCAGCAACCACAGTCACCTCACCGACTTCAATCTGCTCAATCGTTAATGCAGCATCCACACGGCTCGTTTGGTCGATGTTCACACGAACATCCTTTACCAACAGCTTTGCATATCCGATCACCGAGACTTCCACATTGAAGGTTCCGGGTGGAATATACAATATGGTGTAGTGCCCATGAACATCCGATGCCGCTCCCATCATCGTCCCTGCAATCACTACATTGGCGCCGGGTAACGGATCGCCGGATTGCTTGTCGATGACAGTTCCGGCGATCTTACCTGTTGTCCCCGACCACAATGGGGATACGACAAAAAGCGCTACCACCAGCATGAGTATTACGCTTTTCTGGACTTGACGCATAGTAAACCCTCCTCCTTGCGTTAAAAGATATTTATTATATTTTTCTTGCTTTCAGGATGACTAATTTTATGCAAAATATATTTTCTGACGAACAGTAATTTATGATATATGGATTTTTTCACGGATATCTTGATTACGGAATAGGTATGCATGAATCCAACCGGCTGGACTGACATTTTTATGAAAGTAGATTTGACTTCTCTATGCATAATAAACACATGTCAAATAATTAAGGAAGAATGAGCCATGATGATGAATTTCCTGTAACATAAAAAATATACAAAATTGAAAAAAAAATCTCATTCACTCATGTTTCATATTGATGAACCCATGTTTCATTTGATTTTTTGCATTTTAGTATAAGAATTTCATTCACTATATCCACAAAACAGGAAAAAATTTCGCAACTAATACTTTTTTGTTGCTATTCATATTTTTATTTTATACATTCGTCATAATTAACTGACACAAGAACAATTCTTACAATTCGCTTGATTACATTCACTATTCCCCCAGACATCTGTTATCCGATCTCTAAAACACGTAATAAAAATATTACAACAACAAGAACTCCAGATATCTTACAGATTTTCCCTTTTATTGTATCACCCATTTGAATGCGACAGTGATGCACATTGCACCCCAAACCGCTGTAAACCTTTGAAATTATCATTAAACTGTTCCACGTTGAATTACGTGGTGCGTTAGCCGTGTGTATTATAGCTCTCAAGAAACTTGAAATATGCTTTTAAATTCTATCAATAATCAAATGAAGATAACAGTGTGTCATTCCGATTTTCGCCATTTTGCGGCGGAATACCGGAATCTCCTTCCACATATTTCGTAAATAAAACAAATCGTTGGATGGTAATAATATAGAAACAGATTAATCCGGATGTCTTATTCGCTCACGCTTAAAGCATTTTAAAAGTTTTTAGATCAAATTAGATTCGTTTTTTAGATGAATCTCTGACACTATTCAGATATGGCATGGATTTAAGCGTCGGCTGAGCTTGCCGTCTCGCACCGGCGTGTCGTTCCGATGCATCGGAACACGAACGGTGTCGAAGCCGACAAACAAACAATATTGTGTGGAAATGTTGCCCCAACTTCCCAGTAACAGGCTCAGGCAACGGCATGCTAAATAGTTGCTGGGTATTTATCATAGATTTTAAACGAATATGCCTTTATAGCTAACTTCTACTTATTCATTAAAAATAAAGGAGATTATTATGCGTGAAACACATTTTATTTTGAACTCTCTGCGCGGTATTTTTCTTTTCTGCATCATCCTAATTTCTCTTGTAACAATCATGTATCAAACGACATCTGCCGAATCTACGAATAATATCAATAAGGCCGCTTCAACTTTTTCAGACAATTTCGACGATGGAAATGCCAATGGCTGGACGCCACTAAATAGCGGGCACTGGTCCGTTGTTTATGATCAGGGCGATTATGCTTATTTGCTAAATACATCTGATTATGGTGACTATGAAAACGACCTCCTGAATGAGCACTCAATTATCACTAATTACTATTTTACCGATTTTGAGTTTTCCTGCAATGCGCGTACTCCTGAAGACATGGGACAAAATGATGCTGCCGATTACGATATTATTTTTGGCTATCAAAATAATGCAAGCTACTTCAGGGTAATGTTTAATTCCAAAAATAACTACTCGAATATTTTCAAAATCACCAACGGACAGACAGATACGGTTGCATCATGCCCGGGTACCATCCTTCAGGATAATAACTATCATTATATTAAAATCATCAGAATTTCCGGTCAAATATCTGTCGCGTTTGACAATACGATTATTATGACAGGGTATGATAGCGATTTTCCTACCGGCAAACTCGGAGTTGGTTCTTTTAACGATGCCGCTTACTTTGATGATATTTATATAACAAGTAATCCAACATCCTATTCACGCTCAATCGCCATCAACAAGACATCATTGACGAACTCGTGTACCCAAGGATCAAATGCTTCATCACAAACCTTTGCGGTTTGGAACGCAGGAACGGAATCCATGTCGTATTCCATTTACGCTTCCGACATATGGGTATTATGCTCGCCTTCTTCCGGCTATTCAAGCGGCGACCACGACATAATTGATGTTAGTTATAATACATCAGGCCTTTCTGCTGGTACTCACCAAACGTCTATCACGGTTTCTGCTGCCACAGCAACAAATAATCCTGTTGTTATCCCTGTAACTATTCATGTCAATTCAGCATATCCAACTTTATTTTCTGACGATTTTCAAGACGGCAATGCCGATACCTGGCAGCCGCTAAACGGTTACAGATGGTCAGTGGTTCAGGATCAGGGTGATTTTTCCTACTTTCTCAATACATCCGATTATGGAGATTATGAAGATGATCGACTAAATGAATATTCGCTAATCACAAACCATGACTTCACAAATTTTGATTTCACATGTCAGGTACGAACGCCAGAAAACTTATCCGTAAATGATGCAGCAGATTACGATATCATTTTTGGCTATCAAAACGATTATAATTACTACCGCGTAATGTTTAACTCAGATATAAATAATACGAATGTCATTAAAATAGCCGACGGCCAATCTGAAACAATTGCCAGCTATGCGGGGCGGCTAATTCAGGACAATAATTATCACCAAATCAAGATCAGCCGTTTAAATTTTGAAATTCGTGTGTATTATGATGGTATGTTTTTGATGTCAGGCTCGAATCCCACCTTTCCGGCCGGCAGAATAGCGATTGGCTCATTCAACGATGCTGCTTATTTTGATGACATCGTGATCAAAACAAATGTTGAACCAATTAATTATATTCACATTACATCCCCCAATAATGGTGATGAAGTCTGGACGATTGGACAGCCATATTCAATTCTCTGGACTGCGGATCCATTCGTTGGAAATGTTAAAATTGCTATTTCGCTCGATAATGGAATTAATTGGGAAACGCTATTTTACTATACGGATAATGATGGCTTCGTCGAATGGACGCCCTCTTCGGAATATAATTCCGACCAATGCCGACTTCGAATTACCAGCCTTGATTATCCGGATGTCTATGATATCAATGATCTGCCATTTTCCATCGTCGGGCCTGGACCTCAATCATTTGTTTATATTGCACCATGGTTACCATCCGGTATCACACCTGATATTGATGGTGAAATTAATGAATCATTCTGGTTATCCATTGAGGCCGATTCATTACTCCACGGTGGTGCAGTTGATTCCTGGAATACACCCTGGACAGCCTGGAATGATAACCTCGTCACGTTTAAGGCAGCATGGAGCGCTGAGACCAACATGCTATATGTCGCCGTTAATGTTGTTGATGATGTCAGAGGAATTTTTGATAACATTGATCCCAATGCAGTAAACTATTGGCCATGGGAAGACGAATCGATCGAATTCTGTATTGACGGAGACAATTCAGGGGGATCGTACGACGGACGGAACGATATTGCCCAACAATGGCGCGTTTCCGGCTTGAACATTCGAAACCTCATTAACTATCCGCAACCGGATGAACATGGAATTTATACCGGTCAGGATTTTGTGACCGCAGTCAAGCAAGGCAGCCAGGGGAATTGGGCGTGTGAAGCGGCATTTAAAATTTATAATAATATGCCCAGTCAGCGACATACACTCTCCGCGGGAGATATCATCGGATTTGACATCTGGTACAACGATAGTGACAATCAAAATTTACAGTCTCCTTATTATTTAAGAGATCATCAAACCGGTTGGAGATATGCTGGCCCTGCATATTTGAATGCCGACTATATGGGCGATTTAATTCTTGCACCAACACTTGATCAAAATCCTGTTCTTCACGTAAATCCTACAGTACTTGATTTTGGTTCAAGCCTTACTAATCTTTCTTTTCAAATATCTAATACGGGAAGTGGCGACTTATACTGGGTCGTAAATGAAAATCCGGACAAACTGTGGATCACATCTGTGACGCCAACCAGCGGCAGTAATAATGCTACCATTACAGTGCAGGTGAACAGGAGTCTGTTAACTACTGATAGCGATGTCGGTGTCATTTCAATTACTTCCAATGGCGGGAATCAAAATGTTTTTGTCCAAATTGCCAATGCCGAACAGATATCAGCACCTACCACGCCAACAGGCCCTTCACTTGGAAAAGTTCAACAACGTTTGTCGTTTTCAACGGGTGGAGCTGTCAGTAGTCTAGGGCATAACCTGGAATATCAATTTGACTGGGGAGATGGAACAATCTCGTCCTGGGGTGCACCAACACAAAATAAAACTTACACCACACAAGGAGTCATGCAGATCAAAGCCCACGCCCGTTGCCAACTTCATCCAAACATCGTCTCCGATTGGACTTTACCTAAAACAGTAACTATTTCGTACTGCAATTTATCAATCAATATTTCTCCTGTAGGCTCAGGCACTGTTACGAAAAGCCCATCTAAAGCGAATTATGATTATAATGAATCTGTTGGGTTACAGGCAAATGCTAATTCTGCCTATCGATTTGATCATTGGAGTGGAGATTTATCTGGTTCTGAAAATCCGAAAAGCCTTACAATGACCGGAGATAAGACAGTAAACGCTCATTTCGTATTGATTTCGTCAGAGCCAATACATTTTACTTTTACGAAAACAGACGAGAGTTATTCATTCGTCATCAACATGGCGACACTTGATGGCACTCAATTAGACATTAGTGATGAAATTGGAATATTTACACCAGCCGGTTTGTGTGTTGGCGCTGCTGTTTGGAATGGTACTGTGCCACTTGCGGTAGTAACTTGGAAAGATGATGCCCAAACAGCTAATATTGTAGATGGCTATAAAGATGGAGAAACCATTTTTTATCGTATTTGGGATGCAAGCGAGGGTGGAAATGTCGATTATCCCGCTTATGCATCGTACACTACTGGCGATGGCACGTTTGGCTCCGGATTATACACCGTTATCTCCATCATCGAAGGCCAAAAAGTTGTTCAACATACAATAAATCTACCGAAAGGCTGGAGCTGGATTTCCACAAATATTGACCCGATTAATTCGGATATTGTGCATATCTTTGCGCAAACACTACACCTGGAAATACTAATTAACGGTATGGGCCAATTTTATATTCCGGGAGTCATAAACGGAGTCGGCAATTGGGATGTATTGCAAGGCTATAAAATCTATGTAAATAATAATGATCAGGTGACATTCACCGGACAACAAATCCCGGTCTCAACGAAAATTAAATTAAACGCAGGTTGGAATTTCATTTCATACTTACCCGATCAACCTATAGCTACTGAAGTTGCATTGGCAAACATTCTGTCCGTGTTGGAAATATGCAAACAAGATGACGGAAGATTCTTTATCCCCGGTTTGATCAATACAATGGGAAATATGGAAATCGGTGAGGGATATAAAGTATATGTTAGAAATGCAATAGATATGAAATATTCAAGTAATATTAGCCTGTTAAAACGAGAACTAACGGATATTCAGGCATCTCAGGATTCGGTAAACCATTTTATATTTACGGAAAATACCGGGGAAAGCTATAGCATCGTTATTGATGAAGCAATCATTAATGAGGAGACACTTACTGTGGGCAGTGAAATTGGTGTGTTTTCCGGTGACATATGTGTTGGAGCAACTATTTGGACCGGCGAAGTACCAAAGGGTTTAGTCGCCTGGGCAGACGATGCACAAACTGACATCAAGGATGGATATGCGGTTGGCGATACCATGAGTTTTCACATTTGGAATGCTAATGACGATCAGATATATTATACTACAGCCGACTATTCATTTGGCGATCCCACGTTTGGTCAATCAATCTATAGCCATATCCAAACATTGCAGGGAATGACGATCACTGATAATTCATCCGCCAACACAGTGTTGCCAACAGAATTCATCGTTTGGAAGAACTATCCGAATCCCTTTAATCCGAAGACAAATATTACGTTTGCACTTCCGGAAGATAAATTTGTTGATATTAAAATCTATAACGTTCAGGGACGCTGCGTAGCTACACTTTGCCAGGAACGCCTAATCGCCGGGACGCATCAATATATATGGAGAGCCGAGGCGGATGCCAGTGGAATTTACCTATGTGTGGTACGTGCGGGAAAAAATGAACAGATATTGAAACTTATGCTAATCAAATAGTCATGTGCCTTTAACATATTTGAGTGCGTCGTCTGTTAAAGATAGCGTACACCAATTTTATTGAATTACCTATGTAAAAACCGAATTAGGTTTTAGGAAATAAGAAAGCCTCATACTTTATCAGCATGAGGCTTATTTATCAGATTATTCCCGGCAACGTATCCCCTCGGTCAAGTACACCTTGATTAGCGCGAAAATGTTTTTTGAGAAATCAGCAGGTGGCGTCCGGCGTCCAGTGCGGGGG
>JAFGDW010000378.1 GCA_016931935.1 Candidatus Zhuqueibacterota bacterium | reverse complement strand
CAGCAAAAAGCGCAGTCGGGGAAATACCGGCAGCATGTCAGTTTTCCTGTGCCCGGATGAGCTGGATCAGCGAGTGCAATTCAATCGATTGACGAATGTGAAGCGCCACACCGTTTCGATATTCTATAGTGTAACCCTGACCGCATGCGGACGCTTCTGAAGCTGATGATGAAAGAGTCAGCGGGACAAATCTGCCTTCCAACGGTTGCTTAGCTGTGGTCGGTAAATTCTGGTTCCGGTATTTTTTCAGCCAGTACTGAAACGTGGCATAGTTAATTTGCTCAGCTTGGCAGAACTGTTTCGGCGACTGGCCACTTTCGATAAATTTCAGGATCATGTCGAATCGTCGACGGGCAATCTCCGCGCGAGTTCTTCGAGCGCTCATACGTTTCCTCCATGCGATTTTGTTGTGTTCGCATTTAAAATAAGGAAACTTTTCATGAAGCGAAAGGTGGGTTCACCGAGGGGATACAGATCACCGACTGGATAACAACATCGAATTTCATACTTCAATAAACAATTCCAACGATTCGGATTTATCTTAGCACAAGCACGTAATTTGCTTGAGTTCAAATTAAAAACTTAGTTCAAGTTCGTCATTAGTCGTACAAGCTTCTTGGCAAATGAATTTTTCAGGTCAGTACCGTTTTGATAGAATTTCCTTTTCATAGCTTCGCACCTCATCCAGCCACAACATTCCGGTAGGGACATCGTGTTTGAAACAATAATAGTCCCAAACAGCCCCGGCGGGAAGAGTTTTTAATTCCTCCATCAACGCCAATCGGCCTGTAAAATCACCATCATTTTCATATTTCCGGAGAGTATCATGCGGTTCTAACAGAGCGTAGAGCAGCGCGTTAATAATACTGCGGGTTCCAATAATCCAGGCGGCTATTCTATTAATACTGGCATCGAAGAAGTCCAGACCAAAATGGACGTTATCCAAGAAATCACCCCGGACGACTTCAAGCGCTATATTTCTTAATTCGTCCGAAAGAATAACAATATGGTCGCTATCCCAACGAACGCCGCGACTTAAATGAAGCAATATCGCATCGAGGTAGCATAAAACAGCCGATATTTTGTCGGATATCACCTCGGTCGGATGGAAGTGACCGCTATCCAAACATAAAAGCTTCTTATTGGCGATGGCATAACCCAGATAGAATTCATGCGATCCGACCACATAACTCTCGGAGCCAATACCGAAAAGCTTGGACTCAATCGAATCTAAATTGTAACGAGGATCAGCAATTTGGGAGAATATTTCATCAAGCGATTCTTTGAGAAGCTGGCGATGCGCATTGCGGTCGGCGGGAATATCTTTGTAACCATCCGGAATCCAAAAATTTGTGACACATGGCGTTCCTAGTTCTTTACCAATATGTTCTGCTATTTTCCGGCAGATGACACCGTGATTTATCCAGAATCGTCGAATGTTTTCATCCCGGCTCGAAAGCGTAAAACCGCCATCCGCTTTGGGATGCGAAAAAAAAGTCGGATTAAAATCCATGCCAAGTTTTTTATCCTTAGCCCAGGCAATCCAGTTGGTAAAATGTTCTGGCGCTAATTCATCACGATCGATGTGTGTTTTGCCGGTTTCTGCATAAATCGCATGAAGGTTTAGCCGATGCCGGCCAGGAATAAGTCCTAATGCCATGTCCAAATCGGACCGCAGCTCTTCAGCTGTTCGCGCCTTTCCCGGATAATTACCCGTCGCCTGAATGCCGCCGCCTGTCAAGCCTTTTTGACTTTCAAAACCACATACATCATCGCCTTGCCAACAATGAACAGAAATAGAGATAGTGGCCAGTATTTCCAGAGCAGCATCCGTATCTACTCCAATGTCTTCATATTGCTTTTTTGCCAACGAATAGGCTTGTTCGATTTGTTTCAATGTATTCACTGTTTATCCTTTTCCTAATAGTTTTATAGTTACTTTGATTCTACTTCTACTTTTTTCTTGAATTTTACTGGGGCTAAAGTTACCGGCCCCATCAAACCTGAATCTCTGGGCGGCCAGCGCGATGCATCAAACAGACCTTTATCATTCAGATTGGCTTTTTCTTTGGCCGGAAAGTTGACATTATAAAATTTTTTATATACAAGACCGCGTCTGTCCATATCAGCGATACGGTTGGCCATTAAATTTGACACTGTTATTATCAGCTCATTATTTTGCTGTATTTTGTCTCTAGTTATAATAACCCGGTAAGGCGGACCAATAAGTGTAGCTAATTCATTACTATTCAAAATTACTTTGGCGCTTTCATGCACCTGTCCTAAATCAAGCATCCACCCATCCGAATCATGTTCAGGTTTCTCAAATGAAATTTTGTAAACTGCTGTGCCGGAAAAACTATTTAGCGCTTCTGCGCCAAAATTGGTCCAGGAATCTAATTCATTAGTTTCTACCGGTTCCGGAAGTTCGGGACCGCCGCTAATAAAATTAACCGACCAGGTTCCCCGGATAGTTTGAGATTCTCCGGTTTGTTCAGTGTACGGATACAGAATACTTAGATATTTTTTGCTATGTATATTCAGAACAAGCGATTCTCCGGAAGCAAGTTGCACATATACATCTGTTTTACCATTCTCAGTAAGTTTTACTTTTGCATTCCCCTGCGCTCCTGTAATCAGATTAAACAAAGTTGCTGACTCGGTAGCCCCTGCAATTGTTACATAGCCATCAATAGGTATATCGCTAGTATTGACAATAAAATAAGTCGTTCCATCAGATTGTTTTCGTTTTATAAATTTTAATCCATCATCAACCATAGCCTCCCGTTTAACATCCGTTTCGGCTAACATCCGATCAACATCGTTTGCCAATATGAATCGTCCGGCGCCGATATTGGCTTGCTGCACATTTGAATTATCAATTCTATTAAATGCCAGCTCCCCGAAAATTTTTTTAAGCTGTGCGCGACGCTTTTCGAGGTCTCGTAAACCTGGCACATCTTCCGGCAGGTTGGCATAAATTAAAATTGTAGCGCCTTCTCGGGCTAATGCGATAAGTTTTTCAAACGTTGCAACGGGAATAAAACGCGCTGCCGGTATCAAAATTATTTTATATTTACTCTCCCCGCTTTGAAGCATATTATCATTAAATTGCAGATTGCATACCTGACGATCGGAAATGATATCATATGAATAACCTTGCTTCCACATGGTTTCGGCACAATATTGAAATGGTGTTCCTTCATAATCCTGTTCCCGTCCACTGAAATGCTGCAAAAGGGAACGGCCTTTTTCAGACCATTTGTCGTAAATCGGAAAATAAAGAAGAACATCATTATCCGGCGCACCGCTCTGTAAAAATGTTTGGCAATTGGCTACATATTGATTCAGCGCTGGGAAATCATTCCAGAACGAATTAGTTGGGCCAAAATGAACAGCCGCATAAAAGAGCCAACCCGGCCATTGTTCATCGGGCGGGGAATAAGGCGCGCCGTGATATACGATATGATTTACTCCAGCCAATAATAAATTATCCACCGCTGATTTTACATCAGCTAAAGATGCCTGAAAGTGATCTTTTAACCAGGTGGCGGTTTCTGCAGAAATTAGTTTTTTTCCTGCAACATGCCCGGCTGAAGTTGCAAATTTAAATCTCAGTATTTCATTCCCTTCCGTTTCAGGAATATCGCTAGCCGCGTACAAATCGAGAATGTTGGCCGGCGATCCATGCGCCTGGTTTCGCACAATGGCGTTGTGGCTTTTTGCCCATTCTTTCCAGGTTGTCGTGAATTTTTCGAGCAATAAATCTGAAATAGTCTCGCGATAATCACAGCGCACACGCGAAATTTTTTCTTCATCATCATTTTCAAACAAAGCAGGAAGATATAATCTGAGATCGTAGCCGCGGCGCTTCTTAAATTCTGCAAAGAGATCCGGTGTATAATCAGACTCGCCACGTGCATCATCTACTTCATACGAATCATTAAAAAACGCCCTGACGGAAAGATCACGATATCCCCTAAATGCGGAATCAAATTTTTGCAGATAATTTTTCAGAGCTGTTTCCGAGAAATGATCGATAACATTTCCTTCACCGCCCGGCGCGGCTCGCTCTACCATTTTACCGTGCCAACCCTGAAACACAGCATATAATGTCCATTTTCCGGGCGGAGCAATCCAATCCAACTCTCCATCTGCATTTACCTTACTGGTAATATCTAAATTATCACCCTTGTCCGAATAAGCCATTAATATCTGTAATGGAAGCGCTTTCTTAAAACGCACTTGTTCCAAGGCAAGTTCCTGTAAGTTTTCATTCGAACTGATGGGCTCCTTCAGCTCAGAAATATCGAGTTTTTTTCTTATAGCATAAACCATTGGCTGCTGCTCAAAAGAGATTTTTTCGGTGAGTTTTTCTCCTTCGTTAAGATTATATGTTTTGTAAACCATATTTTTGCACGCGTCCGCAGCTCCAATCCACGGTCCGCCAAAAGGCCATCCCGTTCCTGTGGCCATATCAATGCCCAGGTTTAGCCGCTCTGCCTCTTTGAGCGTGTGATTAAGCAGCTCCATCCATTCCGGCGATAAATACTCTACAAATTGTTCTTCTCGACCCCGGACGCCATAAATAGGCGTAATTTCCAATCCGCCGATACCCGCCGCTTTATATGCTTCCATGACTTCTGTCAGGTCTTTTTTATTGACACTGTTGCCTTGCCACCACCATCTTGTCCAGGGCTTAACTTCATTATTTTCTGGCTCCGATTTTGCTATAGACTGGGTTGAGCAAGTTATAACAGTCAGGAATACCTGAGTCAAAACAAACCATCGTAATAGATATTGACGAGTCATCTTACTTTTAATCTTTTTATGCATATTTAACCTTCATTTTTTAATAGTTAAGCAGCTCACGATTTCCATTTCCCAGGCGGAATATAATTTATACATTAGATGTTAACGCAGAGAAACAGAGTACGCAGAGCTGCACAGAATTTTTTTGTTTTTTATCTCTGCGTTCTTTGCAGACGCTGCATTAATGCTTTTACTTTTAATACTCCGTACGAAATAACAATTATCTTCGTCCCGAGAATTCATGTACCGCGTCAATCATCGCTACAATATTCTCAACTGGTGTGTTGGCTTGAATATTATGCACTGAGCTGAAAACAAAACCGCCATTGGGAGCCAGGATTTCACATTGGTTCAGTACAGCGGTTCGCACCTCGTCAGGCGTTCCGAAAGGCAGGGTATGCTGAGTATCAATGCCGCCGCCCCAAAATACGATGCGGCCGCCGAATTCATGCTTTAGTTCTTGTGTGTCCATGTTAGCTGCTGAATATTGCACGGGATTCAAGCAATCAAAACCAGATTCAATTAGCGCCGGAATAAGGGATTTGATCGAACCGCAGCAGTGCTTAAACGTTTTCCACGTCGTGTTTGCGTGAATCCAGTCGTTAACCTTTTTATAGTAGGGCATCCATAATTCACGATAGGTGTCGACCGAACAAAATGTGGACATCTGGGTGCCGAAATCCGTACCGCAGATGAAGACCACGTCCATGACATCACCGATGATCGTGGCTACTTTCTGCAGATTTTGGATAGCGATTTCACTCTGCATTTCAAATACCTGATGGATATAATCCTGTCGCATTAACGTTGAAATATACCATTCCTGAATATCACGAATGCCTTTTGGATGTTTTAAATTGACAGCCGGCACCAGCGCTATATCGCCAAATGCAGCGCCGCCGATATTTCCAACCAACGCTTTATTACTGATTTTTACCTGCTCGATAACCATCTGCCAGCGCACAAGATCTTCATCGCTGATAAGGCTGAATTCTTCGGTATTATCTTCCGGATTTAGTTTGTCTTCCCTTATCGGTTCCTGCCGGATGATGGCATCGAAAAAAAAGCTGGCGTTGGGCATTTTAGCGCTGGGGGGGACAGTCATATCGCCTTGCGGATAAATCAGAATGTTTCCGTCGGCATCGGTTGTGGTGTTGAACTGTTCGGCTACAAGCACGACCTGTTCCCAGGGTGTTCGCCATTCTTTCCAGTTTTCGTTGCGAAATCCGAACATCGTTCCGCCAATATCGACTGCCTTTGTATCGATGCCAATGATTTCCTTGAGATCATCATCAATGAAGCCCAGCATTTGATATGGCTCCGAAACGATGACCGAGTTGTTCGGCAGACCGTAATGCTGGCGTAGCGCTTCTACGCAACTGACGTGAATGCCGGTTTGTCCTGTGCCGCCGAAGTCGATGGGAACGCGTAACGGCTGTTTGTGATGAAGTGTCTCTTGAATAAGTTTTTTGGAATTCATATAAGCGCCTTTTGATTTTCGGGTGTTTGATGTTGTATTGTCTTTATGGGACGAGCAGGAGATGAAAACAATAGCCTCCCACGAAAAAGAACTCCAATAAAAATCTTTTTTTGTGGCAGTTCTTTTTAGTGGGAGAGTCTTTTTACTTTTAATAAGTATAGTGCATGACCACTACGATTTGCTACAAAGTCAAATCATTAATCTGTTAATTCTCTCTCTATCTCCTCCAGCGTCTTTCCCTTTGTTTCTGGCAATTGCATTTTAATGAAAATAAATCCAATCACACAAATCCCTGCATAAATCCAGAATGTGCCTGCAGCGCCGAGATTACGATTCAGGAAAGGAAACGAATAGGTGAGAATAAAACACGCTGTCCATAAAGAGAACACAGCGATGGACATAGCAGCGCCGCGAATCCGGTTGGGGAAAATTTCCGAGATAATTACCCAGGTGACCGGCGCTAACGACATCGCATAACAGGCGATGGCAGTTACGACGAGAAAAAGCATATGGATTCCCTGACTGCCGATAAAATACCCGGAGCCTAACAAAAGATAGATAATAGCAAGGCCGCCAGATCCAGTCAGCATTAGCACACGACGGCCCCAACGATCGACTGTATATATCGCGACAAATGTGAATATTAAATTGACTGCGCCAGTGATGACAATATTGAGTAAAATATCGCTAACTCCGTACCCGGCCTGGGAAAATACTTCCTCAGCATAATTAAAAATGACATTGATCCCACACCATTGCTGAAACACCGCAAGGAAAATACCAATGCCCAAAATTATCCGCACTCTCGGTTTGAGCAACTCGTTAAATTCTACACGACTATTTTCATTTTCAAGTGTTTTTTGGATGTGAACCATTGTCGCCCCTGAGTAGGTCTCGCCGCCAACTTTTGTCAGGATTGCCGCCGCAATATCATTCTTACCATTTTTAACAAGCCAGCGAGGGCTTTCGGGGATGACAAACATCAGCGCGAAAAATAGAACCGCCGGTATCGTTTCCGCGCCAAACATCCAGCGCCAGCCAACCTGACCATTCCAGGAGTTCATAATAAATTCAGCCGTGGCATTTTCCGGGACGGGTTGCGCGATGCGCCAGTTTATCACCTGTGCGGCCAAAATACCGATGACAATCGTCAATTGATTGATTGAAACGAATCGTCCGCGAATTTCAGCAGGAGCGATTTCCGCGATGTACATCGGTGAGAGCGCTGAGGCGAGGCCAATGCCCACGCCTCCTATTAATCTGTAAATCACAAACGGATCGAACGTTTTCGAGAGCGCTGTGCCAACTGCGGAAAGTGTGAACAGGAATCCCGCGGCAATAAGCAGCCGTTTCCGACCGAATTTATCACTGAGCGCGCCCGACAGCATTGCGCCGATCAGACAGCCGACCAACGCGCTGCTCATGGCCCAGCCAATTTGAAATGATGATGTGAGTTGAAAGAATTTTTCGTAGAATGGCTTCGCGCCGCCGATCACCACCCAGTCGTACCCAAACAGTAAGCCCCCCATAGCGGCTACCAGACTAACGAGCCAGATGTACTTCATATTATAAGTTGGTTTCAATACGAATTCCCTGCTTTTTTAATGTTGAATTTTGTACCGCCGTCGTTTGGTGGAATGAATTTTGAATTGAGAAGATTTCCGTTGAATTAAAAGACGTTGTAACTCGTATGCTTCGCCCACGGCGTAGCCGGGTAGCCACCCTACAGCGGAATCACTTTTGCTGATTCTTTTTTTGTAAATGCAAGCGGGAATGCCGCCGTTGCGCACTTCACCATGACACGAGCGACCAATTCGCGGCCAGGTGTACAAATCTTTTTTTTGCACAATTTAATGAAGCCGTGCACATTTACTCCATATAAAAGACTTCCTCAAGCGCTATGGAAACAGGTGAATTATCCGGATTGGTTTCCATAATGTCCGCCATATAGGCCCACCATTTTTGCACAATTTCGGTTTGACCCAAATCCTGCGATCCGCTTTCACCAACAACTTTTTGCACAGCAAACAACGTGTTGGTTTCCTCATCCAAAAAAATTGAATAATCTCGGACACCGGCATCATGCAACAACTTTTTAAGCTCAGTCCAGATGGCGTTATGTCGTTTTTTGTATTCCTCTTTGGCGCCAGATTTTAATTTCATTTTAAACGCGTAACGTTTCATTTGATTATCTTCCTCTATTTTGGTATCAAATCATCAGGACTATCGGATGTATGAGTATCAAACCTATCTCTGTCCTCATCTTTAAAAATATTCTCAATGGTTTCAACATCAACAGTAAACACAGGTTGAAATTCTTTCGACGCCATATATTTTTTCAGACTAAAGAGTAATTGTCGCGCCACAATTCGTTCATCGGGATTTGATTCCAAATCAGCGCTGCATACCAGTAATTTCCCGTTTATAACGTTGGCTTCAAATATCAATCCCAATCGGCGATTTAAAAACCAGGTGTCGATGGGTTGCACAATCGGTCGAAATTTTTCCGGGAAATCATCGAGTATCATAACCTGTTGCTTGTGTAAAATTTCCCACCACTGCAAATTACTGTGAAAATCAGTGGGGAAATCGGCAAACGCCGGATGTTCAGAGTTGCACAAAATGCCCAATGTATGCGGCGGCCGCATTTGGAACCATGATGTATTCCAGAAAACCGGCCGGAAGTATTGCACGACTTCCTTGCCGTTTTGAACCTTGCCCGCAGCAAGTAACAGGACGCTGCCCCCATTTTGCAGAACTGTCTTTGTTTGGTCATCCAATTCATTGCTGATGAAAATATCTGTATTAATATCAGGCAGCGTCGCCGGATAGACCCAGAAATCCCAGCTATTTGTATATTTCATAATATTGACGCACAGATTCAATTTTGCAGCCTTTTCCACGTTTAACAGCGGCGCTTCTACGGTTCCTAATCCAATGCCATTCGCAATAGGAATGTCCTGAGTCGCCAGCGTACCTTTGAACAGTGAATTGCCGTGCTCATCAGTGATTTCCCATTGTGGTGAGACATTATGAAGCGCTTCGTTTCCAAAATGAGCGAGTTCAATATCCGCCTTAAAAATTTCATTATTCGTATAGACAAATTTGGGTAAGCGTGTCAGTGGCACAGTGGAATTACAGAAACGCTTGAATTCTTCCCTTGTTATGTACCCCTTATTGTCCCAGAAAACATCCTGCACGCCGACAAGCGCTGTGCCCTGCCCGGGAAAATCATTCAGCGAGAGCAGTTGTATTCCTGCAAATCCGCGCGTTCTCAGAGCGGCCTCAATCTCCGATTTATAGCACAATGCCTGCAATTTGCCGGACGCCATCAAAAAATCATGCGCCAAATCACTCATGTGATGATCTGCCAGATCTTCCTGAAATAACTGGAAATTTCGCGGCTCATAAACGCCCGTATATTTTTTCATTTCATTGAAGTTCGGAAACACGCAATACTGCCCCATTTCATGTGCGACATACGGGACGTTATATTTAGCAATTTTATCTTCATAATCGAACAGGCTCTGGGGTCGTTCATCCCAGGGCAGCCCGCGCGGTTCTGAGCGCACAATATATTCGCTCTCTGGCGTCAACGGCCAACGGCTCCCGATGGATGCGCCTGTATAGACGCGCCGCTGATCTTTTTTCTTCCAATAATTTATATACTCACCCAGATATTTCACCTGGTTGCGACCTGCGGGTTCATTGCCAGCGGCCATCATTACAAATGAAGCATGGTTGCCATAGGCATCGACAATGCGCGCGGTTTCATCGTAAATGTACTTATCAATGGGCTTGCCGTCGCCAAGCGATGCGCCGTGATTCGGCCAACTCGCAGCTTCAGGCTGCAAATAAAACCCGGTTTTATCTGCCGCAATAAACGCCGCCTCCGGTGGGCACCAGGAATGAAACCGCATGTGATTGAGTCCATGGTCGCGGCAGATTTTAAAAATGTGTTCCCATGGTTCAACATCTGTCGGCGGATATCCGGTCAAAGGAAAAGCGGCGCATTCCACTGTTCCTCTGAGAAAGGTTGGTTTTCCATTTACTTCAAACCTGGTCCCGTTTGCTTTAAACTCGCGCATGCCAAATAGAAACTCTTTACGGGATGTATTTTTAGATTGGTCTGTCAATTCTAAAGTAAGGTTGTAAAGCTCGGGATTAAATTCATCCCAGAGTTCAACGTTTTCCCCCATCGCATAATTAATTGTTATTGTCGTGTCAGGCGTGGCGATTCTAAATTCATGGGTAACAGATTTTATTTGACGTCCGGTATTCGAATTAAAAGATTTAGCAGATAATCGAAGCGTGCAAAGCGATGATAGGTCATCTGTATTGCGGATGTTCAGGATAACATCAACAGATTTTGTGTGAATATCAGGAAAGAGTTTGACATCCGCAAAATGAATTGACGGCATGGCTTCCAGTTTTATGCTGCCGGCGATGCCATTCCAGTTTCCCTGTGTATGGTCGGTGAGGCTGTGTGAATCCGGGCCGACGTTAATGTCTTTGATGCGATTATCAACTCGAATGACAATTGAATGCTTTCCCGGCGTTAGGCTTTTGCTTAAATCAAAAATGTGAGGCGTTGAGAGACTGTTTTGCAGTCCCTGTTTGATTGTATCCACCCAGACGATGGTTTCCCAGTGCGGTCGTTCGAGATACAATTTTATGGTCTTGTTTTCCCACGATTGCGGGATTGTTACCTCTTTACGATACCATGCGGCGCCAACATAATGTTTACGTGGCGTCAGCCAAAACGGAAATTTGACATTCCCGGGTTGACGGTATTTTTCTAACCGTGGATCGAAGAACCAGGAGCTGTCGTATATGCTGCCTGTCCACCGGGTTGTCAACGACGGTTCATCACCCTTATTGTTTTCCGCCATAGAACCAGGCAGTATAATCTCATCGGCCAATTCAAGGCGATGCCATTCCTGATTAATTCCGATGTCTAAAGAATCAATCGCAAACTGCCATTTCCCGGCAAGCGAAATGACATTCCGCCGGGGCGGATAACAACTCACGAACAAGATGAATATCGAAACAATTGTGAGTAAAACTCTTAGTGATTTCATTTCTAACCGCTCTCCTGTTATGAAGTAGACTTATGTTTATCAAGTGACAGCATTTTTTTGCTTGAATCATTCCTGTAAATCTGCAGGCGCTTTCCCAATCACAATAAACTTCGTCCCGTAAGGTTCCAATTCCAGTTCAAATGTAACCTGCTCACTCTCTGAAGCTGCGTCTTCGATCTTCTTAATTTCCCCGGTCATGGCATCCCATTCCTGCGCCTGACCGTTGCCTGTCACTGTAGCCTTCACAATCTGCTGTTCTGTACTCTCATTGAAGAAAAAATACAAATCCGCATCAGCAAGCTTACGATGTGTATATTTGATCGCAGGGCAGGTTTTATCCAAAGCAACATCCGGCTGCGGCAAAGCCTTCATTACAGGTGCAGTCAATTCACCGGATGGCTCATGAATAGCCCAACTCAAGTCTGTGGACGCGACCACGTCGCGGAAGGTTTTATCAACAATGAGCGACGGCTCTGCGCCAAGAAAAACGACCGTTCCGCCAGAAGCGGCGAACGTTTGCAGCCGGACTAACGCCTGTTTCGAAATGGCGACAGCCGATGGGATCAGCACAGCGCGATAGGTTTGACCGCTCAAATTTTGAAACAGGCCGTTTTCAAGCAGCATGGCGGATGAAAGCGCGGTTTCATCGACAAAATCAAAATCGCGCTGCGTTTCCAGCAGTCGCTGCATGAGTTGAAGAGTATATTTGTCAGACGCTTCATTGCCAAGCCACAAACTGGTTGTCGGATAATACACGGCAATATCTGCCGCCGGCCGTCCCTGTGATAACAAATAGCAGGAACGGTGAACGTATTTCGCAACGCCCGGAAATTCATCGCTCGCGTTCCATCCCCTGAGGCCAAGTTTGCCTTTGGTCGAAGCGGGGACGAACATCACCTCCACCATATTGATACCGCGGGCGAATTGATGATCCAACACCCACTTGGCCTGCGCGACGGTCGGTTGGGTGCGGTAAGCGGCGAAGCTTTCGGTGAATGAACGTGGCTTGCCATACACATGAGCCGCTGATGAAGCATACTTTGGATAATCAGTGACCTTGCCATCATCCGGCCAAATCTGGTTCCAGATGGCGTCGACGCCGGGCATCTGCACATGCCGCATGCATTCAAAGAAATCGCCTTCGTGCGCAACCAGTTGCATCATGTCATCTTCTTTGTTCAGATGCACGAGATATTCAAGATTATTTTGAGCGCACCAATCTGCTTGCTGTTGGAAAAAGCTCTCGCCAAATAAATCCGGCCAGACGTCCCAATAATCCGCCTTGATCCGTTTTTGCTCATCGGTTGGTTTACTTGTAAAAAATGAAGCCACGTGGGGCTGAACATCGTACCCCTTGCGCTGTTTGAAAATCTCGAAGATTTTCGGCGTCCAGGGAATCCCGCGAATGCTGTAATCCGGTTCATCGCCACGAAAACCTAATACGGTTTTGCCGAACTCGGAGCCGACGTATTGCTTATGTTGTTCATGCGTAAATTGAATAAACTGATGCGTGGCCGCAGGATCGAGATAATCGCACAGTGAGTTGCTAGCATCTTTGCCACGTGTCGGATTATTCACTGCCCGCGTTGGGGAGCTGCGAAAATCATGTTTAATCAGTAATACATTCCACGTACCTTCCGGCGCTGTCCATTGCAACTCCCCCGGCTGAATATCGAGAATATGATTGGATGTGTCAGTCTGATTGATGGCAATTGCGCTCACAACATTATGGGGCAGTTTTTGGAATATCGTTTCACCGCCTACGGCTTCCAAAGTATCCGCTACCACCAACGCTTTCATTCGCAGTTCCGGCGCGTCAGTAGTAAATTTGCCGCCGGCAAATCCGCTCGGGTATTTGCCCTCATCAACAATCCAAACGCGCATATCACGCTCGCGCGCCAGTTCCACTGTCTTTTTTACCATCTCGAACCATTCCGGAGATAGATATGGCATCCCCATGGCATATCCTGATTCCAGCGTGACAATATGCACGCCGCGCGCTTTGAACGCGTCAAGATCGCTGGCGATCACTTCCTCAGTAATCTCGCCATCCCAGCCCCAGTAGAATGTCATGCTGTATTCCACCGGCGGGGACTGGAAATTGGCTGCCATTTCATCCATATCTATATCGTTGAAATTTTGCCAGGGGCGATTAGATGAGCATGACAATATGTTCGTGAAAAGAATTAAGTACAGGATTATTTTGAAAGATTTCATGTTTTGCTTCCTTAAATAATTCTACATTTTGAAAACCGAAAAAACACTTTTTGACAGGATTACAGGATGAACAGGATTTTAGTAATGAGTATGTTTCAGATATTATTGGTCAAATGGCACATCAAAAAAGTTTCTCACTTTTCTTTTGATTTCGACTTTTTGTTCTCCGAAATTTTTAGAAGTCCAACATCTTTGTGTGTTGCGGTCAGGTAATTTACTAATTGAACTTCATGGGCCTTGGCAATACGGCGAACAGATTTTAGTTCTAAAATTATTAAATTTTCAACAACGACATCTGCCACAAATTCACCAACAATCTCATTATCATAATAAACGGTGATGGGAGTTTGCGCTTCGGTTTTGAGTCCCGATTTTTGCAATTCAATTAACAAGCAATTTTCGTAACGGATTCTAAAAAACCAAATCCCATTTTGTTATAAACTCGATAGGCACAACCAATTATCTTTTCAGTCAATTCTTTGTGTTTCATTTCAATTACCTCAATTAGGTTATGATTTTATTTTGATAGACACGATTCTTTTATCCTGTTCATCCTGTAATCCTGTCTAAAAAATTCTCATAATCTGAACTGAAACACTAAACAATTGAGCAGTCCTAAAATGTTCTCTCTTTCACATTCTCCAATTTTGTATCCTTTACCGATTCACATTGATACGCTTTAAAATTCTTCACTTTCTTCAACATAAAAGTCGGCGCGCCATCCAGGCTCCGCGTATCGACATTATTAAATTCAACATTTTTCACATCATCCAACACAAAAGCCGGACGCATGTCGTCATTCACATAGCGGATTTCCACATTGTTGAATTTAATGCCATCGACATGGCGAATGAAAAATCCGTAGGCAGGTATTTTGCCGAAAAAGCGTGGATCCGGGTAATGATCTTCAAGTTCAGGGACGTCAATTTTTGTATACTCTTTGGGAGCGCCCCCGGTAACCAGGAATTGGATGTTGTTCAATTTCACATCTTCAATGTTATGGCCGGGAATGCCCACGATTAGCGAAGCCGATTCAGGATTGGCGTTGTGCACAATCACATCGCTGATGTTGATGCGGCGCATTTTGCCAATTGTCATGTCCTTGGGAGCGCGCATGCGGCGGCCGAGCCGGAGGAAGATTGGTGAATTGGTGATGTCGCGCATGGTGATATTAGAGATGGTGACGTCTTCGAGAATGCCGCCATCCACGGTTTCCAGAGCCAGGCCGCGGCAGTGATCGAAGGTGCAATTCGTAATGGTGATATTTTTGAATCCGCCGTTGGATTCCGTGCCAAATTTAATTCTCCCGGTGACGCCGCCGTGATCGGGCGCTTCGGATTGCGTTTTCTTGAAGGTGCCATCGAGCAACGAATGTAAATCGTAACCGCTGACCTGACAATTCGCAATCATCACATTCTCGGTTGCGCGGGCGTAGCCCAACGCGTAGGAGCTTTTCAGTACAATCGCGTCATCATTCGGGGTGTTGATAAGACAGTTCGAGATACGCACATTGACACAGCAATCGACATTTATCGCGTCGCGGTTGGTGTCGATCATGAGGTTGTCCATGGTAAAATTATCCACGCCGGTCGGTAAAATGGCGAAGTGACCACATTTTTCCATGGTGATGTCGCGGATGATCACGTTCCGGCAATGTTTGAGCGCAATCGCTTTGTTGCCCGCGCCTTCTTCGTCGGTGTCCCAACGCTGCAAGCCGTCGCCCTGAATTTTGCCCGGCCCGGTAATCGAAATGTTCGTCAATCCTTCGCCCCAGATCAGGCTGTTCCGCCAATGGCTGTGCCCATGATCCTGATACATATCCCACTCATTCGGTTCCGCCGGATCGTAGCCGCCGTCATGTTCTTTATGACTGGCCGCCAGTATCATAGCCCCATGATCGAGATAGAGGCCGATGTGACTTTTCAGGCGAATCGTAAAACTCAAATATGTTCCAGCCGGGAAATATACTGTGCCGCCGCCCGCTTCTGACGCAGCGTCAATCGCTTTATTGATGGCTGGCGAGTCAATCGTTTTTCCATCGCCAATTGCCCCGAAGTCTTTTACATTGTATCGGGATGCAAACAGTCGGGGCGATAGAATAGTTATAATAATAAAGAAAATGATCGTTTGGGAAAAGCGATTACCGAACATGATGGCGCTCCTATTCTGCAATTTGAATAATTTATGGGAATATTTTTGACAAAATACTTGCTACTTCTACCAGTGTTTGGCCGGGAACAATAGTTTTTTCAATAATTCCGGCATGCCATGCCCAAATTCTTTTATATTTTGAAATTTGGGCAGGCTGGACTTTAAGGCGAAATCCAGTATAGACGTGCAATGGATTCCCGATTAAAGCATTCGGGAATGACAAAACTGGCATTTTCGAACAAACACTGCTTAGTAAAAGGATTTAGACCGAATTAACAATGATTTACAAGCTAACGATCCTGTAAATCCTTTTATCCTGTCAAATATTGTTTTGTTTACCTATTTCACCGTCACGTCCCACACCTTTGATAATCTTGACTCCCCGTCCGGCCCCTTCACATCCAATATCACAACATAACTCCCGGCATCTTTATATCCATGTATCGGATGCTGCTCCGAAGATGATGCGCCATCGCCAAAATCCCAATGCCATGATGAAATCTCGCCGAATGATTGATCCTGAAATGCGACCAGCCGGCGTTCCATATCAATGATTTGGAATGACCAATCGGCCTGGATAGCCTTGCGAAATTGCGGTTCGAGCGGCATGAGTTTAAAGGCGCACAAATAAGAGGCGTGGCCGTACATTAAATGATGGCGGGAGAGATTCCAGAAACAATTGTGGTTATTATTCACATCATCATAATCAAGGACGGCAAAGGACAGGCCGATGATTTTATCGACTTCCAATAGCGATGGAACAGCCCTTTCCGGTCCTTCCGGCCCGGCGTAATCGAATGGGGTGATCCAAAATTCAAGCGTTAACTTCCCCGATTCGCCCGGTTGAAAATCATAGTTGCATGCCGCATTCGCAAACGGCAGTTCTTTGATCCAGGGTTGAACGCCCCAAACCATTGTCCAATCTTTGTCTTTTGCCGGCGTAAAAATATGATAATTTTGCGCGTGCGCGCCATGAATCGCCCAGTTCGCATCGGCATCGCTTATCCGCTCGTCGCCATCGGCAGCGGCGCCGACGTATTCCGGTTTCCAAAGCTTTTTGTGCTCCTTATCGATCAGCGGGCCTCCGGATGCGTCGCCATCGACAACAATTTCAAGTTCATCGTTATGCAATGTTGGCAATGAAAAATCCCAATAATTGTCATAGGCCTCATAAAGAAAATAGAGCCGATTCAATCCTTTGACCCATCCGACGCGCAGGCAGATATCAAGATTCTCGGGGTCAGCCGCATCGTGACGGCCGCTATCATCGACGAGTTGATCTGTGCGAATGCGATAGTCGTCCGTTACCATATTCCAATCGGTGGCATCGCCATCAATCCGCGGGATCATATTGGCAGGAAATTGGAAGATTTTGAATGTCACTTCCGTCCGGTCAAGAGCTAACGCCTGAGCGCAAAGGCTTGATATTTGGATTATAATAATAGCTTGTAATAGTTTCATAATATGGCCCTAGTTAGATAGAAAATGGAGAACGATATTTTTTCTTCCGTTTTCTAAAACATTTGGATCAAACATCACCGGTTTTCGAACGTTGTGATATATGTAATTTATAGAATCAAGAATTCGAGATGTCAAACTGCTCATAAATGTATGTCATATTGTAACACTTTTGTTTTATTTTAGTTAAATACAATATTTTTTTCTTGACATTAAATTGGGATTATTGTATATTGCCGACATCTTATTAATGATCTCCCCAATACGTTGGGGAACTACATTGATAAGTAGGCCAATCGACATGGCCTGTGTCGGGCAGTCGAGCCCGGCTAAGGCAGTGCTTGTCTGCCAAGCATTGTGCTATCTGACATTGGTTGTTCCAATGCAGAGAAAAGCAAACACTGTCAAACCACTGAAAAGGTCTGAATTCAACCTTAGTAGGTTAGAGTTATGCACGGGACTCGAAAAATAAACTGAGCTATTAATGCTCAAGGCCTTGAGCTTAATTCAATTGGAATAAAACCATGAAAATTAAACTCAAGCATATCAGAGTCGACATACGAATAGATATTGCAGCTATCATATTTGCTATCGCTTTCGTATTGTCTATTCTGTTATCATAATTTTGAGGGCGGGCATATTATTGCCTGCCTTTTTTTATCTCCCAAAAATGTGAGTAAAATAGCTATCATTAACTTCCCAACTCTAATTGCCGTTTTATGCGTGATATTAATATTCTAATCAGAATAGCCGTATTCTCAGTGGTGAAAGTGATAATCCGTATCAAACCATTTTCTGCTGCCACGAATCACATAAAAATCTTAATCTGTTGAAATAAAAGGTATCTCCGGATGATGAATCACAATCGAAATAAGCAACCTACGGCGCGTTTTTGCAGAACACTTCATACTTTATACGTTTTCCATTTTCCTTGCTCCGTTCTCCTTTCATTCCACATTCTCCTGAATAATGGCCTCACCTTCTTCAACGTGAATTGTCAAACCGGAAAGGTCTAAACCTTCCACATTTTCCAATTTGAAGCCGGTCTTCGCAAGGATCGTACAATTTTCAAAAGCCACATTTTCAATCGGGCTGTCTTTGAGACCGTACATATCGCCCACTTGGCCAACTGTTCCGGAGACATTAATAATCTTCACATTCCTAACGATTGGCAATGGATCGGACGGCGGTTTAATTGGCGGAACCATGCGCCAGGACATGTTAAATTCAAACGCCTTGCGCGTGTTCTCCAGTGTGATATCGCGATACGTAATATTTTCGACAATGCCGCCGCGGCTGGGTTGCGATTTGAAACGGATCGGCGCCCAGTTGTCGGCTTCGACGATGCAATCGCGGATTTCCACATTGCGGATGCCGCCGGACATTTCGCTGCCCATGGAGACGCCGCCGTGTCCGTAGCGGAAACGGCACTTTTCGACGATGACGTCTTCAGCCGGGCGATTGACACGCCGGCCATCCTCGTCCTTTCCGGATTTGATGGCGATGCAATCGTCGTTCACATCGATATCGCAATTGGCGATGCGGACGCGCACACTGGAATCCACATCGATGCCGTCGGAGCTAATGATGTTATGTTCGGCGCGAATGGTCAGGTTTTCAGCGACGACATCTTCGGAATAGAGAATAAACAATCCCCAGCACGCCTGATTCTTGAAGTTCAGTCCGGACACCAGCGCATGCTTACAATTCTGAATGGCAATCAAACGCGGCCGCCCGACTTTCAATTCCTGACTGCCGCGTGGATAGCGTTGCATCCATTGATCTCCGGAGCCGTCGATCGTTCCTTCGCCGGTGAAACTGACATCGGTCATTTTAAAGGCATTGACTAATGCGGACGTCCATTCCTTTTCCTCGCCTTCCCAACGTGTGAACACCTGTGGATAATCATCGGGATTATCCGTTCCCTTCAACACGCCATCTTTTTCGATGTGGAGATTGACGCCCTGTTTCAAAAAAATAGCCCCGCTGAGAAAAACGCCTTTGGGGATAACCAGCGTTCCGCCGCCGTCAGCCGCGCATTTGTCAATCGCGGCCTGGATTGCGTTGGTATTTAACGTTTGACCATCACCGACAGCGCCGTGATCTGTGATCATGGCGCGCTTGCTCGGTTTTGCAGATGAGCAATTAAGAAATGTTAAAGCAAAAATGATTAAAATGATACCTGTGACGGTATTTCGAAACATTGATTGCTCCTTACTTAAGCAGCGTCATTTGACGGGATTGGCTTACTATTTCTCCGCCTGTATTTATTTCCATTCTGCATATATAAACACCTGAAGCTGCACGATCGTTGTTATCATAGCGTCCATTCCAGCTTATTTCAAAGGCGCCTGCAGATTGATGCTGATTGATGAGCGTACGCACTTTTTCTCCCTTCAGATTGTAGATGTTCAACCTGATATCAGCAGAAGCCGGCAGTGCGTAGCGGATAGTGGTTGATGGATTAAATGGATTGGGATAATTCTCTAAAAATGTGAACACGTCCGGGAGATCACTATGGCTGCGCTCAACAGCGGTTGTCGTATTGTTTATTATGCTAATCAACTCGATACCTTCGCCTGTACCCAGATTGCGGCTGTACTGTTTGTCCGTTGAATTGTCCCAGTGCTCGTGTACGCCCAGACTCTCCAGGGGGATACCGTCATTTTCCGGATCGTAAACCACGCCTGAAGGCGGGTTGCCGGCCTGGGCTGCTTCGTGGAGATAATTGTCGGGTGTTCCTGCGGCCACGCCCCCCTCGGATCGTAAAAAGTCCAGCAGGACCGACTCAATGGCGACAAAATCCTGGCTCATGAACAAACTCGAGGCGGGCTTGCCATTGAAAGGTGGGGCAGACCAGAGTTTCGCGCGAATACATTCGCCAATACATAGCAGGGTCTTGCCGCCCAGATCTTTATGCCCCATGAGATCGACCAGGGCATTGTATGTTCCCATAGGGCGCATGGGAATGTCTCCGGAAAAATTGAGGGATGCGACTGCCTTATGCATAAAGAACGGGCACCAGCCATGGTAATAATAGGCATTCCCCAGGGGAGGATCGGGATGCCAGACCGAGCCGAAGAAATTCTTGGCGCAGCAGGTGACGCCTGCCAGTTCATGGGGGCGCGGCAGGGCGAGGTTGATGAGATATTTGGCCTCTGATACAATCGTGGGCAGGCAGACCGCGCCGCTGCCCGGAACGAGGTCCGGATCGCCATAATAGACGACACAATTGGTATCGGGCATCACCTTTTCCCGAACGCCGGGATTAGCGCCGGGGCCGTTTTCATAATCATGTCCATCAGCGCGATCAGTGGCGTCGCCTTCGGCCCAGCGCACGCCGGGAAAATCTGCATGGCAATAATTGTAGACCGGGTCGCCGTGATAAAAGACGCAGTCATAGATAGTAATGTCCGCTTCCGGCACACCCGCTTTGTTTACCAGTTGCCCGATCAGCGCATGCAGCATTTGCGGACAGGGCCGGTAATCCTGGCTGTTCGGCCATTCATAGTAACGGGAGAAGATGTTATTGACCTTAATGGCGATCTTGTCACCAGCCTGGTAGCCCACGTTGGCTTGACCGTAACGCGTTTGGTTGAAGTACTTAAACAGGAAATCCCAGGATTCCACCGGATCGGCAAAGCCGGTGAGGTTGATCAGCGCTTGCTCCATCATATGCTGGGCCACTTCCGGATCGGTGCGTTGATCTTCCCACCACCAGCCGCTGGCGCTGCCCTGGTCGCAGAGCAAGCTGTCGTAAATCCACACGACACGTCCGGGATGAATCCCTTTGCCGGTCCCCATTGGAGTGTTGGCCGGATCGGTGGGGACAAAGCCTGCTGTTGATGACGCAGCATTTGGTGTATCATTCACTGCGCCAAAACAAAGCAGAACCGCTGTTGCAAAACAGATCGCTCCGACCACATACCGTTGTGTTTGAAACAGGCGACGGGCCCGGCGCATGATCAGGGTGGACCCGGCAAGTCCCAATAACCAGGCAATAAAACCGGCGGCCAGCGGTTGAGCGACTTTTTGACAGGGATAAGCCGCCCGGCTGGGCCTGGGCACAACCCGGATGAGCACCCAAATGACAGAGGCCAAACCAAGTACAATCCAAAGCAGTAATGTTTTTCTTTTTCCCATGTTAAGTCCGGTTATTTTACCGCTTCGGGGACACACAGTGAACTGTTTCATGATCAGCCGTTTGATATTTGAAAACATGGTTTACTCCTATTTAAACAATGAACAGCTACTTAATCAATAACTATTTCTGTTTGATTATGGTCTTGACGGTTTCAAATTAATGAACACAGGTTTGCTGCGATCACAAGTAATCAGACCATCTTTATACGCTAACTCGACAACCTGAATTGAACTGCGGCGTTTTTCATACCGGTTTTCATTTGGAATGGAATCGACACGTCCCGGGTGCGTAAAATAAAATAAGTATGCCCTGCCGTTATTAACAACAACATCAGGATGACCTCCTTTAACATTATCATCCTTTCCTATCCCAGGTTTCTCCAGAAGATTTCCGGGTATCCTTTTCCATGAATTTAAATCATCGGATTGATACAGCGCCAAACCCTGCCAAACATCTGTTACCATCCAATACTTATCTTTCCATTGAAAAACTTTGGGCCCTTCGCCGCTTTGGTCTCCAACTGCTTTACCTTTGTCTTCCCAGTGGTAAAGGTCTTCACTGTCTGCAAAATAAATAGATTTTCTGTCCTTTTCATTGTTATACCACATACGCCAATTTCCATCAGGCATCCGTAATATGCAGGCATCAATTACTTTGTCCGAGGCAAGTTCCAGACTGGATTCATATTTCCATTTAATCAGGTTTTTACTCGTCAGGTGAATGATATTCCGTGGATGGCTCCAGTCTTTGAATATTCCAGGGACATAAGTTAGATACATATGATAACTTCCCTGATATTCAATCACTTCCGGCGCCCAGTGCGTATCTTCGAGTGGGATATCGCACGTGTCCCGATACTGCCAGGTAACTCCGCCATCTGAAGACTCAGCTATTCCGATGCGGGTTCCATGCACCCAGGTCACGCCGTCAAGCCCTTCGACATTTGCACGCCGATTTGTGTAAAACATGAACCATTTGCTTTCTTCCTGATTCCATAAAACCACTGGATCAGCAGCCCCGTCATGAATTGGATCGCGAAATAAGGGTTTTAGAGCCGCCTTGCTAGTGTTATTTATTTCTTTAGTACAGTTGACCAATAATACTAAAAATATTAAAACTCCTGAAATGGAACGGATCATTACTTACCTCACTTTTTTTGGACAATTCTGAATGGCAATCAGGCGCGGCCTTCCGGCTTTTAATTCTCGGCTGCTTCAGGGAAAGCGTTCTATCCATAAATCCCCGGAACCGTCGATGGCGCCATTTCCGGTAAAACTGACGGCAGTCATATTAAAAGCATTAACCAACGAAAAGTCCATTCCTTTTCCTTACCTTCCCAGTGTGTAAAAACCTGCGTATAATCATCGGGATTGTCCGTGCCCTTAAGTACGCCATCTTTTTCAATATGAATTCTCATGACCAAATCTTATTCACCAGCAGATTTTTTCCGTTCTTGCAAATCCGTTTCAATCGTTGCCAATAATTCATCGTTCACCGGATAGAAAAACAGCAAGACGCCGCAGATTGCTAAAAATCCAGCCGGGATCAGACTAAATAGCATTTTAATGCCATTAACGATTTCAGGAGTGATTGGCTCATTCTTAATATAACCGAATTGTCCCAGCATGTACAACGCCAGGAAACCGCCTATGGCAACGCCCGCCTTGATTGCGAACATAATTCCAGCCGTGACCAGCCCCGTCGCCCGTTGCTTGAATTTCCATTCGTGAAAATCCGCCACATCCGCGAACATGGCAAACAGGAACACCGGCATGGCGCCAGCCAGCACAGCCCAGATAAAATTCATGACACTGAGCAGCACAAAATTCTGTTCAGGCAGCCAGTAGAAAATCGCGCCGAAAAACACGCTGGCCAGCGTCACCACAATGATGGTTGACTTTTTATCAAAATATTTTTTCAGCGGCGTGCTGAGAAAGACGCCTCCCATCATGCCAATCGTGCCGATCGTAAGGAAGGTTGTGGTTTGATCGAAATCGAGCTTGAGCGCGCCGACTGTAAATGACCAGAGCACTTTGGCGCCTTCGCCGTTGACATAATCGAAATAGTACGCCACCATGCCGTTGCGAATCATATTGTGGATCAGCCAAAATATGGCGGCCACAAAAATCACGATCCAGGGAATATTTTTTGATACGTCTTTCAAGTCTCCTATTAAAGAGCTTTTCTGCTCTTTCGACGGCGCGACGCGTTCGCGAGTCGTTAAAAACGTAATGAACAGCAGCACAATCGCGATTGCGCCAAACACGCCCATCGTGACCTGAAATCCCAATGCCTGACTGTAACCCAATTCCGCATTGTACCCCGAATGAGATGGATCATTGCCGAAAAATCGCGCCAAAGGTAAGGTAAATGTTGTAATCAACATAGCGCCGACAAACGCGAAGAAAAAACGATATTGGGAAAGCGTCGTCCGCTCTTTGGGATTCGGCGTCATCACTGCCATCATCGATGAGTATGGAATGTTGATGGCTGTGTACGCCATGGTCGCCAAAATGTAAGTGACATAGGCGTAGACAATTTTCATGTTCTGACCGAGCTCCGGCGTGATGAACATCGCGCAGGCCAATATTCCATAAGGGACAGCCATCCATAACAAATATGGGCGGAACTTGCCCCAGCGCGTGTTGGTGCGATCAGCAATCATCCCCATCAGCGGATCGTTGATCATGTCCCACACACGAGTGATCAGGAACATGAAGCTGGCGACTTTGGCGTCAATGCCGAACACATCGGTGTAGAAGATCATCAAAAAGAAGCTCCACGCCTGGTAAAGTATGTTGGAGGCAGTGTCTCCAAGTCCGTAGCCGACTTTTTCTATGACGGATAAATGCTGCCCCAGGCCGTTGAAGGTGGTTTTGTTATCGTTCATTATAATTTTTTTCCTTCCCATATAGTGAAACGTCAAACGTGAAATGTAAGACGTGACCCAGCGTTGCTAAACACGCAGGACTGCGCAAAAACGCTTGGATATAAGACGAGAGACGATAAAATTATAGTTCGATAGTTACTGCACGGTGGTCAACATCCCCCTGTTCCATCCCGCTTCCGCAAGCGGGCGGTATGGAAATTCCCCCTTCGAAGGGGGATAATTTCGTCCTGCATGCCTTTTGGCAGGACGAAATCAGGGGGATGTGACACACCAATGTTATTAGATTGAACTGACCAATCAAATCTACACATCATAAATCTGAATCCCATGCGGTTCCAAATTCACATCAATAGATTTTCCATCAGCCATAAACACTGTTGTCATTTCGGGATCATCACTGCCGCTGATAACGACGAGTTTTTTATTTTTCGGATAATATGCGCAATCAGTGCGAACATTGCTGCAGGTCCAGGCGCTGTATTCCGGTTCCTTGCCAGCGGCGGCAAAGAGCGCCCGGTGGAGCAGCCGGGAATTTTCCGGCGCGAATTTAAAACCGGACAAGTAAATCGCTTTCCCTTTGCCAAACCAATTAATGGCAATTTGCGGAGAGCCGTTTTTTTCAATTAGTACATCTGTGTCTTTTTCGAGCGTGATAATATTGTCGATGTCTTTTCCGAAATTAATTTCACCTTCAAGATCTTCAAGGATAAAATGTTTTTTCGAAGCTGCGACTGGCAATTTCACATTACACATCGTCGCACCAATCTCCCGGTCAACGCCCATCAGATGCGCTAATTGGAAATATTGACTCGAATGTTTTATGGCCGATGGTTCGCCAATGCCGATAAATCCGCCGCCTTTCGCCACATATTCGGTCACCGCTTCAATCACTTTTGCATTTTTCCAATGCTCGCCGCCGCACCAGGCCGATCCCACCTTTCCGGCGTTGATAATTACATCAATGCCTTCAGGCACGCCCTGCTCGAGAATATCCCTGAAGCTAATGAACGACACATCTACCGGCAAGCCAGCCAATGATTCGGTCACTTCATAAATCTCAACGCCGGGAATAAAATGGCCGACGTAATCCCATGAGCGCCATTTGCCCCAGGCCGTCAGAACGACAACTTTCAATGGCGCAGTGTACGGCGCGCCGTCGGCATGGAACTGTTTGAGCGTGCGGAATTCATTGGTGATATGTTCAATCGCGTCGACAAAATCCGGAAAGTCCTGCACAAGATGCAAATAGCCGCCCAAACCGATGCGGTCGATGGGCGCGCGCAGCAAGCCGCGGCGAATGTTGGCCCAGAATCGTTTGGCGTCAAGCGCGGGATCGCCGCCTTCCATAAAGGTTGGCTCCCCTTTCAAACCGGTGGGAAACAAGTATGGATGCAGGCGCAACTCTTTTGTTTTGACGCCCTGCACGCCAGCGCAGAGTCTCGCTTCAAACGCGTTGAACACGCACTTGATGAGCCCGTCAAAATTCAAGTCCGTGAACCGCTTGCCCCACGGCTCTGTGCCGACCCAGTGATCGTCGTAAAACATATAGGCCGCCTTGCCGGCGTCGTGAATCATATCGATGCATTTACGGCCAAAGCTGACGACAAATTCATTCATGAAATCCATCCAGTCCCACAGCCGTTCGGACGGGACATTGTGGCTGGAACAGTACGCGCCGTTATTGACAAAATCCTCGCTCGTCATTTCATAACCTTTGGCTTCGGCAAACAGTTTCATGGCTCGCGGACTCACCGTCATTTCATACGATCCCCAATCAGCGTAACGAAACTTCTGAATAGATGGATCGCCCCAGAACCAGGCAAAATTGTAAAATAGCGAAGTGAAACGCACAACCTTTGTTCGGGGATGTTCATCCAGCCACTTTTTCAGATAATTCAGCATCGCCTGTTGCGCTGCAGGATAAATTGGATCGATCGGCATCTGGTGCTCCTGGTCGCCCCAATCATTGGTGATGTGGTTGTACATGGAGATGCCTTCCCAAATGCGATACGCCAGAAAGTTGACCGTATACTTATGCCATTTTTGAACGTTTTTAATTGCAACCGTTCCATTGGCCGGATCGAATATCCAGTCCTTTTTATCGACTTCCTCGCCCGTGGTGCGGTCAAACGCCTGCCACCACGATTTGGGATCGTCGTTGGCGTTTACTTCAAACTGTTCGCGAAAAAAGCCTTTCAATAAATCGATTTCAACCGTTTCTTTTTCCGCTATCACCGGATCGCTCATCAAATAATTCTGCTGAAGCTTGTCCCGGTTGGCTTTGGCCCATTCATTGTCCGCGCGGATCAGGCAAATCGTGGAATAGATCGGATAGTCCGCTTTAATTATCTTGTCGGACAATACTGTGCCGTCGCTATCGCGTATCGCGTCCGCGCCCCAACGTTCCGCCAGCTCCAACGTTAAATCTTCATATCCCGCCTCACCGGGCAGCGTAAAATCGCCTTTGAGTTTCAATTTGTCAGTCATGGGAATCCTTTATCTTTCGAAAATTATATATTTTTTTGACAGGATAACAGGATGAACAGGATTTAATAAAAAAATGTCTAAACATCAGCTTGAAATAAACTGTTTCAATAATTGAAAAAAATGTTAAAAAATATAAGTACTAAATTGAGTTTATATCATCTGCAATAAACTTGTTTAATTGATTCTCGCTTTTTTGAAATTGAAGTGAAGTAAAAGTGTTTTTTGCATTTTCATTTTTAAAACCTTCCCTGAATCCCTTCCTTCGGAAGGAAGGGAGCTAAAGGTCAAATCCGAAAACCGCATTGTGTCGAGTACAAATATCCAGTAAATCCTGATATCCTTTCAAAATTTGTTCCTGATCTTCATGAATGCGGAGCATGATTTATTTTTTCCGTTCTCCATTTTCCGTTTTCCGTCTTTCTATTTTCTTTCCAACGTCTTTTTCAATTTCAAAATCTCCACGCCCGCATCGATCACCGCGCCAATCCCGTGCGTCTCATTTGTTCGAGCCGGACGGTTGTAGTAGTACACAATGCTATCATCAATATTGGTGCCGACGCACACGTCCTTCAGGTCGCCTTCCGGCGTAATTTTATGTTCTTTCAATCCATTCCAGCCTTGCAACGCGATCGAGGCGTAACGTTGGTCTATCCAGCCTTCGTTCACCGCTTTGGCGACGCCGTACACAAACATAGCCGAACCGGATGATTCGGTGTACGAATCGGTTTTATCGATCAATTGCCGCCATAAGCCTTCGGCGGTCTGGTATTTTGCCAGCCCCAAAATCTGGCGTTCCAGATTCTGCCGCAGCGCCTCCCGTTTGGGATGATCTTTTGGCAACAACTCCAGTAAATGACATTGCGACATGACAATCCAGCCATTGCAGCGTCCCCAGTGGGCCACGCCGTTTCGTTTCAGGTCGTCGTAATAACAGTGGTAGAACAGTTGTTTTTCATCGCTCCAGAGATATTTGGTGAAGTTGAACACCTGCATCAGCGCGTCATCGAAATAAGCGGCGTCGCCGGTCAAATGCCCCATGCGCGCCAGGAACGGGACGCTCATGTACATATCATCCGCCCATACGGTCATTTCATGTGGCGTCTTGCGGCACAATGTTCCGTCGGTTAGCCGATCCTGTTTATGCATGATGAAATCGGCAGTTTTATCGATGTAGGCTTTATACTCCTTTTTCTTATCCATCTGATACACTTCAATTACGCTCGCGGCCATGGCGCCGCAATCATCCAGCGATCCCATCGTCCAGAATTGGCCGTACGGCCAGCGATAATGCGGACGGTCATGCTTAAAACGATCCTGGAAATATTTGTAGCTATTGAAGCCATTTGCTACATGTTTGATTGGATAGTTTGTATACTTTTCCTCGTTCAACTGCTCGCCGAGATGAACCATTGCGATGTTCATCACGCCCATCAAATATCCCCACTCTGTGTAATGATCGTGAAACCGGACTTCCATGCCTTCGGGAATGTCGTCAATAGAATCGTATGTAGCTTCTGTTCCAACAGCATCATACTTGAACGTCGTTTTGGCCAGCACATTATCAGCCATTTTTCGGATGATCGTTTCGTCGTTATCCATTTGGGCGAAGCAGGTGGAAACAAAAAATATTGTAAAAATAGGCAGAAATGTTTTATTCATGGAATATACTCCGGTATTTTATTGGACAATGTTTTGGAATTTTGTTATTCACTGCATTTTCTCCACCTATCGCTTCAACCATTCATCCGGGACCGGCACAATACAAATATTCATTGACTGATCATCTTCTGAAAGCATCGCCGATTGTATTTCAATTCTGGTCCCATCAGGACTGAATGTTGGATGGGGATGATCCTTCGCCGTTCGTTTATGGCCTGCTGACAACAGCATCATTTCGCTTGTTTTTCTGTCGATTAAATACAACTCGCGGGCAAAATTGTCGCCAACTGCAAATCGTCCGTCCGGAGAGCCGCTTACATGCCAAAAACCGCTTCCGTAGGGAATTTGTCCGGCAATTATCATTTCGCGTGTATCGATATTGACGATTCCTAATCCGGTCGGTTTTTCACGGGCGCCACAATTTCCCCATTCAGCTTCCTGGCCAGGATTTGCATCTTTTGAGCCAATCCCCTCAGCCGCATTTTCCGATGCAACGCCAGGAATTGGCCGGTGTCCCATAATAGCAAAAGCGACTTCGTTCGGCGTAATGACGGCTTCGTGAGTCACCCATTCGTATGACGCTTCCGGATAGAGTGGTCTGAGTCCTGTACCATCGGAATTAACGATCCATGTTCGTTGCGGCGCCTTGCCGCCGGTTTCCCAACAAAATACAATTTGGCCGGGCGCCCAGGGATTGCTTTGAATATGTCCCATTTGAAATGGGACTGACACCACATATTTTAATTCGCCAGTATTGATATTCATACCAGCGATACCTGCGGGCCCAGCTCCCATGTTGCGTGGGCCGAAATTTTCTTCAAGAATGGTCCCCTCTGGCAAATGTTCCTGAGCCTTTGTACGGCCAACGCGAAACCATACCCATTCTTCATCTGCATCGAGCGCCATGTCCCCTCTTGCCCCATATTCCGCCGGGATAGCGCCACAGATTCGTTGGTAGCTGGACTCAGGTTTTAAATTGCCTGACTCGCTGTCTGCAAACAGGGCGGCCAAATCCACTTCGATTAGATCCTTCGCCCGATCTTTGGATGGTCGCATGTAATATAATTTCATGGATTTGCGGGCGATGTTCAACATTCCTCTGTATCCGCCTTCCGTAACCTGCACTATTACGCCTGATTTTTCATTAACAGCCATTGCCTCACCTGACACCCGGTCCGAACGGAATATCAACCACTCGCCATCAGACGTCCATTGATTATGCGTTTGGTATATTTTACTATCACCGGCAGGAGCGCTTGTCAGAAATGTCAACTTCACGCCGGTCACGGGATCAATTATCTCTTTCTTTTCCGAAGGGAAGCGTGTTCCGATTTGCGCATAAATGGGTATCGATGCGATTATGGAAATAGCTAATATGATTATGATTTTATTTTTCATGGTTTTTTATCCTTCATAGTTAAATATTAATGCTTCATCCTGATACTTTTCAATCTTTGATCTGTAGATGTTTCTGAAGGAAATCCAGAATCACATTCCAATCGTCAGGAACCATGCCATGCCCGCCATCATGCATGTAAAAGCCGATGTCTTTTAAAATAGGTTTATCAGCGGGCGGCATTTTTTCGGTATTTAACCCTTCCTTTCCTAACTGTCTGTAAACAGGTTCGGCCGCCACTGCGGCAAGGAATTCTCCGTACGGATCGGACCATTTATCTGTGTTTCCGGTAATAAGCAACACAGGCCGGGGCGCAAGCAAGGCCAGCAATTCATGTGAATCAACCGGAAGGGCATTTACATTGTTTGCATATTGTTGGTACCGGGGAGCGAACCAGTAATGATAACGCGCCGGACTGGCAATGTGCGCAACGTTCTCCCCATAATTACGGCGGCTGAGAGCGGCGCCGCTCTCACCTGAACAAACGGCAATAATGAGCGCAAAACGCGGATCGGTGGCGCCCGCCCATAACACTGTTTTGCCTAATCGGGAAATGCCCATGATGGCCACCCGGTTGGCGTCCACTGTCTTGTCCTTTTCAAAATAATCAAGTACACGGCTCAATCCCCAACTCCAGGCGGCGATGGCGCCCCAGGCATCATCTTCTGGCGGCAGGTTATTGTTTTTTGAGAATAGGCTTCGCACACCATATTGAGCGCCTTCCTGAAAATCAGGTTCGATATCCCCGTAATAAACCGTTGCGACGCCAAATCCTCGCGCCAACACAGCCGGTACATCCAGCCGTTCGAATCGGCGCCCTTCGCCAGCAGGAACTTTTTTATGCTCACGGTTCCAGATAAATCCCGGTTTAATACCCGGATCATCGATAACCATTGAATTAGCGGTAAAGGCTATATACAACAGCATCGGCGCTGGTTCGGCGGCTTCGCTTGGTGTATAAAACAATACATCCATTTTCGGCGCATCCGAATTCTCAGAAAAATATATCGTCGCTTGCGTGCGTTTAGCCTTTCCATTGAACGCAGACGCTCCGCGTTCTAACACCTTATAATGAATTTTCTTCGGACACGCCGGGGATTTTCCAAATTGATATTGCTCGAATAAAGCGACTATTTCCGGGCGGCGTTTCTTGTACCACGTTTCGGCATTTTCTACTGGTTGACCATCATTGCATGTCAGCGGATCAGGCAGCGCATAATCGCCGACGTTTGCTTCGGTGTAATTTACAGGAATACCCGCAACAGTATCATCGGGTGAATCGACAATTTGGCTGTGAGCGGACGAGATAATCATGAATACTGCAATTAAAAATAATCCATTTCTTAATTCTATTTTTGATAGCATAATCCAGTATCCTCTCAAAAAAAAATAGAAATTGCTGGAATTGACCTTTTATTCTATTTAGCGCTTGAACGAAAACCCCGGATGTTACGAACGACAAAGGAGTGAGTATCTCCGGGTGTTGGAACTCGCTCTGTAAATAATTGATTTATCACACCCGGAGATCGCCAAAAGAAGGCGAACATCCGGGGTGATTGGTAAAATCAGTCATTTTCGTTCAGATAATATTCAATTTTGCGCATCTCGCTCCGGCGGAGTGTAGCTCCGTCGCTCTGCGACGATTTTCTTCATTGATAATTGTAATTTTTGCCGGTTCGAGATGGACGCGGAGCGTCCTTGCTGCATTCCGCCGGAGACCGGCGGAACGATTACCAAACAAAAAGTCGATTCACTCAGTTTTTGTCGAAATTATTGTGACCGGCCCAATCAGCCCGGATTCCTGCAAAGGCGGCGTTCGAAAAAAGAAAATTTTTTCGCTGCCCACTGGAAGTATTTTTTTATCTGCAGGCGCGTTAACATCGCCAACCAATCGATTGGTCCACTGACTCGTTATTTTAATCTCAAATCTATTGGCGCCCGGTTTTAGAATGTTCGTAATGTCGAACGTGTAAGGCGGTTTCCAACGTGTTCCCGCTACTTTTCCATTAATCGAAACCTCGGCAACATCCAGCGCCTTGCCCAGGTCCAGTATTAATTTTGCATCGTTCTGAAACCAATCCGCAGGCGCATTGATAGTTTTGTTATAAACAGCGGCGCCGGAAAAATATTTCACACCTGTATCCGTACATTCAGTCCATGACTTTAATTGTTCAAGCTGAATTTTATCAGGCGCGCCCAAATTGGGTGGAAAATTCAATTCCCAGGAACCGTTCACTGTTTTTAAAATCGTTTTAAATTCCTTCTGCAAGATAGGCGCTGGTTCTGGAGCAGTTTCCCGAAAGACGATAAAAACCGAACCATGTTGCGGCAGCGTCAACGATACCGTTGTCAGACTGTCAATGGTCGTGTAGATAGCAGATCGCCGCTCACCGGTATCGGGAAACCAGAGTTCAGGTGTTTTCTCAGTTACCCGGAATCGAATATCGATATCGTGAGCGCGATCAGAACTGTTTACTGCAAAATAAATATCAACGCTTGATGTGCGACGATGTGTCCAGAATAAATCCATATCAAGCGCTTGGCTGTATTCTACATCCTTCGGAATATACATTGAGGTGAGTACATCGGACAACGGCAGGCCCCAAATGACCCGACCTTTGCCGATCCTGCGGCTGGTGCGGCTGATGCCATCAAGATCGCCCCACAACGCTGCGGCGAGTGTTTGGATTTCTGAATCGGCATTCGGATACTGCTCAAGACTTGGGGACGCCAGCGGTTTTGGTCCGACAACAGTTGCGCCGTTTTCTACCAGATTTTTGATTTTTTGAATTACTGGCAGGGTCATTCGATCAATCGGCGGCAAAACCAAAATACGATACATCATGCCATCGGGCAAGAGAAGATCGCCGTTGGCATTCACAGATACCCGATTGAGCAGGACATCTGTATTGATATAATCGTAATCATAGCCATCCGGTGGTTTAGGCGCAAGTCCTGCGCCCCAAATTGGCATGGTTGCAGGCGCGCCCTCATTCAATAGATAAACGATATCCGCCACGAACTGACCTTGCTGCAACATAAAGGATGCGCGCGCCAGGTAATCGATAAAAGGTTTGGCTTGCTCTGCCCAGGTGATATTTCGGTGCAGGTGTGTCCCAACCATCGTGTTGCCGGGTTTGGTATCGAACGGTTGATGCGCCGAAGTATGAAAAACCAAACGGTTCACTCCCTGGCAAAACCAGTAGTCGGCGACTTTTTTCAATGTAAACGGAGCTTCATAACCGCCGCCGGTGAACGCCTCAGCAGCGACAATTTTTTTACCGTATACATGCGCTGCTGACGCCGCTCCCCGGATATCCTCATAGTACATCCTTTCGGGATGAAGGGCGCGCACCCAGAATTCACCCATCGGGATATCCATAAACTTTTTGCACAGCAGGGCGTCTTCGAGAATTTCCAGCGAGACTCCGGACGCTTCGCCATACGTCCCAATTCCCTGTTTGCGAAGGAAATCTGCAATTGCGCCATAATGGTTTTCCGCAAACATATCCGCGAGCGTCCGCCTGAAATCCCAGAGAAATCGGTCGCTCACTTCGGCGCTCACAACCACACGACCGGCCAGCGCAGGAAGGAACGATGTGGCATGATAACCGCGCCGCTTTTGAAATTCCGCCAACATATTATCAGTCCAGTTCTGCATGCCGGCTTCCCAACTGTCCAGGAGAATATAACGCAGACTTTTTCCGTAAAGGGAATCCAGCGCAGCGGCAATCGGTTTCATATAATCCCGGATATAGGCCTCGGTATGTTCAGCGCTGAGTTTATCGACTTCGAATCCCAAACCAGTGGGCATGGCAGGACGGTTTTTAGCGCCGGTGAGTGAATACCCCATGCGAAGAATATTCCAGTCGCCTTCCGGAACATCCCAGTTAAGAGTTCCATTTTCATCCATTTTGGATGTCAGATCAATCAGATTTTCATGTTGTATGGCAAGCTCAGTTGGAATAGCAGGCGTGGGAACAGATTCATACTCAAATAAGTGCCTGAAACCCACCTTTTCCTCCCAGCGGTGAATACGCGGCACTGAGTGCAGAATTGCCTCATATAAAACATATTCGGACACTGGTTTAGCAGACGTTTGATTCATGGTTTCAGCAGGTCCCAGGGGCGCTCCGATTATTTCCAGCCGATAGAATTTGGCGCTCATTTCCGGAAATGCAAATGTACGAACCCAACCCTGACGATAAAGTTGCGCTCCCGGCAGTGTCACAACAGCGCGAAAGTTCGTTCCGTCATCGCTTGCCAGCAGCCGGCCGACAGGAACTCCATTGTCGCCGCTAATAGTGAAGGCGCGCGCCTGAAAAGACGTTTCAAATTCAAATTGTATCCAGGCAGGCTCACCGGTCTGAGGCGCCTTAATTGTAACGCCTGAATTCAAATCATTATCCAGCATGGCGGTTGCATCAATGGGGCCTGTGTGGCTGGTTGTCTTTGGCTTAAGTAAACGCATGTTCGATAAGGATGCCGGCGCTCGATACGCCAGTACGGCAATATCGTTGTAATAGGTAGGATCGGCTGGTTGCTTTGGCCGCCGCCCTCGTTCCATGTTGCCAATTGGGCTGTTATTGAACGGTGGATGGGATAGTTTACCAGTAAAAAGCTGATGACCATGAACCAGTGTATCGCTCCACACAAGTTTTTTCATGGCCTGTTCCGGTTTCACCCATGGACCTCCGGTTAAACTCCAACCGGCAGAACTAAATATGGCCATTTCCAAATGTAGTCGGTCGGCTTCTTCTGCAGCGTGGCGAACAGCGGCAAGCCACTCCGGCGCGCCGAACAATACCTTATCATCGACTGATTGACCGGCGCCAAAACTGACATCAGCCAACTGAAATCCTGCGATACCCACACGCTGCATCCATTCGAGGTCTTTAGTAATCCCGTCCAGGGTTACATTGCCGGCTGTCCAATGCCACCATGTCCTTGGTCCGGCAGATTCCGGTGGATTCTGGAAATTAATAAAGAGTGTATCTTCCGCTGAATGACTCAGCGCTGGCGGCACAACGATGCAACAAGCGAATAGCGCTAAAAAAATAAATGCTTTACCGAACGCTGGTTGAGACCGATCAATTGGATAGTTGTTCATTGTATAGTTCTTTTATTAAAATTGCGTAATTTCAATTATCAGGCATGTGTTACAGCTCTTGACATACGATTCACATATCTGCTCAACATTGGATGGATTGGTTGGCTCCGAATCGCTAATCCAACGACGCTGCTCCTACCATGAGCTTGTCGAAGAGTGCCATCACCATCATTTATCGTTTCAATGCTGTATGAGAAAACACATAAAATTTTGAAATCCTTATTGTGGAGACGCGATTAATCGCGTCTTTACGTTCTAATTCTAAATAACCTGATTGTACCGCATGTGTCTTTTTATACAATCTCTTGGATGCTTTATTAAAACAAACACACATCGTTTTGTCACCCATCATTCTTTGAATGCTGCGAGAGCAGAGCGCGCGCCATCACCTTAAAAGCAGCATTTTCTTTTGAACCAAATGAGAATCTGATGAATTAGAGATAGCCAAACTGTAAAAATAAATCCCCGAAGCCACTAATTCACCGGCATCATTCTTTCCATTCCAAAGCAACGTGAATTCTCCCGGATGCTGGTATTGGCTTTCAAGCGCTCGTATTTTTTGACCGAGAAAATTGTAAACTGATACGGCAACAAATCCGGGTTTAGACAAGGCATAGTGGATTGTTGTGTTTGGATTAAATGGATTCGGATAATTCTGAAATAAAGTTATAGCGCCAGGAATAATATCTGTAAGATGTTCGAGCGAGGATGGACTTTCAACTTCAAAAGCGCCAAGTTCCGGAGCATCACCCAGGAATTCAAATCCAATATCAGCGCCGGCGTCAATTATGGCGCTTCCCGCTGCCGGACGCATGAAATCTATGTCAGGTAGACCGCCATCTTCTTTGCGCGGCGATGTCAATAAGTCTATATCGAGACTTACAAAGTCAGCATCCGTTAGTGTGATAGGCAAATCAAACGAATTGTATTCGGAAGTATTTTGCGTTGTATCAATGTAGGCCGTTTCTTTAGACCCAAATCCGTATGTTTTGTAACTCAGATTGTTTTTAAGCACGTGATCATAGCCATCACCATCAATATTATCAGCATCATCACGGCTTGGACGATTTAACATATTAAAATTCGTTCTATTCAGATAAGCTGAATTGTTGTACCAGTCATTGCCGGCCAAATGATGGTTTGAATAGAATCCATTCGCCTTATTCCGCACGGCGATACAAAACCTGACTGTATTTCTTGGAACCGGATCAGGGATTTTATCAGCCGTATCGTGGGCGTATCCGCCGGCTTTAAATCCATTGCCATCGCCTAAACTTTGAAAAATTGTCGAAAAGCCATTATAAAACGCCCAGCAACTGTCAAAAACAACCGATTCATCAGCGCGGATAATATCAAAACCATCATCACTGTTAAACCATGCGCGGCAGCCTCTAAAAACATTGCCAGCGCCGCCGGGATCGGGATGGCAGCCAAAACCATCACAATTGCTGCCCAATCCATCTTCGGAAACATTATCCCAATTCCGATACGAATCACAATTTAAAAACAAATTGCCACCACCCTTGTAGTGACGCAGCCCGGTGCCAACATTGTCGTGCATGCTGATTTGTTCATATATATTATTATTCCCGCGGCTGTAAATACAATACGACTCCGTGTGTGTTGTAATGGTTACCTGAATACCGGTCATTTCCAGCCCTTTGAGATGAATATGACTTCCGGCCATCCAGATACCTACAACGCGTTGATTGGCCGGCTTCACTGCGGAAAAATCAAAAACAGGCTGCTCGCCCGGATACGCCCAGTATTTTATCGTTTGTCCGGGCAGGCCGCTTTTATCCAGATAACTGACACAGGCAAATAAGTTCTGTTGAACGCTGGAGATCTGATCTTCCCGAACATTGTATAAGCCGCCGCGAATGTAAACTGTATCGCCCGGATTAACGAAGGTCTGAGCTTGTTGAATGGATTCGACCGGTTGATCGATTGTTCCCGGATTTAAATCATCTCCATCCGGCGCTACAAAATAGTGAGATGCGAAAGAAGAATTCAAAACGGTCAGGATGAATAATGCAATTAAAGTAAATCTCATGATATCTCCATTTGATTTCATTTCAGTTCGTACACTCTAAAGCTCTCCACTTCCTGATGCGATTTCACTGTGCGAAAGCCAAAATAACCTTTGGTTAAGGGCGCGTCATCCTGAAAAGAGAAATACAACTCGCCATCCACAAAAACCTGAGTCGTTCCATTGTAAACAACAATTTGAATAAAATAATTTTTGTTAGGTTGAAGCAAGTGTTGTTCATCTTGTAAATCAAATAAAAGCGTGCGCTCGCCGGCGCCCTGATATTTACGGAAACGTGTGGTGCTATTGGTGTTGCCGCCTATGCCGGCATAATAAAGCCGCAGGGAATGATACTCAGAGAAAATCCCAGTACGAGTAAACACATTTTCTTGGCTGGGATCGGTCGCCATCCAAAATTGGTTGAGATCAGACAGACGATCGTTTTTTCCATTGTTCATGATCACTTTTCGACTATACTCAATCATGATGTTTCCCGACAACTTTTTATTAAACCAGACGGTTGCGCCGTTATCGACATCAACAACAAGTTTTGCACTATCAATGCCAACGTTTGAATAAGGCGAGTCTGGCGTTTCTACGATCCAGTTTTTCATATCCTGGTCAAAATTATCTTGATATAACAACCGGCCTTTTTTGTACTGCTTAACAGAACTTGAATCAGCAACGCTTTGAGCGTGTATTTTATTCTGGAATCCACTTATAGACAAAAAGCAAATCAAAATCAATAATATGTGATGTCTCACAGAAACCTCATTTATCTATTTGATTGTCACGTCCACATGCGCTGAAAGTTGCTGCGCTAAATTTTCAATATAATCCCTGAAAAAAACCGGATCTTTAAAACGTTCATCGCTTAATTCCCAACCAGCAGCCGCATAATAGGCGACAGGTTTATTATTTTCAACTTTCAACCGGGCCAGGAACGTATTGCTTAACGGCCCCTGTTTGGGCGCTTCTGTATAACCAAGATACAAATCGCGAGGAACGATAATCGCCATGCCAAGCCACCATTCACGATTATATGTCTGCATATCATGAGTTAGCAAGATCAACCATTGGTCATTAACGATGATTACCTGCAGCGGATTTTGATTATTACTGTTGACCAGACCGATGATCAGTTCTTCATCTCCCTGCAAACCGGAAAACTGCACTGTATTTTGGTAAGCATACATCCCCGGCCAGATGCTGGTTGTTTCATCCACTTGGTAGTTACGTCCTTGAGCCGGTTGCCAGTTTCCATAATGATAGCTTATAACCGATTTCACCGGTCCTTCAGCCATTATACAGAACGTGGTTTTCTCAACATTATTAATCGAATCACTCACCGTCACCCCCAGGCGCAGCAACGTATCGCCGGCCATTAAACCATAACCGCCAAGTCCTACAGAGTTGCCTACTGACAAAATATCCCGTCCCCAATCCTCCATGACATGGTAGTTGTCTTCAACAGCGCCCTGTGCATTTATCCCCACATTTTCAGGCGACATGAATGGAACTTTTTTTCCAAATAAATCTTTAGCATTGCGACCATCCAAATAATGGCGGAAACCGACTTTATCATTTTCCCATGAGGGGCCATCGGTCTGGTAGCGCTGATAACCGAGGCTTTTTGGCAGATCCCCGGCAACTAACGTCTCGTTGACCGCTGGTTGAACCGGCGTATCGGCAGCGCTGCGTTTCCCAAAGCGGGCGCTCGCGCGCACTTTATATTGGAGTTTATTTTTCACCCATTGTAACGAATATGTTTCTGTTTCATTTGCCGGTAAATTGACGACAAAAAATAACTCATCCCATTTTTTATCGCCATCCAGGTCATTTAATTGCGAAGCAATTGTGTCGCCCTGGGCAGAGATAATCAAAGGGTAATAGTTGGCTGCACCGGGACTTTTAATTTGTGACCTGTCAATCGATACGGCCTTATCAGTCAGAGTAATCGCAGCGTTGTTTGCAAGAGTAATGTTTACCTGTTCAGGCGCTGACTGGCATTGGATTAGCAGGAACATCGAAATCACAGCAGCGCTTGTCGTTATGCTTAATGTTATTTTTTTGTTCGGGTGTTTTAGTTTATTTTTCATTTTCCCTCTTCATGATTTATTTCCGGAGGAAGTTTATCTCCGATTAATTCCAGCAATTCAATAGCGTTCAGACACCACTGCGCCGTATTGTTGGTGGAAACTCCCTGTATCTCATACACCGGCTGCAGGCTTTGAGCTCCATCAAATAACTGCATGTTGAAATCAGTTTGATTACGTCTGCCAGTATTAAGAAACTCATCCCAAGCTCTGGCAGCAAAAGAATTGTCACCCGTGATTTTCGCATAATAGGCCGGAAGCCGGGCATACCACGGACCGTGATCCCCTAACTGAACCGCTATACCGAATTCGTTTTCAATTTCATTTTCTGGCGCCGCATATAATCTACAGAACTGCATCCAAAGTTTATCCCACTTTTTATCCTGAAGAAGATGGGTTAACTCAAAAGCGATTTCCGGTCCCCCCATCAGAACAGACAAATGTCTATAGCCGATATCATTTTCATTCAGACGATGCAATGTGTAAGTTTTTGGATCGTACCCAAAAGCGGCGCCCTCGCCGGAAAAGAAGCCATAGGGCATGTCGTATAAACTGTTTACCCCGGCCATGATCCGGCCGCGATATTTTGCATTCCCTGTGCGTTCCCATTCAGTCATCCAGTTGCCAACCAGAGCCAGCCAGTCCGGGCCAACGCGGGCGTGCGTCGGGTATTGGTCTTTTTCCAGGATTAAGCGCAACGGATCAAGCTTGCCTATGGCTTCATTGGAAGTCTCGACAGAAGCATGCATCAAATCGCCAGTGCGCTCATCCGTGGTAAGATAGTAATAAAACCGGCCTAAAGCCGCCTGCGCAATACGCACCTCTTTGGCGCCACAGCCCCAATGAATTACATTGTGACGGGAACCCAGTCCATTAAACCGTCCCAAATGATAGACGTCGACCTCGCCCGTGTGACGCGTCATTGCCTCGGCCATGCGGAAAATATCTTCACGTCCTGATCGCAGATAGCTGTACCACAACCACAGGTTGGGCATCAACTCGGTGTTGTCCCAGGCATAACCTCCCATGTCGTATTTCCATGTATGCCGGTCGCGATCGTAACTATGCATTACATCGCCATAATTCCAGAAGCCATACCAGTGTCTTTGTTCCACTTCCGACTGGTAGTATTTGAAAGCGTTTTCAAGCTGATCTTCGATCCAGCGCTTTCCATTTGTACTTCGGTTAGGCAGGCTCCACACGCCGAAGACAGGAATGCCGTGGATATATTCCGACGAGGCAATAAGCAAAGGCGGTTGGTTCCCCAGGTGAACAATTTTATTCAAGGTTTTATAGGACGGAACATCTGATGATGCATACAGCAGAATTTCGCTTGTGCGAGCTACCCCGGTGGCTGTACTGAATCCCGGTTGAACATCCTCGTAACTGGCCTTAAGCGTATGCCCCCAGGCAAGCGTGTCGTAGTGACGCATGTCCATGGCCTCAGCCTCAGGCGACCAGAGCCAGGCTTTTAGTTGGGCTGTATCGGATTTCACATGTGCAGCTTCCAGCGCTGAAGGAAACGATTGCCAGAAATTACGAACGCAAACTGTCAATCCGCCGGACACATCCCCAACAAAAACCATTCCTGCGGAACGCTTGCCATAGCCGGCGTCAATCCAGGCGCTTTCATCGTTGGTTCTTTTCAACACCCGAAATCCATCGGCATTCAATTGTTCGAGCTTGAAATCGTTCCAACTAGCCCAATGATCGATCAGGAATTGTTCCCTTTCGGAAAAGGTTTCTCTTTCAGCGATGCGCTCACCGGTAAGCTGTTTCTCGTAGAAATTTTCCCGGGTTTCAAAATCAAAAAGCGGGAAACTGCCGTTGAGCGGCTGGCATGGTTCATCCCACAAGCCTCCATTTTCTCCCGAAAAACGAATATGCCGGTTATATAATTGTTCATCCAACGGGACGTCAAAAACTAGTCCCAATCCACGGACAAAATCCTTCTCCTGATCCCCATCATAAATAATGGTGTGCATCATTCGAACCGATTTTTGTCCAGCGTAAAAATACAGCCTTACAACAAATGGCAGCCAGGCGCGATCTCCGTTTTCCGATACATGCCTGCCTTCAATTTTAACCACCACCCTGACCGGACCATTTTGTTCAACGGTTGCTCGTTCGACGATGCCAGTGAACTTTTCTTTGGATGGCTGAACGCCGAATTCCTGCTCCGGCCCATTTTGAAGAATACAAATCAGTCTTCCAGCGGAAGAGATCACTTTTTCATTCATTTTTATGGAACGAATTAGCTCTCTGCCACTTTTAGGAATTTCGCACTGCATAACGCCGGTATTCACCAGTACAGCGTCATCGGTTTCAGACAACTCGACCTTTGATTGTAACAGACTGGCGCCGGACTTTTTTACCGGCTCCAGTTCGAACGCAGTTCCGGCATTCGAATCGACCACAGCGCTCAGGCCTACCCATTTTAAGGAACCGTCAGGCCAATATGCCAATGGCCAGGATTGTACAGGCAGCGCTTGCCCCTGTTCGTTTTTTAATGAAAAATTGCTTGACGGTTTCACTTTTCCTTCCGGAAGCGGCGCTCCCCAACTCACGCCCGAAGATAGCGTCGGCGCCTTTCCTCCAAGCCAGGATAGTTTAATCGGGCTGACTTCTCGGGCGGACAGCGTATTCTGTATCGGACCGACAAAAATTAATAACCAGCAAAATAAAATTTGCCAGATACTTCGCTCACAACGATAATGATGTTGTAAGATCATCAAATTGTTTTGTGGGAATTGCATGGTAACCCCAGTTTTTAAGTAAACTTTAAATCTGGCTCATATTTCACATAGTTCCGCCGGTCTCCGGCGGAATTCAGTGCGGACGCTCTGCGTCCAGTTTTAAATAGAGTAATAGAGGCTGTAGTTAAAATGAAATTATAAATCCGTCGCAGAGCGACGACGCTGCATTCCGCCGCAGAGCGGGCGGAACGATGAGACCACTTCAGAAGCAGTGAACATTTCATTGCGCCGGCGCGAATGGGCTAACCGGCAGATCCCAGCTATCAAATGAATCCGGATGGTTCGGATCGAATGTCTGCGCGTCATCGGCCAGATATCTTGTCAGTTCCAGATGATTTGATCGAATGCCTTCAACAACGCATTTTGCCAGTTCGTACGCCCCGTAATTATTGAAATGTGTATCGTCGCTAAGCGCTTCGCTCTGTCCGGGAAAAGTTCCGGCTGGATAGTGCACGAATGCGTTTTTTGATCCTTCAACGCCAAGCGATTCAAACAAAGCAGCGCTCATTTTAAATAAATCAATCAGCGGCGCATGTTCTTCATTAGCCGTTTCGCGCATGGCCGCTGGATAATCACCATGTGTATTAACAATTTTGCCGTTTTCATCAAAACGCCGCCGATGCATTGGTGTAGTCAATATCGGTATCACGCCACGATGACGGGCGGTATTAATAAAATGCTTCAAATATTCTTTATAGCCGGTGAACGGCTCAACATAGGAGGCGCTTTCTTTCTTTTGATCATTATGACCGAATTGGATGAACAGGTAATCTCCGGCTTTTGCGGCGCTAAAAATTTTCTTCAGTCTATTTTCACCGATAAAACTTTTCAGCGATTCTCCGCTTTCAGCGTGATTTGCAACCACAACGTCTCCGGATTTGAAAAATCGCGGCAATATCTGTCCCCATGACGCCCATGGTTCAAGTTTTTGATCGGTGACAGTTGAGTTGCCGGCCAGAAAGATCGTGATTGGTTTTGTGGTTTTTACAATTTCTACACCACAGACGCAGGGATTTTGATCATTAAATTCAATCGTTAGCCGCTTATCCCAGTTGAAATGCTCTATTTCCCGCGGTTTCAACTTAACCGATGTCGCGCTGTCAATTTGGCTGTAACGAACATTGGCTGTAAATGTAACTTTTTTAAACTCACCCGGCTCTGTACGAATCTTCTCAAGCATTAAGCGGCGCGATTCCGCCTTGATTGTCGTCACGCTTTTGCTTTCATAATCGCCCAGCGTAACAAAAACATCATAATTGCCTTCAGGCGTGTCGACTGCAAAAATGAATGGATCTTTTGCTGTGCAGAAATCACATTTGAGAGCATCATCGCTGTTGCGCGTTACGGAATAAATAACTGAATCCGTCAAAAATCCAAATCCGCGCTGTTGAGAATACTTCATTGATGGAACAACCTGAACGTATCCCTGTTCAACAGCGCCGGTTCCAAAATCAAACCTGAGATGCTCATTTTCTTTATTCTCAGAAAACGCTGAAACAGAGCTTAATAGAAATAAAATCAGAAAAAATTTTTTCATCTGTACATAAGATTAAAGATCATTATTTATTTTTGAATTTGTGTTTTTCAAACGGATAATTTCGATGCCTGCGTCAATAACAGGACCAAGTCCATGCTTTTCGTTTGGTCTGGCAGGGCGGTGATAATAGAACACCATATCGTCTTCGATACCGGTGCCAACACAAATATCCTTTACCTGGCCATCCGGCATGATTTTTTCTTTTTTCAATCCATCCCAACCTCTTACTGCGATTGAACTGTATCGCTTATCAATCCAGCCTTCATTTACCGCCCGTGCAATTCCGTAAACAAACATTGCAGAACAAGAAGTTTCCGTATATGAATCCGTTCTATCCAATATCTGATGCCACAAACCATCTGGCCCCTGGTATTTGGCAATCCCGAGAATTTGCCGTTCCAGGTTTTTAATAATCAGGTCTCGTTGAGGATAATCTTTGGGAAGAATATTCAGTAAATGCACCTGCGCCAGCATCACCCAGCCGTTGCATCGCCCCCAGTGCGCCACGCCATTTCGTTTCAGATCGCTGTAATAGCAATGCCAATAGATTTGTTCGTTCTCATCCCACAAGTATTCAGAAAATTTAAGGACTTGATGAATAGCATCATCATAATACTTATTTTCGCCGGTGAAACGTCCCAGCCGAACCAGGAATGGAACGCTCATGTATAAATCATCCGCCCATACCGTCAATTCATGCGGAAAGGTACGGGCTAATGTGCCATCTGGCAGGCGTTCCTGTCCTTCGGTTATGCGTTTTGCCCCATTTTCAACATATTGCTTGTAATCCGGCCGTTTGACTTTTTGATATACATCAATGACACTGGCACCCATCGCTCCGAAATCATCCAATTCTTTCATCGTCCATAACTGACCAAAGGGATACACATGGTGCGGGCGGTCGTGTTTAAATCTGTTTTGAAAGAATTTATAATTGTCAAATCCAAACGCCACATGTTTGGCGGCGAAATTCGCGTATTTCTCATCATTCAAGAATTTGCTTAAATTAATCATCGCCATATTCAATACGCCGTTTGTGTAATGCCAGGCTCCAAACGTGCTTTTTAATTTTACTTCCACATTATCAGGAATTTCAGCAGTGGTCTTATAGATTTTACCGTCTTGCGTACCCTCAAACGTAAACTCGGTATGTTCGATGATGTAATCTGCCACTTTTCGTACGACAGCTTCATCAGTGTCATTTTGTTGAGCGCTGGAAATAGTAACCAGCATCAGTAACAAACATGTCGTAATTAGCTTTTTCATAGCGCCTCCAGAAATTTCCATTTTTTGAACCTGCTCTGCCACGAAAACTTATATTTCAGACGTCGTTATATCTTTAAAACTTTACTATCTGCGATAAAGTATTGCTATCAATTTGGTAAAATTGGATGAACAGGAGATGAAAACAATAGCTTCCCGCTAAAAAGAACTCCAATAAAACTTTTTTGTGGGAGTTACTTTTAGTGAGAGAGTCTTTTAAGCCACAGAGCCTCTGAGTTCACAGAGAGATAATAGTCAAGGAAAAACATTTATTTTTGATAAATATTCTTCGCTTTACTGAACAAAATATTAACGCTTTTAACATATGATAATTCTTATAATGAATTTCAGAAAAAGCTTTCTCTGAGTTCTCCGTGTCTCTGTGGCAGAACAGTTATGAATTAGTTATTTGCATTTCTATTCATCCAAAATGGCGTACACGCAAACCAAAGTATTGTGCCAAGCAACATCAGGTATTTATTGGTGTTCAGTTCCATGCCCTGGGAAAAAACCATGAAGGATGGAATAATTGTTAATAATAAACCAGCAAATGATATAATTTTAAGAATTAGATTAGACATTATCTTACTCCTTATGCAACCTGTAATTTCGATTTCTGAATCATCCAACTAAATACAAGATAAACAATCGCCGCGATAAACCAACCGGGCAATCCTAAGAAGAATATTTCAACCCCAAAATAAATATTTATTAGCAGACTGAAGCCAAGCGTCAGAACCCAGGCTAATGCGGCTGCAATATTAAAACTTTTATTAAATGTTTCAGCATAATTTGCTTTAAAGCCCATCTTTGGAATGATATAAACATCCATAAGAATGACAGCGCCCATCGGCATCAATATCAAACCGTATAAAGCGACGAAATCCAGTAATTTCATTACTAAAGCTGGAAAGCAGGCGGCTGCTGTGGTAATCATACCGATAACCATCGTGACACGCCAGGTTTTCCATTTTGGCCTGATTGATTGTAACGCAAGTCCGGCGCGATAAATCGTTGGATTCGCAGTTGTCCATCCAGCCACAATGACACAGATAGCTCCCGCAATGCCAGCCGCCCGGTAAGCAATCGGTCCCGGAGCAAATACAGCGCTGTAATTTGATTCCATTAAAAATAACGAATAGAGAATGCCGGAAGCAATCCAGGCTATATAATGGCCTACAAACATACCTGTTGCGGAAGAAAAACCATAATACCATTTTTTTGCGTAGCGAAAGATAGATAAATCAGCCATGCCAATATGCATTGCCATATTGCAGAACCAGGCAAAGAACACCACGTGCCAGAAAGTAAACTTACTTTGCCCTGCAAGAGGCGCGCCTGTCCAGATTTTTGCATTGGCGACAGTCCAGAAATCTGAGATTGATTTAACCCCTAAATCCGGTAAAACGGCAACAGCAGCTGCCACAAATACTAAAATCATCCAGGGAGCCGCAATACTGGCAACACGGGCCACCTGGGTATAGCCAAACATGGCGACAACTGTCGTCACCGCGCCAACCATTAATACCGTAATAATCCATCCGATGCTATTGGGCAACCAATCATTTAAAGATGGCATTGATAAGTGAAAAGGAATGCCCACTGCCGTTGCCGAAACTGCAATCATTGCACCAGCGAGAAAACAAAACATGAGTGCATTGACGACATTGTAAATTGCGGCTAATTTTGCGCCGCAAATTTTTTCAAGCATATAGTAGAGTGTAAGACGCGCCTTCATCGCAATCGGAGCGCACAGAAACGCCCAGCTTAACACGGCCAATAGATTTCCGACCAAAAGGCCAAAAATTAAGCCGCTTACCGTAACCCCATGGGCGACAAATAAAGGTCCAATAACAAATTCAGTCCCGGCCGTGTGTTCTCCGGCATACATTCCAATAAAGCTTCCCCATCCTTTCCAATGCCTTTCCGGAACAGGAGTGCGTTCGAATTCTTCTACAGAATCTAGTTGTCCTTTGATAGATATTTTCGCCATACTCTTCTCCCTTATAAAATCCTGTACTATTTTGCATTAACGTCAATAAATAATTAAATATTGTCCTTTTGGTCCGTGCATTCCCAGGACTAATTCCATGGAAATATCCGCTGTACGGCTCGGCCCCGAAATAACGATTGTATTGCTTGGATTTGTAAAATCTTCCAAGCCTTTTTTACAGCATTCTTTAATCCAGCTTTCAAAGTCTGCGAAAATCTGCCCTTTTTTGATCAAGGCAATATGCACTTCTGGCAATAATGAAGCTGTACGCTGGCGGCCTTTCCCGGAAGCAAGAACGATGCTGCCGGTTGCCGCCAAAGCTGCATTAACTCCTGTTACACCAATCCGCACACTTTCATTTTCGGTTATTTCTATTCCTTTGTCTTTTAAAGCTTGGTAAAAATTTTTAAGAGGCAGATTTTCTGCGCTCCAGCAATTGATCTGTATTTCATTGCCAATAATTTTAAAAAATGTTTCTTCGGCGCTCTTTTCGCTGTTGCAGATCGTTACCTGTGCAGAGAGTTTTTCTGCTTCTGATTTAAAGTGTTGCAGGAGTGATTCCGGAGTCTTTTTTTCCAGCTTAACCATCGGTAAATAGTTTTCAACCTTACTCTGTTCCGGAAAAGGCGCCGGATTCTTCTTAAGTTTATTTAAAATAAAATCCCGACTATTACTCATAACTATTTGTCCTCATCTTTCAAACCATCTTGCCAGATATCATGAAAACTTTTAGCGGCAGGCTGCGGCATTTCACGAAAACGGGTCCAATTTTTTAACAAACCAGGAAGCTTACTTATCGGCAGGTAGCGTGACGCTTTAATAAGCCTTCCAGTCATTTTGTACCATTTTTCTGACCGGTTAGATTTCGCCCAGATATACATACCGATTTTCCATGTTTTGGAGCTTTTTTTCTGTTTTGTCAGGTCATGACGCAAGTCCAGCAGCATACGTGGAATATCAATAACTACAGGACAAACCTGTTTACAACTGCCGCACAAAGAACTGGCATTCGGCAAGGGAGATGCTTTATTCAATCCAACCAGCAAAGGGGTAACAACGGCGCCAATAGGGCCGGGATAGACCCAGCCGTAAGAATGTCCGCCACTTACCCGATAAACCGGACAGGCATTCAAACAAGCGCCGCAACGAATACAGGCCAGGGCTTCCGTATAGCCACTGCTATAAATTTCAGACCTGCCATTATCGAGAAAAACAACATAGACTTCCTGAGGTCCGTCTTCTTCATCTTTGCGGCGCGGTCCGTTTATGATATTTGTATAAACTGCCATTGATTGACCGGTAGCGCTACGTGGCAGCATCTGCGTCAGGGTAGCATAATCTTCCAATGTTGGAATTACCTTTTCGATGCCCACAACCGCAATATGAACAGGCGGCAAGGATGTAACCATCCTGCCATTTCCTTCATTCGTAGCCAGGCAGAGCGAGCCGCTTTCGGCGATAATGAAGTTGCCGCCGCTGATGCCGATATCAGCTTCCAGAAATTCTTTTCGCAAGTGACCGCGCACAAAATGGGTCATCGTCTGAGCATCGTCCGTATGGGGCATGCCAATTTTCTGCATCAGCGTGTCACGGATGCTTGCTTTTGTACGGTGAACCACTGGCACAACAATATGACTGGGATGATCGCCGCTTATCTGGATGATATATTCACCCAGATCGCTTTCAATTACCTGAACGCCATTCTTTTCAAGAAAGTCATTCATGGCAATTTCCTCGCTGACCATACTTTTGCTTTTGATAACCTTTTTAGCCTGTTTCTGCTGAATGATTTCCAGAACTTTTTGGTTGGCTTCAGCGGCGTCTTTTGCCCACAAAACCTTAATGCCATTTTTTTGCATCTGCTGTTCAGCCTGCTCCAAAAGTTGTGGCAGGTTATTTAACGCATGCCGTTTAATTTGCGCAGCCTGCTGACGTATTTGTTCACCATGATCCTGCCCGGAAACAAATACAGCCGATTTTCTTTTGGTATAGGCAAGATTAGTCCCAAAACTGACCGCGGACTGGAGATCGGCGTCGGCTATCGCTTTTTGCGCTGCCTTGGCAAAGTTTTCAGATTGTATTTTCATTGCTTATCGCCTCCGCCAGAATAAGAGCAAAGTGCGTTACTTTTTTTGTATATCCCTGTTTTTTCAAACCGCCCTGGATATTCATCATACAGCTTGAATCTCCAAGCAGGATGGTATCCGCCTTGCAGGAAATAATATTATCGATTTTTTTCTGCAACATGGCGCCGCTCACATCAGCCATTTTTACACTAAACAAACCACCGAAGCCACAGCAAGAATCAGAATCGTTCAATTCACTGATTTCAACATTCTGAATTCCGCTGATCAGTTTGCGCACTTGCGGTCCTAATTTGAGATGACGCAGGCCATGACAGGAATCATGAAAGGCAACGTGACAGGGCTCGGACAATTTTCCATCCATTTTTTCAACGCCAAGGCCATCAACAATAAAGGAGCTTAATTCCCAGGTTTTTTCAGCAATTTCTAAAGCGCGTTGATAATTTTTTGAATCATTTTTAAACAGCACCGGATATTCATGCTTCACCATAGCAGCGCAACTCCCGGAAGGTGTTACTATAATTTCGCTTCCGGCAAATGTATATAGAAAGCGCTCCGCCACTGATAGCGCATCTTTGCGGTAACCGGCGTTATAAGCAGGCTGTCCGCAGCAGGTCTGTTTCATTGGGAAATCCACGTCAATACCCAGGCGCCGCAAAATTTTTACTGTCGCAACCCCGATCTCAGGGAAAAGCGAATCAATAAGACAGGTAACAAATAAGGATACCTTTTTTCCCTTGACATTCACTCGTTTTTTTTGATCATTCATTTCATTAATAATGTGTTGTGAAGCCCGCTGTCAACAGAAACAATTTGCATGTTTGTAACATGACTCTGCCACTTTAGGCTTCCTGATTTTAAAATTTTGAAAATTTGTTTCTATGCTACCACTCAGCTATTGGAAATTAGTTATTAGGTGTTAGTTTTTAAGGTATTAATTAAACCGTTTATCATTTTTTGTTCTTCATGCAGGTTATCGATAATTTCAGATAACTGGTCAATTTTAATCATGTTTAATTTTTCTGTAATGAGTAATTGAGTTTCTAATTCAAAAGAAGAACCTAATGATATTTCAAGAAATCTCTTAAAATCTTATGGACTGTTTCTGGTGCTGCCTTCTGCGATGTTTGAAGGTATGGCGACTACCGCTCGTGTAATTTGGCTTCGTAAACCGAATTTTTCTTCAGTTGGAAGAATTTGAGATATTTTTTAGACATCTACTACCAATTCCATTCCCTTTTGCCAAATTTTCAAATTTCTAAAATTTTTCATCTCTAACTCCTAACCTGGATAAACCAGAATTAAAAAAATTAGACAGGATAACAGGATGAACAGGATTTCTTAGAGGAAGAGATTATACAAAT
>JAFGDW010000377.1 GCA_016931935.1 Candidatus Zhuqueibacterota bacterium | reverse complement strand
GATGGTAGCCACATCAAGATTGCCTACTTTCACACTTCGACGGAGTCTATCCTGAGCTTGATGAAGGGCTCAGTGTGAAGTGTCAACTTAACTTCATGCTGAGCAGAGTCGAAGCATGAACAACAGTGCTAAGATTCCCCCTGCTTTTTTTGAAGGGATACCCTTTTTAGTTTACAATTGCATAATCGCAATTGTAAAAGTATTTAGTTTTTTAAAGTTATTAAATATTTGTTGCAACTATTGCAAATGTGCCTTTAATTTATTATTATTTATCGATAACTTAACTTGCAACTGAATCAGGGATGTGGAAATGGCTACGGTACGTATACTCGTTGTGGAAGATGAGAGAATTGTCGCAAAGGATCTGCAACTCAGCCTCCAAAAATTGGGATATTCATCTGTTACACTGGCATATTCCGGTCAGGAGGCAATTCGTACCGCTGCTGAAATTCGTCCTGATCTTGTTCTGATGGATATCATGCTGAACGATACCATGGATGGTATTCAGGCAGCATCTCATATACGTGAGCATTACGACATCCCGGTTATTTATTTAACCGCCTACTCCGATGAAAAAACGCTTCACCGCGCCATGATCAGTGAGCCGTTTGGCTATATTTTGAAGCCATATGAAGAACGCGATTTACTCACAGCCATTGAAATGGCGTTATACAAACATAAAATGGAGACCAAGCTTCGGCAGCGGGAACAATGGTTGCTGGCCACGCTGACCAGTATCGGTGATGCTGTTATTACTACTGATCGAATGTTAAACATAACCTTCATGAATCCGGTCGCCTGTTTGCTCACCAGCCGATCTTCTGATGAAAGCATGGGCTTACCATTACAAAAGGTATTCCACGTAAAGTCCGATACAAATAATTTCGAAATATCCGCTGTTTACAAACAGGTTCTCAAAAAGGGAATCGGTTATCGATTTCCACATCCGCTACAAATGCCCGGCTCCGATTCTCATACGCTCAGCATTGATTTAAATCTGTCCCCGATCCGCAGCACGGATGGTTCAATCGACGGACTGGTACTGGCCTTTCGCGATATAACCGCTCATGAAATGGCCAAACAGGCGATGCTCTCATCGGAGGAATTATTCCGTACCGTCTGGGAAGGCTCCGTCGATGGGATGCGACTGGTGGATCAGGACGGAAACACAACGTTGGTGAACGAAGCATTTTGTCAATTAGTTGAAATGAGCGCATCCGAGCTGGCTGGCAAGCCGTTTTCAATGATACACAATGATTCCAAACATATTCAAAACCTTCAGATAGAATTTCCTGAACGCTTTCGTACCCGATCGATGCCGCTTAAAGCCGAACACCAAATGAGTTTTCGGTCTGGCAAGGTCCGCTTTATTGAAATTACTAATTCATTCATTGAATTGGAAGATCGTGGGCCGTATTTACTGAGTATTTTTCGTGATATCACACAGCGAAAAGAAACAGAGCAACAACTTAAAAACTCTGAAGAGAAGTATCGGCTACTCTTTCAAAACAATCTTGTCGGCGTGGGCATATCTGAAACGAACGGCAAGATTTTGGAGACCAATCACGCATTGGGGGCAATGTTCAATTTTAGCGACGAACAATTTAGTCAATACAATGTAACTGATTTTTTCATAAATGAACGGGATAGAAATTTTTTAAAAGAACAATTAAATCACCACAACCGTGTTGAGAATTATGAATTGCCATTACGAAAAGCCAATGGAGAAACATTTTGGGCGAATATTTCATCTGTTGTGATTCAATATGGGAATAAAAATGCGTATCTCACCACGCACGTCGATGTTACCGCAAGAAAACAGATGGAAATTGAACTCGAACAAAGCAAAGAACGCTATCGTGTTTTATCCGAGTTGACTTCTGACTTTGCATACGGATATCGTGTTACACCGGATGGTGCTATGTTTCCCGTGTGGGCAACAGATGCAATTGTTCGGATTTCCGGTTATGATAAATCAGCATTATTTTCTACGCATTCGTGGATTGATATCGTTCACAATGATGACAAGCCGATAGTGAAGCAACAAAAGCAACAATTACTGAACGGACAAACGAGTGTTGTTGAGTATCGCATAATTGCGAAAGATGGCACCATCCATTGGCTACGAGACTATGGACGCCCTGTACTGGATAGAACGTCACAAAAAGTGAGTTCAATTCTTGGAGCAATTCAGGATATCACCGCCCAGAAACAAGCGCTTGAAGCTTTGCAAATGAGTGAGGAACGCTTCCGAACAGTGTTTGAATCAGCCGAAGATATTATTTTCATAAAAGACCGTGAGCTCCGTTATACCCAGATTAATCCTGCGGTACAGGCAATCTTTATGATGGATATTGACCATTTTATCGGGAAAACTGATAACGATCTGTTTGCCAGCAGTACAGTTGCCCAAACAAGTGTATCTGATCAACGGGTACTAGCTGGCAATGTTTTTGACGGCGAAGAACAATTTACAATCGACGATACAAATTTCATCATGCACGTAATTAAAGTACCAATGCGAAATGCCAACGAAGAAATTACAGGGTTGTGTGGTATTGCCAGGGATGTAACCGAACGAAAGCGAGCCGCCGAAGCGCTAAATGCAGAGCGCGAACGGCTTGGTATAACACTGCGCAGTATCGCCGATGGCGTCATTTCCACCAACAAAGATGGCCAGGTATCGCTGATGAATCCGGTTGCGGAGAAATTAACAGGCTGGAAGCAGGAAGATGCGCTCGGTCGAAATTTTAATGATATATTCAGAGCTTCCGATGAAAAATCCGGGCAGAGTTGTGAGCAGGTATTATTGCATATTATGAGCGATACCAGGTTTACAGAAATGCACAAAGTATCCATCCTGCACTCACGTAGTGGTGAACGATTTATTGTCGCCTGCTCAGCTGCACCGATTAAAGATAATTCTGCCACCGTAATCGGCCTGATTTTCGTATTTCGGGATATTACCGAACAGCGCAAAGTTGAAGGCGAGCTCCAGAAAGCTAGTAAACTCGAATCTATCGGCTTGCTTGCCGGTGGTATAGCTCATGATTTTAATAATATCCTCACTGTTATTCTAAGCAGTGTATCGTTATCCAAAATGCTGATCGATTCAAATCCGGATTTAACCGAAATTCTGACGGACATGGAACGAGCAACATTGCGTGCACAAGATTTGACCCAACAGCTTTTGACATTTTCAAAGGGGGGAGCACCAGTAAAGCAACTGACTTCTATCGGGGGACTTCTGCGCGAATCGACCAAATTTTCGTTACGTGGTTCAAAAGTGTCATGCAACTATTCTATTCCAAATGACTTGTGGGCAATTGAAGCAGATCAGGGCCAATTAAGTCAGGTAATTAACAACCTGATTATAAATGCCGATCAGGCGATGCCTGAAGGCGGCACGATTGAACTGACGGCTTCCAACATTACAATTCCGGAAAACACCACACTCCATTTTTTTCCCGGACGCTATGTAAAAATTTCAATAAAGGATCTTGGAATAGGTATATCCAATGATCATTTAGTAAAAATTTATGATCCCTATTTCACGACCAAGCAATCCGGAAGCGGACTTGGTCTGACAACATCGTATTCAATCATCAAAAAACATGATGGTTATATGGATGTTGAATCGAAGCTGGGTGAAGGCACTATCTTTCATATTTATCTCCCAGCCAGTTCAGAAAGTCTTTGTGAAAATCATCATGAAGAAGTATCATTCATATCTGGTAGTGGCTCCATACTTATTATGGATGACGAGCCAATTGTACTGAGAGCTGCGGGGCGCATTCTGAATCGACTCGGATATTCCGTCACGTATGCTGCAGATGGCATTGAAGCAATTAACAAATACAAGCAGGCACAGGAAGAAGGAAATCCCATTGATGCGCTTATTCTCGATTTAACAGTGCCCGGCGGACTTGGAGGAAAAGAAACGCTTGAGCAGTTACTTAGTTTCGATCCTGAAGTCACCGCTATTGTATCGAGTGGATATTCTAACGATCCGGTGATGTCCAGCTATCAAGACTACGGATTTAAAGGCATTGTTAAAAAACCATACCGTGTGAACGAACTCGCCTCGATTATTCAGCAAGTAATAAAGGTACCAGCATGAAGCGGCACGTCGCAACTCTTATTTCTCTATTTGGATTTTTCTTCTTCACTGCAACCGCGACACAATCTGCCGAATTGGCATTCGAACATCTATCGCTTAAAGATGGCCTGTCCCAGAGTTCGGTTTTGTGTACACTTCAGGATCGCCTGGGATTTCTGTGGTTTGGCACTGAAGATGGCCTTAATAAGTATGATGGCTATCATTTCACTGTTTATAAGCGAAGCACCAGTGATCCGAACTCCATTATTGGAAACAACATTCGCGTACTCTACGAAGATAGTCGTGGGAAAATATGGATCGGTACCGAGCAACGTGGCCTGAACTGCTTTGATCCGGTGACCGAGCAATTCACCGCATTTCGTCACGATCCCAACGATTCTACCAGCCTGATTAATGACTGTATTCGTGCAATTTGTGAATTTTCCCCCAACACAATGTTGATAGGTACAGATCATGGGTTGGATATCCTGTCCCTGCCTACGAGTACGCCTTCATTTTACGGATATGGAACAGCTAAATCGACACCTAAATTTGTCCATATTTTGCATGACTCATCGTTTGAAAACAGCTTGAGTGACAACCATATCACAGCAATTTTTCGCAGCAGAACCAAAGACATCTATATCGCCACCTGGGGAGGCGGCATTAATAAGCTGAAGCACCCGGAATTACTGCAGGCGAAAATTAATATGGCCATTCATTCGGCTGAAGCGCGGCTCGAATTTGAACATCTAAAACGGAAATCGGGGCGCCGTTCACTCAACAGCAATTACATTTATACATTGTACGAAGACATCGAAGGAATTATTTGGATTGGTACTTATGCCGGCTTAAACAAGATCGACCCCGGGAAAACAATCCCGGTCTCAATAACCAATGTTGTGGGACAAGTATTCTCCATTGCCGAAAATGATCCTGATGAGCTACTTATCTCGATCTGGGGGGCCGGATTGTTACAGTACAATCGTTATGACGGGTCGTTAAAATTTTCCATGAACGTACCGTATAATTCCAATAGTTTGACTAGTAATTTCATTTATTCCATTTTACGGGATAACTCTGGTATTTTTTGGTTTGGGACAATGAATGGTGGTATCAATAAATTTGATAGCAAAAAAAACCGATTTGCACATTACTCACACCTGCCCGAGAATCCCAACAGCCTTTCTCATAACAATGTTACTGCCTTTGTAGAAGATAACGAAGGCTACATTTGGATTGGAACGTATGAGGGGCTAAATCGTTTTGATCAATCGACACATAATTTTAAACATTATAAACGCAGTAATCAGGCCGGCAAGCAAATGTCATCGGATTATATCAGTGCGCTACTCACAGATGCATCAGGAAATTTGTGGATTGGTACGCGCAGCGGTGGCCTGCTGATGCTGGACAAAAAACGGAAGCGCTTCAAATCCTATCGAACAGATTCCGATGATCCCCAAAGCATTTCAAATAATAGCATTACTTCGTTAGTAGCAGATCGGTCGGGACAAATTTGGATTGGTACACTGAATGGACTCAACTGTTTCGATCCGACAACCGAAATATTCACCCATTACAAACCCAATCCACAAAACCGACAACGCACACTCAGCGACAGGGAAATTAACTGTCTGAGTCTCGACAAGGATGGAATACTCTGGATCGGCACGCGCTATGGCGGTCTCAATGCGTTTGATCCGCTCTCAAACTATTTTATTAGCTATCAAAATAGCTCGGATAATCCATTTTCAATTAGTTCCGATTGTATTTTGTGTGTGGTTGAAGATCGATCGGGCAATATCTGGATAGGCACAGATTATGGCTTAAACCTGTTTGAAAATCGGGAACGCATTAATTTTCAAAATCCTAACTTCAAACACTACACAGAACTGAACGGTTTACCGAATCATATTATCAATGGTATCATCGAAGATGAAATGGGTCGATTGTGGATTAGTTCGAATGCTGGCATTACAAAGTTTGATGTTGCGCGAAATATCTGTTCCACCTATGAATTAAACGATGGTTTACAAAGTTTTGAGTTTAATCCCGGAGCTTATTATAAAAGCAATACGACGGGCGATTTTTATTTCGGTGGTATCAACGGATTTAATCAGTTTCATCCTGATCAGGTGCGTGCCAATCATCATGTTCCCCCTGTTGTGCTGACAGCCTTTAAAATTTTTGATCAGCCGGCAAAACTTGATACATCCATTTCATTTGTAAAAAAAATTCAATTAAATTATAATCAAAATTTCTTTTCGTTCGAATTTTCTGCTCTGGATTTTAGCAATCCCGGCAACAATCAATATGCTTACAAACTGGAAGGATTCGACCACGATTGGATTAATTGCGGGAGTCGACGCTATGTCAGCTATACAAACCTCCCGCCTAAATCGTATCGACTGAACATCATCGCCTCAAACAACGACCATATCTGGAATGAAAAAGGTATTCGAGTTAATATAAGTATCGTGCCACCTTTTTGGAAACAACTCTGGTTCCGAATTCTGCTGCTGGTCATGCTTCCTTCAGTGTTTATCGGCATGCATCAATGGCGTGTATACAACATCGACGTTCATCGCAGACGATTGGAAAACGAGGTCGAGCACCGCACATTCGAATTACGCCAAAAGACGGATGAACTCGAACGAAAAGAAAAACTCTATCGGAATCTGGTAGAAACTTCACCCGATGCTATTGTATTGATCGACACTCGCGGCGATATTCTCATGCTAAATCGACGGGCGGCTCAATTATCAGGTACGGCTCCTAGCGTACCGATCATCGGGACATCTTCTCTCAATTTCATTCACCCAAGCGAACGTGATAAAGTGCTTCGTGTGCTTGAAATATTCCACCGGAAGCGTAACATTCGCAATGTGGAAACACGTATTCTTCGCGCAGACGGAACTACTTTCCCCGCTGAATTAGGAGCATCGCTTATATCCGACGCGCAGGGTACTCCCAAAGCAATCATCATTGTCCTGCGCGATGTCACCGAACGCAAACGGGTCGAGGGCAAAATCAACGCATCCCTGCGTGAAAAAGAAGTTTTATTGAAAGAAATTCATCATCGTGTAAAAAATAATTTGCAACTGGTTTCCAGTCTGCTTAATCTTCAGTCGGCAAGCATTAAAGATCCGGAAACACTGGAAAAATTCCGTGATAGTCAACATCGCGTACGATCCATGGCTATGATTCATGAGAAGTTATATCAGACAGAGGATCTCTCCAATATTGATTTTAAAGCCTACATTCAAAATTTAGTAAATAGTTTGTTCCGCTCATTCGGGATCAATTCTGCCCTGGTCGAGTTAAACATTGATGTGGAAAAAGTTCACCTGGGCGTTGATATCGCTATTCCATGTGGATTAATTATCAATGAACTTGTGTCCAATGCTTTGAAACACGGATTCCCGGAAATTCATTCAGCCAATAGATTAAGGATTGAACGGGTTCCCAGTAAACCAACACTGACAATTCGTCTGAAAACATTTCAACCGGATCTAATCAAACTCGTTGTGGCGGATAATGGCTCAGGGTTCCCTCCGGATTTTGATTTGCAAAAATCCGAGTCGCTTGGTTTGCAACTGGTCATGACATTGGTTGAGCAATTAAACGGAAGCATTGATTTACGAAAGAAAAATGGAACAGCCTATTCTATCCAATTCTCTCGCTGAAACAATCCCAACCTGGGGCATTCTGTTCGCTGTATTTTTTTGTGGCATTCTACTGGGATTAGGACTTGCCTTAATCCTACGCTGGATTCATGGCAGAACAGCACGTGAACTGGCACAAGAAATTTATTCAACGCAAGAAGCCCAGCGCATGGCCTCCATGAACGAGATAATCGAACAGTTAAGAGCATCTTTTGGCACGTTATCGTTTCAGGCTTTATCGCGTTCGACCGACGAATTTCTCAAACTCGCTAAATCGCGATTCGATGCCGAACGAGATGTCCATGCACGGGAGCTGGAAGCCAAGAAAGGCCTGATTGACAATGAATTACAGCGGATGTCCCGCGCGTTGGAAAATGTATCGATGTTGATGCAAACACTGGAAAAAGATCGCGTTGATAAATTTTCAGCACTGGCAACCCAAATGAAAGTTGCAAACGAACAGACAGCCACGCTGGTTTACACAACAAATCAGCTTCGGCAGGCGCTGGCCAATACCAAAGCACGCGGCCAATGGGGCGAACGAATGGCAGAAGATGTATTGCGCATGGCCGGATTTGTGGAAAATGTCAACTACCTCAAACAACGCCAAACCGATGGTACAACCACACGGCCGGATTTCACATTTCTGCTGCCACGCAATTTGCGCCTGAATATGGATGTCAAATTTCCGTTGGACAACTACCTGCGCTTTCTCGATGCCACAACCACGCCTGAGCGCCAACAGTACCGAAATGCATTTCTGCGGGATGTCAAGGCGCGTATTCGTGAGGTAACGACGAGGGATTACATCAACCCGGAAAATCAAACTGTTGATTATGCACTGCTGTTCATTCCCAACGAGCAAATTTATGCGTTTATTCATGAACAAGATAGCTCGCTGCTGGATGAAGGTATTCGGAACCGTGTTGTATTTTGTTCACCTATCACGCTGTACGCCGTCCTTGCCGTGATTCGTCAGGCAGTCGATAATTTCTCGCTCGAACGGACATCCAACGAAATACTCTCACTATTGGGCGCATTCAAAAAACAATGGGATCAGTTTATAGTCAAAATGGATGGTTTGGGCAAGCGAATTACCGACGCACAGCGAGAATTTGAAACACTGGTTTCGACACGTCGCCGTCAGCTCGAAAAGCCGCTGGACCGAATTGAAGCATTGCGTACCAATCGCAATCTTCCCCCGGCTGATTCCTTTGATGATGAATTAACGGAAGAGAATTAATTATTCATTATGAGTAAATCGTTAGAAAAAATTAAACCCGTTGTCAACAAGAATGTGTTGATATTTCTATCCGGCCTTGTTTGGATTGCGGTCGGAACAATGCTAGTATTATTATCCTATACCTGGTTGCACAGGTCACCGAATAAACATTCCATGCAATTTGCGGAAGCTGGCGTCCTGGCTGCCATGTTAATTCACCATTTTGGATTCCTGAAAATTGTAGACAAAAATTTGGGACGACTCTTGCCAATGGAAGGCAAGAAATGCGTTTTTTCTTTTATGACATGGAAGAGTTACATTATGGTGGCAGTGATGTCTACAATGGGAGCTTTGCTAAGACAATCCAGGGTACCAAAACCATATTTATCCATTGTATATATCGGGATTGGCCTATCACTCATCCTTTCGAGTTTTCGTTATTTAAGGGTTTTTATAATTCAGTTTAAAAGTACTAAAGAATAAACGCTTTTGTCTATTCATTCCATTTAACAAAGTCTCAGCTTTTTTATTGAATTCTATTGTTATGCCTTCCTAATTCTACTTTAATTTCAGATTAAAATAGGCGATTATTATCCGGCCTGTTTTTTTTGCCACAAAGACTCATAGTCACGAAGTTTACACAAAGAAAAGCAATATTTCTGGAACACTAACTTTTTTTTAAGATGAAATTGTTGCCATTAAACAAAAATCCGTTTCAAGTAACGCTCTTTCTTCGTGTTTCTTAGTGTCCTTAGAGTTATCTTATTATTGATAAAATCAGCCTAAGGATGATCTTGGTGGCAGAATTTGGTATTGTGATAAAAGTCAAACTAATAAATCAAATCATTCGGATTATTCACTTGACTTTAATTAATTCAAAGTTTAGATTTATGTAAGCCCCAACAATAAATAGCGGAGAACTTAATGAATTGGAGATTTCAGTTTTTCGTCATGATACTAAATACTACTCTTGCATTTAGCAAAATCCCGGATCGCTTTCAACAATTAGTCAACCAGGGAGAATACACCAGCGCACAACAGTCCATGCGCCAGTACCTTGCATCAGAACCATCGCTTTCAATCGAATCAAAATTGGCAATTCAGTTTGAAATTGAAAGGCTTGACCGGATCAGAAAAGATTTCACAAAAATCAAAACGGAAGTCATCTCAAACATTAAGCAATATCTTCCCGACGTTACCGATGCCGATATTGAACGCTGGGAACAAGCCCGCTCGCTTGAATACAAAATCATCGATGGCCAAAAACGTTATTTTAATTGGGCAGCCAACAATTTATTTCGCATCGATTCTGAAGCAAAGGCGGCAAAAACCAAACTTCAGTCCACTTCAAATTCCGATCAAACATACTATACCCGTACTAATTATGTCACTCAACTTATCGAGCGATATCAAACCAATCAGCAGATCATGCCGCAGCGCTTCCAGATAACCTACACATTAGCCGTCAATCCGGATGCAGTTCCCACCGGCCGTACCATTCGTTGCTGGCTGCCGTACCCGCTGGAAATCGCCAATCGCCAAACCGACATCCAGCTACTTAATACGACACCTGCCCGTCATATCATTAGTGATAATCACGACTACCTGCAGCGATCCGTTTATTTGGAAAACATCGCTACTAAAGGAACACCGACTAAATTTCAGGTTTCATTTGCTTACACAAATTATCCCGCTTATGTACCAATTGATGCCGCGAAAGTACGACCAGCAACCATAACCGCAGATTTGGAGCCATTTATCGCTGAACGACCACCGCACATTTTTTTTACACCTGAAATGCGGCAATTGGGTAAGGAAATCGTCGGTTCGGAAACGAATCCTTACCGGATTGCACAACTATTATTTGCCTGGGTCGATCAACATATTCCCTGGGCCTCTGCCAGAGAATATTCTACGTTTCAAAATATCAGCGAATACGTACGGGTCAATCGTCACGCGGATTGTGGCATGCAAACCATTTTCTTCATGACGTTATGTAGGATGTACGATATTCCGACCCGTTGGCAATCCGGTTGGCGCACAGAACCGGATGAAGAAAATATGCACGATTGGGGCGAAATCTATTTCGAACCCTATGGCTGGGTACCGGTGGATGTAACGAATGGTTTGTTGCAGTCGTCGAATCCACAGGTCAAATGGTTTTTTCTGAGTGGAATGGATGCCTATCGCCTGATCGTCAATGATGATTATTCACAACAATTATATCCCGCCAAAATGTATTTCCGTTCCGAAACACTGGATTTCCAGCGTGGCGAAGTGGAATGGGAGGGTGGTAACATCTACTTCGACCAGTGGGATTACGAATTTGCCGTAAAACGCGTATCTGGAAAATAAGCAAACTATGGTTTCTCCTGCTGACTTGCATTCAGTGGTGCGGTAATCGAAATTCATTCATTCGAAATCATAAAATTGAAGTCGTCACACTCATTTGAAGCTTTTTCCCTATTTCATGACATTCGACAACAATGTTTGTTGAATGTAATTAAATGTCATTTTTTTGCATCGATAGGGATCAACGAGGCGTTGATGGAAATCGATTTGTTATTTTTTCTTTAAATTTCCATTCAGATGGCCGATAAACTAAGTGTACAGGTGCAGCTACCCCAAAATCAGCCTGGCATGGATAAGTAACTGTTTTAGTAAATTGTAACACCAGTGAATGACCGACGCATTTGCATGAAAGGACGATGTATGAAGAAGATGAAATTATTACTGGTGGTGTCGACATTATTTCTAATGTATTGTACACTTGACAAGCTGAACGATCCCAAACCGCCCAAGTGGGATATGGAAGTCGAGAAGATACCACTTTTCAAGGCGGACACATTACGTCTTGGCAATGAACTGGATGCGGATGATTTTACCCGCGTTGGCGCAGAATCATTGTTGTACGTAAACCAACATGATGCCAAAGGCTTCTATCTTGGCGATAAGTTAAAAATCACATCTCAGCAGGAGTCGTATGCTGATCATATTGGTGAGTTTCAAATTAGCGGTGGCCAGCCAATCAACCATGAAATTCAGTTTTCTGAACTTTATCCGGGCCTTTCCGGATCAATCGGCGCCAGTATCCCGATTCCCGGCGCATCAATTCCGGCAATTAACCGCGACACACATTTTGACGATTTTGTTTCTGTCCATATCGTTTCCGGCGGCTTACAGATTGATGTTTACAATCATCTGGGCTTTGTTTTAGGTGATAATGTCATTTTGGATTTGTATGATTTATCAACAAATCAACGCATTGATCAAGTCAATTTCAGCAGAATTAATAATCAACAATCCGGGACATATTTCATAGATCTTGCCGGAAAAACCATTTCATCAAATTTGCAGGTGCGCATTCACGGCGATCTTGTTGGGAGTGAAGGCGCTTCGGTGCTTATTACAGCCGACGCCGGTTTCACTGTTACCGTGACAGCTCAAAATCTTGTCGCCGATCAGGCACAAGCAAAACTGCCGCCGCAATCATTTGTACTGGAAGGCGGAGTCGATATTAATTCCGATACATTGAACGTAAAAACCGCCAGCATTGAACAAGGAAGCATCAATATATCGATTGATAACAGCTTCCAATTCCCGATTCAGGTAGATATTACCATCCCCAATATTCGAAACCGATCAAGTCATGCAGTGACAATTCAACTCGTCATCGATCCAGGCAATCGCTATGATGAATATGTTTCACTGAATAACACGCTGCTTGATCTGGATGGTAAGGATTTACGATTTGAAACTCAATTATCAATCATTCCTGATGCACAATCATACTACACACTTTCCAGCGGTGATGAACTGGTTGTAATTATAGATATATCGGATATTCAATTATTAGAAGTTGTTGGCGATTTCGACATAAAAACAGAATTTCCTCACATTACTGAAAAAGTATTTAAGGATTTTCCGGACGAATTAAAAAATGTATCCCTGTACAATGCAATTTTAACACTCAATTTTATCAATTCACCATTCGATCAAATGGTCGTAAACATAAACATGGAAGCCACCAAAGGCGGCGAAACGCGACCATTGAATATTTATAAAACAATTCAAAATGGCGGTTCGCTTACGCTCGATCGAAACGGTATTAATAGCGATCAATCTTCGCCGACATTTATCGACATTATAAACTTATTACCCGAACAAATCGACATTCAGGGTAATGTTCGAGTTACAGGACACGATATTTCATTCAATAAAAATGATTCAATCGGGGTTGAATATACAATTGATGTACCACTTGCTTTCACGCTCGACAGCACATCGATTGCCAATCAAGATACGCTGAAAATGAAAGACAAGGTGCGTGATCAAATACACAATTATCTGACATCGGCCAGCATTACGCTGACAATTGAAAACGCTCTGCCGCTCAGCGGTTCACTCAGCATGCTGGTAGGTTTGGATTCAACCCATATAACCGATGAAATTCTTTCAGTGCAATTACCACAACCAGCAATCGATAGCAATGGGCGCGTAACTGCACCCGCAATCGAAACACTAACTGTTTCATTGGATCAAGATAAATTTGAAAAACTGGCGGACTCCTACTTTTACAAATACGAAGTGAAACTGGATGATATTGCCCTTGCCCGGCTTTCTGCGAACGATTACCTCATAGTCAGCGACGTATTTATCTCTGGTAAAATGTTAATTGATCCGGATGGTTTGAGCAATGACGACGATGATGACAACGATGAATAATGCATTTACTTTGAATGAATGAGGCGACCACAATGAAGATAAAAATATGCTCGTTTTTTTTGCTGGCGTTTACAATGCCACTAATTGCAACCGCACAAACAGGAATCAGTCTCGGCCTGGGTGGCTATACCGCAGCATCCAGAGGCATTGAAGCGTTGTACTGGAATCCTGCCAATTTAACGGTTGTTGATTCCAAAGCGCCACGCCTGGAAATTAAATTGCTGGGATTAAATCTTGGTGTTGGCAATAATGCCTTCAGTTATAATAACGTCACCAAATATATTGGTGAGGGCGAGCCGATCTATCTGACCGAACAGGACAAAAGTGATATACTTGATTATATTCCGGACGATGGATTGGGAATTAATCTCTCGGCAAAACTCTCAGCCTTTTCTTTTCGCTATCGACGTTTTGGGATTGGCATCGAAAGCCATTCCTATGGCTCGGTAACAATTCCTAAAGACATTTATGAAACCGTACTCTCGAAATTGGGTCAGGGCAATTATGATTATTCGATCGATGGTGAAGCATTTACAACCGGAAAGATAAAACTTTCGTATGGATTTCCTGTTTTGAAAGACCGCTATATTCCAGGACTCCGTAAAATGTTGATCGAGGAAATATCTGTTGGTGTTTCGCTTGCCTACCTGCACGGTATGGGCTATTATGGAGTGGAAAAAGGTGTTGCTATGATTGATATTAATGAAAATGGAATTTTACCAGCTGTCGATTTTATGGGGAAAGCAGCGCAATTGGGAGAGGGCTTTGGCATGGATCTGGGCCTGGCCGCCCATACGCACGATGGCTGGAGTTACGGGATGGTGTTTGAAAATTTAATCGGTACCATCAACTGGAAATATGGCACGGAAGTGACAACCAGCCAACTTTCGTTCGGCTCGGAGCCGATGTTCATTTTTGGTAATAATCAACTCAGTGATGCCGATATGGACACGGTTTCCAGTGATTCGACGTATGATATCGACGGTTTCTCAACCCGGCTTCCGGTCGACTGGCGCATGGGATTGGCAAAAGATTTTGGCAAGGTTATGCTACAATTTGAATACGGCAAGGCCAATCACATCGGCAGCCTCGGTTTTGGGAGTCGACTGAAATTGGGATTTCTGGTTTTATCCGGTTCCTGGAAACGAACTGAGGGCTTAAACGTCTGGAGCACCGGTTTTGCATTTGACTTCAATTACTTTTATTTTGATGTTGGCGTGTCATCACGCAGCGGATTTTCGCTTGCAGAAACAAAGGGATTATTTATCGGCACATCACTCTGTGTGGGAATGTAACTGCTAAATTCCAGGGAAGGAATAGCGGTTCAGATCCAAGTCTATAAGTAATTTTTTCGCAGGTAATAAAAAACCTCCCGGAATCACACCACATGGTTTATTCCGGGAGGTCAACTCAGCAGAAAATCACCCTATCCCCTACTCACAACACATTTTCTGCCTGAATTCATTGAGGATTATTGTTCGATCGTAGCCAGTTATCAAAGTTGTGTTGAAACGATGTACGTCTAAGAGTCATTTCCGGCGGTTCCAACATTCGTTCTTCGAACAATTTTGAATCCAGGATTCTCCTCAATTCTTCTTCAATTTCTACCACTCGTACTTTTTGTGTTCTCATCGACTTTCTTCACCTATCTCATCATTTACACATTTGCGTGCTTCTATGCAATTAATATGCCAAGCGAAGCATACGAACTTCTAATTCAATGATTTCCTGAAGCTTAATCATTAGTACTCTAAATGATGAAATGAATAATGGGATTGGTGCTGATCAAAAATCAACCGCGTTTGTCAATTCGCTGGGCAATTATCACGCGTTCGATTTTGTTAAGATCTGCATAAGTGGCAATAATCGTTAATCCAGAACTGGTAAAAATCCGGCGAATCGAATCGGCCATTTTGTAGCCAATTTCAACGCACACATAACCATCCGATTTTAACAGATGTTGGGAAAGTTCGGCAAGGCGCTGATAAAACCTAAGTCCATCTTCACCGCCGTGTAAAGCAGATTCGGGTTCATGATTTTTAATTTCCGGTGGAAGGATTCGCATATCTTCGGTAGTAATATAGGGAGGATTGGAAACAATTACGTCAAATGCTGGTTGGAGTGTGTCCGCCTGATCTGATAAAATATCGATCTGCTTGAAATTGATCCGCGCATGTACACCATTTAACCTGGCATTTGCTTCGGACAACTCCAGTGAGTCGGGATTGATATCGATGGCAACGAAGTTAGAATTAGGGAGTTCCTTTGCCAATGATATCGCAATGATACCGCTTCCTGTCCCGACATCCAATATAGTAGCTGATACATCCGGACTGACCAGAGTACATGTCTGTTCAACGAGTAATTCAGTTTCCGGACGTGGAATCAGCGTTTTTGAATTCAGTTTAAATGGCAAGCCGTAAAATTCAGTCTCTCCTAAAATATACTGAATCGGCTCATGTGCCGCTCGCCGGCGTAAAGCTTCACGAATTCGCTGTAATTCGTCATCGGATAAAGGTTTTTCAAAATTAACATAGAGTTGAACACGGGGAAAGTGCAACACGTGTCCCAATATCAATTCCGCATTTAAGCGGGCATTTTCGATTTGATGATCGCTGAGATATTGAGTGCAGAGATTCAGGATATCCAAAAGTTTGCGGGGCTGATCGGTCATGCGCTTTCGGTTTCAGCTTTGAGTTTCTCCGTACGATCAGCAATTTGCAACGGTTCGATTAACATTTCAATATCGCCGCCCAGAATTTCATCAAGACGATACAATGTCAGCGTAATTCGATGATCGGTAACGCGCCCCTGCGGAAAATTGTATGTTCTGATTTTTGCGCTACGGTCACCAGTGCTCACCATTGAACGCCGGGTGGCTGCTTGTTTGGCCTGTTCTTCTTCCAGTTTTTTTTCATAAAGCCGGGCTTTAAGTACCTTCAAGGCTTTTGCCCGATTTTTATGTTGCGATTTTTCATCTTGACATGTAACAACCATACCGCTGGGCAAGTGCGTAATTCGCACAGCAGAATCCGTTGTGTTAACACTCTGCCCGCCCGGCCCTGATGAGCGGTACACATCGATTTTCAAATCTTTTTCATGAATATCAATATCCACTTCTTCAGCCTCTGGCAGCACTGCAACCGATGCGGCTGAGGTATGAATCCGGCCACTCGTTTCCGTGAGCGGTACACGTTGAACGCGATGCACACCAGCTTCATACTTTAGCTTGCCGTATGCATCTTCACCACTAATTGAAAAAATAATTTCCTTGAATCCGCCAATCTCTTGAGGATGCGAATTCATCATATCAATTTTCCAGCCTTGAGTTTCCGCATAGCGCGAATACATTTTGAACAAATCGCCGGCAAACAAACAAGCTTCATCGCCTCCGGTACCCGCACGTATTTCCATAATCACATTTTTGGAATCGTTCGGATCTTTGGGGATTAGCAGCATTTTGAGTTGCTCTTCCAGTTCATCACATTTCGGTTCAAGATCGCTCAACTCAAGCTCAGCCATTTCCTGTAATTCACTATCAGATTCATTTTCCAGAATTGTTCGGGCACCGTTAATTTGTTCAATTACCCGCCTGTATTCTCTGGACACCGGCACAATTTCTTCCAGTTCCTTTTGTTCGCGCGTCAATTTCAGGTAACGCTCGCGATTATTGAAAATATCAGGTTGGCTTAACTCGTCTGTCAATTCTTGATATTTTTGTTCAATTTGTAGTAATTTGTCCAGCATATTTTATAACCTTCAACCAAATCACGATTCAATAACTACACGGGGATCGTTGCTATAGTCTTCGCCCAATGATCCTTTTAATGCAACAATGGCAACTTCCAGCATGGATTCGTCCGGCTCCCAGGCCGTTATCCGCTGTAGCCACAATCCCGGCGCTATAAACATCCTGACCAGCAGGTTGTTCTGTTTTTTATCAGATAATTTAATTAATTCGTATGATATGCCACCGATGACCGGTACGAAAGCCAGGCGCAACAATCGTTCACCAATTGTATCAGGCTTACCGAGAAACATAAACACCAGGATACTTACAATCATTACCATTAGCAGGAAGCTTGTTCCACAGCGAGGATGATAAGGACGGTATGCCCTGGCATGTTCAATATCCAATGGTTTTTTATCTTCGAATGCAAAGATACTTTTATGCTCGGCGCCGTGGTACTGAAATACCCGCCGGATGTCTTTCATTAATAAAATCAGACTTAGATACAGCAGGAAAATTGTCAAGCGAATTATACCATCAACGATATTAAACCATAAACCACTCTCAGCGCCCAGCCATTCAGTTAAAATCAGCGGCAAATAGAAAAAAATTCCCATGCCAACAATTAGCGAGAAAGCGACTGTCATTCCCAACCACAATTTCTTTTTCCATTCGGCTGAATCATCCTGTTCATGTTTAATTTCAGTCTGAACAGCAATATCGCCGGAAAACGTAAGCGCCCGGATTCCCAGCACCATACTTTCAATCAGCGCAATTCCTCCGCGAATAATAGGTAATCCCCACATTTTGTTTCGCTTGGAAAATGATGTATATGGTTCATTTTTAAGTGCAATTTTACCATCGGGTCGGCGTACAGCAACCGAGACTCGTTCCGGGGAACGCATCATCACTCCTTCAATGACTGCCTGACCACCAACAGCAATTTTTTCATCCGCCATAAATTCCTCAGAGGATTATTTAATACTCAAGTTTCGAAACAGATAAAGATTCTTACTCATTGTCATTTCCTTACTATTCTACAAATCAGATATATTTCATAACCGACTATATATGAGCCAAAATCTGGAATTAGTATTATTAATTCAAATTCAGGTGATACAAAAAACGGAATACGCCCATTCGGTGTCGTATTCCGTCAACATTTTAGTGCTGCGAATGCTAAGCAGTTTTTGCTTTGGCACCGGCTTTCGCCTGATCCATTCCGTACTTTTTGCGGAATTTCTCAACACGACCGGCAGAGTCGATCAGCTTTTGTTTTCCAGTAAAAAAAGGATGACAACTTGAACAAATTTCAATCGACATATCGCCTACAGTGGATCGCACCTGAAATACATTTCCACACGCACACGTTACAGTCCCAACATCATATTTGGGATGAATTTTCTCTTTCAATTTATACCTCCACGCATTAACGATTCCTGGCGTTTAGAATCGTTAAATATACATAATTTTTTATTTGAATGCAAGCAAAAAAACGTAATTTCCTGGTTACCTGCCTAAGAATTCATAATCTCGAGGAATTTTTTATTCGACTTGGTGCCGCGCATTTTGTCTACAAGAAATTCCACAGCTTCCGATGCGGTTAAATCACTAATAAATTTCCGCAAAATCCATACACGGTTTAACACTTCCGGTTCCAGCAATAGTTCCTCTTTTCTGGTGCTGGATCGATTAACATTAATTGCCGGGAAAATGCGGCGATCGGATAATTCGCGGTCGAGCACAAGTTCCATATTACCGGTTCCTTTAAATTCTTCAAATATAACTTCATCCATACGGCTACCGGTATCGATCAGCGCGGTTGCAATAATGGTGAGGCTTCCTCCCTCCTCGATATTACGGGCGGCGCCAAAGAATCGTTTGGGTTTTTGTAACGCATTGGCATCCACACCACCGGAGAGTATTTTACCGCTATGCGGAACGACTGTATTGTGCGCGCGAGCTAATCGGGTGATACTGTCGAGCAGAATAACAACATCCTGGCCATATTCAACCAGCCGCTTGGCTTTTTCCAGTACCATATCCGAAACCTGCACATGGCGCTCTGCAGGTTCATCGAACGTTGAGCTAATCACTTCCGCGTCTACGGATCGTTCCATATCCGTTACTTCTTCGGGGCGTTCATCTATTAACAGGACGATTAATTTAATTTCAGGATGGTTTGTGGTGATACTATTGGCAATGTTTTGGAGCAGCATGGTTTTACCGGTTTTGGGTTGAGCAACGATGAGTCCGCGTTGTCCCTTTCCAATTGGCGTTATCAGGTCCATGATGCGTGTTGAATAATTTGTATGTAATGTTTCGAGTTTAATGCGTTGATTAGGATAAAGTGGGGTTAGGTTGTCGAACAGAATTTTTGATTTTGCTTCTTCAGGATTCTCGTAATTAACCGCTTCCACTTTCAGCAGTGCGAAGAATCGCTCATTTTCCTTTGGGGGTCGAATCTGTCCAGAAACAACATCACCGGTCCGGAGACCAAAGCGTTTGATTTGTGATGGGGAGACATAAATATCATCAGGTCCGGGGAGATAGTTGTAGTCCGGTGATCGCAAAAATCCGTATCCATCCGGTAGAATTTCCAGAACTCCTTCGGAAAAAATGAGCCCCTCTTTTTTAGTTTGCTCTTCAAGAATTTTGAAGATAAGTTCCTGCTTCTTTAAGCCAGTGTAACCGGCAACGTTGTATTCCTGGGCAATTTTATTTAGCTCAGAAATTTTCATCGTTTTTAATTCGGTAATATCCATTTGTTACATCCTGAAATTAAGTCAATAAGTTTTGATGAATAATAGCCGATGACAAATCAGCTAATGATATATCATAAAAAACAACAAGTAATAATTTATTTAGTATTAAAATTTAATATCTCCGAGGATAAACATATGCAGATCGAGATGACAAAGGCAGTTTACGGTTTGGAACCGTTAATAGTCTCCTTACATAGTTTGTCGGTCTTAAAACCAAAAAGATAAATTCTTATTCGAAATATTTTGCATGATGTATGCATTTGTTTTTTGGTGGGTTTTAAATCAAGAATGACTTTCTTCCCCGATGGTTTCTGCCCTACAATAGGTCTAACTGATTAACTAAACAGAATTTCCTTTTAGTTATCTTTAAGGCAATCCGACCCAGATGATCGTGTAGCAGTCAAAAAATAAGTTCGAACAATTCTGTTGAATCACTTGACCGCTAAACAGACAATCTCATTAATACAGCGCTAACACAATAATCCATTTAAATTTATTTACATGTTTTTGAGATTAAATCGGAACATCAAATATCTCTGAAAGACAATACGAATTACTATTAGGGAATACACTCAGTGGATTATTGGGAAAGTAATTGAAAGTTTTTCTGGAGTGCCGTATAATGTATGAAATTTTTTAGACTTTGTCAAGCATTTTTATGATATTTTAAAATCTCGCCGACCGTGTAATGTGAACCAGTCCCCAAAATAAATCCACTTGAATCAACATGACTGGTGGCATAATCCATACCATCAATTACATTTTGGAATTCCGACATCGGCTTTCCGAATTTTTCCGCCTCATGCATCAGTATATGTGTTGACAGCGCACGATACGTATTCGCTTTAACAAATATGAATTCTTTAGAGATTGCATTCAATGACTGAAGCATGCTTCGGTAATTCTTATCATCACATACTCCAAAAACAATCGTGGCTGTTTTTCCGGGTGAAATCCTTTGAATAGTTTCAACTAATCTTTTCGAGCCGCTGGCATTATGCGCAACATCCAAAATTAATAATGGATGTGTGCCATAAACTTGAAGTCGGCCGGGCCAATGCACATCAGCAAGTCCCTGATATATTGCATCGTCTTGAATGACAAGCCCGCTATCGTTTAATAAACGTGCTGCTGTGACTGCTAACAATGCATTTTCCAGTTGATAATCACCCAGTAGCGACAATTTCAAATTTTTGTATACGTGTTTGTTGGCGGACATGCTGAATGTTGTGCCATCAAGATTATGCGTGGTGGCTTGCAACATCGCAAAATCTGCTGCATGAACAAATGGAGATTTTCGTTCTACGCAAATCGATGCCAAAATTTCACGGACGATCTTATGCCGCGTGTTCGTCAGACAAGTGACACCGGATTTAATGATGCCACCCTTTTCATATGCAATTTTCTCCCGTGACCGGCCGAGCTGTTTTGTATGGTCGTGTTCGATTTCCGTAATGATCGAAAGGACAGGCGCAATGACATTTGTTGCATCCAATCGCCCGCCCAGGCCGACTTCAATCACGGCGACATCAACCTTTTGCCGGGCGAAGTACAGAAATCCGATCGCCGTGACAGCTTCAAAAAATGTACATTCGTATTTTTCAATGTACGGCTTGGCTTCCTGAATTAATTCAATCAGATCAGGATAGGAAATATCCACATTATTACAACGAATCCGTTCGGTCACATCAATCAAGTGCGGCGAAGTGAATAATCCGGTTCGATAGCCCTGAGCAACCAATATCGAAGTTAACATAGCACACGTCGAACCTTTGCCATTGGTCCCAGCAACGTGAATAGTTTTATATTGCTGATGGGGATTGCCCAATTCTTCCAATAGTTCGGTTATTTTGTCAAGCCCGAGCTTCCAGCCACGACTACTTAAGCTGAATAAATATTCTATTTCCGGGTGATTCTGCATAATGGATTGAAATCCTGGTTAAAATTGGATTAATTTAGCTGAAAAAAAATCATTTTGCAGGAAATTTATTAGGTGAATTTAGGGCTAATTTGTGAATCTAAGCGAGGAACAAAATTTTGCGGCAATCAGGGGAGTCTTCCTACTTATACATCAACCTTACAGTACAAAACGCCTTCTTTCCGGAAGGCGTTTTATTGATACTATTTGTCGATTCAATACTACTTGAATGATTCCTGCTATTTTACTTCAATCACCTTAAATTTCAATTTTCCTGACGGAATATCCACCTCAATGCTATCGCCTTCTGATTTCCCGACAATCGCTTTTCCCACAGGTGATTCCATGGAAATGACATCCATATCATCATATAAATTAAACTCGGCGGTGGAGCCAAGCACGCATGTCATTTTCGAACCGGTATCGACGTTTTGCAGTGTCACTTTGCTCCCCACGTGAATGACGGAATGTTCAACCTTATCCGGATCTATAATTCGTACACGCAAATGCATCTCTTCCAATCGATTAATCTTATTCTGAATGAGTACCTGTTTTTCTTTTGCAGCATGATATTCCGCGTTCTCTTTCAGATCACCATGCTCACGGGCGGTTGCAATTGCCTGAATAATTTTTGGCATTTCCACCCGTTTCAATTGATAAAGTTCGTTTTCTAATTTTTGGTATTCCTGTTCAGTAAGATAAATGGCATCCATACTTTTCCTTACTTTTTTTATTGATTAATTATTTAATTTTTACCCTAAAAAAAACAAATAAGCCAGCGCTTCTTTGATTTTAAGCACCGGCTTGAATTTTTATAATCTATTGGTCAGAGCATTCGGCTGACGTATTGGTCAACCTTAAACTTTGTGCCGATTTAAATGTTCCATAATATAATGAATGTTAATTATAAATTCAACCACTTTTTGCAGAAATCTACAATTTGATCGCCCTATGAATCTGCCATATAATTGATTTATACTCATTAAGGATTATTTTGTAACATTTATTTATCCTAACCTGGATAAACCAGAATTAAAAAAATTAGACAGGATAACAGGATGAACAGGATTTCTTAGAGGAAGAGATTATACAAAT